>JABMOK010000126.1 GCA_013204155.1 Pseudohongiella sp. | reverse complement strand
GCGAATATTAACCGTACCGATATCAGCATGCAGCAAGGTGGCGGTGGCGGTGGTGGCGGTTCGGCGCAACAAGAACGGGAAGATTTGCGCGAGCTGTTCGAGATGGAAATGGGCCAGCTGGAGAATCGCTACGAGACCCCGGAAAGCCGCAGCAGTGGACAATCCGCTGAACAAGCCGAGGAAGCCAACAAGTTGGAAGAACTGGCTCGCAGACAGGAAGGTTTAACCAGGGCGCAACGTAATCTGGCTAGGCGTGAAGAGCAGATGAGCGAAGAACAGAAGCGTCGTGAATTAGAGCGCCTGATGCGGCAGCAGGAACAACTTAGCCGCGAAGTTGAACAGTTGGCGCAACAGATGTCACGAGGCCAGCAGAGTTCCCAGTCGCAATCCCAGAGTCAGCAGGCCTCACAATCCCAGTCTCAATCTCAATCTCAATCTCAATCCCAGGCTAGTAGCAGTTCGCCTTCCAGCGGAAGTTCCAGCGACGGGCAGCAGTCTCAGTCTCAGTCTCAATCTCAACAACCGCAAACAGCATTGCAAAGAGCGGCTCAGCAAATGCGGGAAGCCTCCCAGAGTGAAACGGCGGCAATCGCCGCCGCGAGATCGCAGAAAGCCCTGGAAAATCTGCGCGAACAGCAGCGTGAGCTAAGTCAACAATCAGAGCGTTCGGTTAATCAGCTGGCTCAAAATCTTGGCCAGCGTGGTCAGCAACTGTTACAGCAACAACGGCAATTGCAGGAATCACTGCAAGAAACCAGTCGCCAGCAGGGCCTGGGTCAGACTCGACAATCGATTCGAGATGATGCTGATATGCAGGAATTAATCGAAGCACAACAGCAGCAGCAACGTGACCTTAAGGAAATTGAAGACATGCTGCGAGCGATCATTGCCCGTGGCGATAACGAAGATCAGCGATTAATGTCGCAGGCGCAAGCAGCAACCAGAGATTTACGACCTATTCGAGAAGAAATGCAGACCAGCAATCGCGTGTTGCGCAATGGCATGGTTAATCTTTCGGTGGATATTGAACAGGAACTTGAGAATTCTATCGAAGAATTTGCTCAGAGCCTTGCCGCCCTGAACCCTTCTCGTGGAGGCTCTGCATCAGATCAAATTCAGCAGGCGGCAAGTAGTGCGGCGCAGCTGCGAGAACAAATCGAACAGCTGGAGCAACAAGCGCTGGCTTTTAATGAAGCAGGCCAGCAAGCCGGCGACGGTGTCCCATCGATAAGAGAGATGCGGGAGCAGTTACAGCAAACGCAACAGTTGGCCCAGCAATTGTCACAGCAAGTGCAAGAACAGGCCCAGTCGGGTGGCAGTCAACCAGGTCAACCAGGTCAACAAGGTCAACAAGGTCAACAAGGACAGCAGGGGCAACAAAGTCAACAGGGACAATCAGGTCAGCAAGGACAAGGTCAGGGTGGCGGCCGTCAGCAGCTAAGTGGCGCGCGAGGTACTGGTGATCAGCAACAGCCAGGCACAGGTGGCAGGGTTGGTGATACTTCAGGCAATAACTCCTCCATTGGAAATGCCAGATCCATACGGCAGCAATTAACCCAGCAAGATATTGAAGATTTTCTTAATCAACCTGATTTGTTTAGACAATTACTACAGCCGATTACGGAACTTGAAGGAGCCCTGCGCGCACAGGCAGAGCTGGATAATATCAACAATAAGCTGTATGCCTCGGCTGATGAAGATATCCCTGACGAATATCGAGAATTGGTTGAAGAATATTATCGTGTATTGTCCGAAAATCAGGGGTCAGCTGATACAGCGCAGTAGCAATGCAATACACCGAACCCAATTTTTTTACCGCACTCGCAGACGGCACATTCAGTTTTGCCTACGGCATCAATCCCTTGTTGTTTGCTTTGATGGTTCTGCTGATCATTACCGGCGTGTGGCTGACCTACCAAAAAACCACCAGAGTACTGAGCGGGCCCTGGAAAATATTATTTATTGGTCTGCGTTCCAGCGTGCTGGTAATCATTTTGTTTTGTTTGCTGCGACCTGTCATAAACACTCTGCAGATTTCACCACAGGAAACCTATCTCGGTGTTTTAATAGACGACTCTCAAAGTATGTCGATTGAAGATATGCAAGATGGTCAATCACGGCAGAGCGCGGTGCAAGAGAAACTATTTGAGAATGAATTGTTGGAGCGGCTTTCGGATTCCTTTCAGATTAGAATTTTTCGCTTCGATAAAGAAACCCAACGTATTGCGGGTATCGAGGATTTAGCTGAAGAAGGCACGACGTCATCATTGCAACAGGCGCTGGATTATGTGGACGATCAGCTTAATGGTCTTCCTCTGGGCGGGCTGGTAGTGGTGAGCGATGGCGCGGACAATAGTGATTCCGATCCGCTAATCAAGGCGCGGGAATTTGGAGCACGACAAATTCCGGTGTTTACGCTGGGTGTTGGGCAGGAAGATATACCACAAGATATTGGCATCGTGGATGTAAGTGCCGCGAAAACGGTGCTGGAAGGATCAGTGTTCAGCGTTCAGGTCGGTGTAAATCACCAGGGATATGAAGGTCAGGAAATTGAACTTTCTATTATGGACGGAGACACTCAGGTAGTGTCCGACACAGTAATTCTTGGTGCCGAAGGTGTTACCCGGAGATACGATCTCGAGTTAACGCCCGAACGACCGGAATTGATTGTTTATGATCTACAGGTCGAGCTGCAAACGGGCGAAATTATCGAGAAAAACAACAGTTATAGTTTTTTGGTAGACAATACCGAAAAAGAGCCCCTCGATGTGTTGTACATAGAAGGCCATCCCAGAAACGAGTACAAGTTTATTCGACGTGCCGTAGCCGGTGATAATTCCTTAAGAATGGCAACTTATCTTCAAACCGGACCTGAGAAATATTATCGACAGGGAATCGAGTCGGCCACTGAATTAAGCAGTGGTTTCCCGAAAGATCGGGAAGCCTTGTATCAGTATGAGGCGATCATTCTCGGCGACATCGGAACGGATTTTTTTAATGCCGATCAACTACAGATGATTGAAGACTTTGTCGCCGAACGGGGCGGTGGATTATTGATGAGTGGCATGGTTGACGAAGAATTTATTGGTACGCCTATCGCCGATATTCTTCCGATAAGCCTGGTGGAAGAAAGTTTTTTGCCTAATCACCTGAGAGGGGGTATTCGTCGCGGCGAGCACCCAACGGGTGAACTCTACTACCCCAGACTAACCAACAACGGCGAGTTTTCGCCTTTACTGCGCCTGTCGGCTGATGATGCAGAAAATCAGCGGCTATGGCGTCAGCTGCCCGAATTACAGGGAGTCTATGTTACCGGTAGAGTTAAGCCTGGGGCGACAGTATTACTCGAACATCCTCTGCTGCAATATCAGAATCAGGCTTTGCCGGTGCTGGTGTCGCAGCGTTATGGCTCAGGCCGTAGCATGTCAATTACCACCGCCAGCTCCTGGCGTTGGCAGATGATGTTGCCCTCGGCAGACGAATCCCATGAAACGCTGTGGCGGCAATTAATACGCTGGTTAGCGGTGTCTGCTCCAGAGCGTATCAGCATAGAATTTGATCGAGAATTTTATAATGTCGGTGACGAAGTTAATGTCAAGGCCACAGTACTGAACGACGAATATGAAGCGGATAACGATGCCACGCTGTGGATGCAGACAGCTAATCCCCTGGCTGAATTTATAGATTCACCGATGGAGTGGGATATTGAAGAAGAGGGCGTTTACCGTGCCAGTTTTGCAGTCGAGGAAGAAGGCATATACAGCTTGCTGGTCGATGTGGCGAGTGCTGCAGGTGAGGCCAGTAGTTCCAGTTCTGAAAAACGCGCTGCCTTTGTAGTCACTCCCTCATTGCGCGAGTACACAAATGCGGAGCTGGACAGAGGCCTGTTAGAGAGAATAGCGGCAGCCAGTGGTGGTAGTTATTTCAATCTACAAGATGCTGATGCCCTGATAGACGCGATTGAATTCACCCCCAACGCCTATTCGAAAGAAGTACAGATCGACCTTTGGGATCGCCCCTGGTTGTTGGCCTTATTAATTCTATTGTTGTGCGTAGACTGGGTAGCGCGGCGGATGAAAGGTTTATCCTGATTTGATAAAAATACTATTATGAAAACTAAATTTATTTCATTTCAATTAGTTTGTAGCTGTTTCTTGCTATTCCTTGCTGCCGACATTGTCGCGCAAGACAGCAAGATCATCGAAGCCAATGATTTTTTTCTGGATAGCCCCGACTCCACCAAATATGCAGTAATCATGGTGGGACCGACGGTTGGCGATGAGAGTAAATCCAAATTCCGCCAGTGGGCATTTTCCTTACATGATATTTTAGCCAGGGATTATGGCTACAGCACCGAGACAATTTCGCTTTTATTTGATCGGGGCGAAAGTCAGGGTGCCGGCGCGGAGCGCATCGATGGTGCCTGTGACTTGCAAGGCATACAGCAGCAGTTTGCAAGTCTCAAGTCGGTGGTTAAGACAGGTGATCAAATCACCGTTTTTTTGATGGGTCATGGTTCGGGAGAAGAGGAAGAGGCAAAATTTAATATTGTTGGGCCCGATATTACCGGCATTCAATTTGCTGAAATTCTGGACGGCTTCGAGCAGCAGGATATAGTAATCGTTAATACTACTTCTGCAAGTTTCGGGTTTTCCGCCTCGTTGTCCAGCGAGGGCAGGGTCGTTATTTCCTCGACTCGCTCTGCAACAGAAAAATACGATCCGATATTTTCGCGTTACTTTATCGAGGCACTGGATAATCGCAATGGTGATCGTGACAAGAATAGTCGGGTGTCGATGTTGGAGGCCTTTAATTATGCGAAGAGTAATGTTGAAGAATTTTATGAAGAACAGGGGCGCCTGGCTTCAGAACACGCCGGGCTCGATGACAATGGCGATGCCTTGTTTAGCCTTAACCCAACCACAGCTGAAGTAGACGGCAGACTGGCAGAAATTGCCTACATAGATACCTTGATCGATAGCAGTGCCGGCTTACCAACCGCTGCTGTTCGCTTAAAGGGCAGGATGCAGGAACTGGAGCGTTCGGTATTTATTCTCCGTGGTCGAAAGGCTGACTTTTTGGAAGCGGATTACTGGCAGCAGATGGAAGTGCTTTTAATAGATCTAGCTAGAGCTACGGGACAATTTAATGAACAAGTCAATGAACAGGCTACACAGTAGGATGATGGCGAAAACATTCTCATTATTACGCTTGCTGATGATTTCGGGCCTGGCTTCTGTCATCGCCTCTACGGCATTAGCGCAGGATGATCAGACTAACACCGGAGAAACTCCGCTATTTCGTGGCGAGCAGTTGCTGATGAGCGGATCTTATGCGGCGGCCACCGAGATTTTTCAAATGGCCGATGGACTCGATCGAAATGAAGGTTTGGTCGGTGCCAGCAAGGCTTTCGCGATGATGGGCAACTATCAGGAAGCGATGTCTGTGGTACAGAATGCGATCGAAGCTAACGACTACGCGCGTTTTCCACTACTAAGTACTCAATTGGCAGAAATAAAAAGAGTGGTTGGGGAATCTCGCGAAGCGTTGGCGATATTAAAATCAGTAGTCGATGGCCTGGAGGATGCCCCGGTTCGCACGCTTGTGCAATATGGCAGCCTGCTTAAATTTGTTGGGGAGAAGGAAACGGCCTCTCCAATTTTAGATCAGGCAGTACAGCGTTATAACAATGGTCTGGTGTTCAGTTCCGAAGACGTGGCCATGGTGGCCCTGGCTAGTTGGTTAATGGATAACTTTCATGATGCTAACAGCCTGTTCAGTGAGGCGACGCGCGCTAACCCCAATAATCTCGAGGCACACGTGTTGTGGGGTGATTTATTTCTGGAAAAATACAATATGGCTGACGCGGAGCGCTCCTATCAGGAGGCGCTGGACATCAACAGTCGTTATGTTCCAGCGCTGGTAGGCATGACGCAGATAACCGGCGATGAGAGGGCTTTACAGCGAGCCATGGCTATCAATCCTAATTCGACAGCCGCCATTCAGACTTATGCCCAATTGCTGATGGTCAATGAGCGCGAGGATGAAGCGCAAGAATATTTTGACAAGGTACTGGAGATTAATAAGGAGTCACTGAAGACATTAAGTTTACTCGCTTCACAAGCCGCGTTGGAAGAAAAATCAGAAAATTATGCGTCCTACCTGGCACAGGTAGAGGCCTTCAGTCCTGACAATCCGATTTTTTTGGCTGATATTGCTGACTACCTTGGGAAAAACTACCTGTTTGTCGAGGCCGTGGAATTTGCCCGCGCCGCTCTCGAAGCTGATCCGCAGTATTGGCAGGGCTACACCGTGCTGGGAAGTAATCTGATCAGGCTCGGTGAAGAAGAAGAAGGCAAGGCTAATTTAGAAATTGGTTTTGAGAATGACCCCTTCAATGTACTGACATCAAACATGTTAAAAGTGTTTGATACGCTGGATACCTATGTCACGCTGGAGAGTGAACACTTCAAGGTGCGTATGAGTGAGCACGATGCGGATATTCTCTGGCCGTATCTGCGGCCACTATTAGAGGAAGGCTGGAACGAACAGACTGCAAAATATAATTTCGAGCCAGAAGGTCCGATTCTGATCGAGGTTTTCGAAAATTCTGAAGACTTCGCCGTACGTTCTGTCGGCTTGCCGGATATTGGCCCGTTGGTCGGCATCTGTTTTGGTAAAGTGATCACACTTATTTCCCCCGATACGCTGTCAGCGAACTGGCAGGAAATCGTCTGGCATGAGTTTATGCATATTATTACCTTGCAAATGACCAATAATCGAATGCCGCGCTGGCTCTCCGAAGGCATCTCGGTATGGGAAGAACGTGAAGGGCGTCCGTACTGGGGACGCAGCCAGGGGCTGGATTTGGTTCGCGCCGCGGAGCAAGATAAATTACTCGATATCGCCGATCTCAATTCAGGATTTTCCGGCGCCAGAAGTGACGCCGATCTTGGTTTTGCTTATTTTCAATCGTATCTGGTGGTTGATTATATTGCGCAAGAATACGGCTTCGAGAAGTTGGTAGAATTCATTAAACAGTATGCTTTAATCAAGGAAGACAGTGCTCGTTTCCAGGAGGTTTTCGAATTGTCTCTCGCCCAGTTCGATGCTGGCTTCGATGCATGGATTGAGCGCCGGGTAGCCGAAATTAACGTCTATGTGCATACCGAAGATGTGCCAGATGAAGGTGCGGGCCATGGTCACGGTGTGCGAGAGAATTCCAGTGCCATATTGGCGGAGCTGTACAATAACGCTTCGCTAAAACAGCATATGCAGTCGCGCATCGAAGAAAACCCTCGAGATTTTCAAGCCTATTTACAGCTTGGAATCGTGCTTTTTAAGGAAGAAGATTTTCTCCAAGCCAAGCAATATTTGCAACAGGCCTATAATTTATTGCCATCTTATACAGGTTACCCGAGCCCGCCTTTAGTGTTGTCACAAATCTATGAAAAAGAAGGTAATAGGGAGGCGCAGCTAGAGCAATTGGAGCTTCTGCTACAAAATTTGCAGCACGATTACGGTTCGGCGATTATTTTGGCCGAAGCGGCATTGGAAAACGGCGACTTTGAGCGGGCTGAATATTATATAGACAGAGCGATACAGGTTGATCCTTACCGCAGCGACGTACATCAGTTGAAGGCAGGCTTGGCCGACGGCATTGGCGACAGCGCTTTGGCCGTTACCGAATACGAGGTATTGCTGAAATTGGAAATAAATGATCCGGTGGAAGCGAAGACTAATTTGGCTGAAGCCTATTTAAAAAACGGGCAAGCGCTTGAGGCGAAGCAGAATGTATTAAGTGCCCTGGAAACAGCGCCAAGCTATCAGCGCGCTCAGCAGATTTTGTTGCAGTCAATAGAGGGTGATGCGCATTAAATTCCACCCTTTCCATCGCCTTATTCTCGCCGGCTTCGCCTGTTTGCTGTTTGCTAGCCCAGCGGCTATAGCGCAGGTGCTGGAGTTTGGCAGTGATGAAGACTTATCCGTGTATGGAAACGAGATAACCGATTTCATTCTGGTGAGAGGTCAATATACCAACTATGACGGCGGAAGAAGAGGCGGCTTTGGAATGCGTCGCCGTGGTGGTGGTCGTGGTGGCGGTGGCGGTGGCTGGTGGGATACAGATTATCCCGAAGCGGAGGAAAACCTTTTGCGCGGCGTGCAGCGTTACACCAATATTGATACCAATCCGCGCAATCATGAATTTATCGAACTTACTGATCCGCACCTGTATGAGAATATTTTTCTCTACATGAACTGGAAAAGAGTGCCTATTGGCTCGTCTTACAGGTCCTAATTATTCACCCGAGGAAATCGAGGCACTGCGTGAGTTTATGTTTCGTGGTGGTTTTGTCATGGTTGATGATTTTTGGGGTCAGCCCCATCTTGACGATATGTTTATGGAGATGGCTAAAATTTTCCCTGAACGAGAAATTGTAAAACTCGATACCAGTCACGAAATATTTCACGTGTTCTTTGATATAGATGAGGTTGCTCAGGTTCCCGGGCGAATGGTGACCTGGGATTTTGGCGGTTTCATGAATCTTGATGATCCTAACTATCCTCCAGAGGTGTACGCGGTACTCGACGATGACGGCAGGGTTATGATGGTCGCGAATTACAACACAGATCTTGGCGATGGATGGGAGCATACCTTCTATAAAGGCTACCCCACTAAATCGAGCAATGATGCTTACAAAATTGCTATTAACTTTTTAATTTACGCATTTAGTCACTGAAAACAGAGAAAGACAGGAACTACTCATGACAGAAACAGAAGAAGTATTAGAAATTGACACCCAGGATGACCTCTCTCTGGTGAAGAGAATGCAAGAAGGCAGAGATCAGATTACTGCCGAAATCAGGAAGGTTATCATTGGTCAGGAAGATATCATTGATGAATTGCTTATCGCTCTGTTTGCAGGTGGTCATTGTCTCGTTACGGGTGTTCCAGGTTTGGCTAAAACCCTGTTAATTAAGACCGTCGCAGACATTTTACAAGTCGATTTCAGTCGAATTCAATTCACCCCGGACCTGATGCCGGCGGATGTGGTTGGATCCGAGATCGTAGAAGAAGAAAACGGCAAGCGTGCGTTAAAATTCGTCAAAGGGCCGATTTTCACCAATATTTTGCTGGCCGACGAAATTAACAGAACGCCGCCAAAAACACAGTCTTCCCTGCTTGAAGCGATGGAGGAGCGGCAGGTTACCGCCGCTGGTGTGACCTATCCCATGTCGGCGCCTTTCTTCGTGCTAGCCACGCAGAATCCAATCGAGCTGGAAGGCACCTATCCCTTGCCCGAGGCGCAGCTCGACCGCTTTATGTTCAAGATAGAGTTGGGTTACTTGTCCGAGGAAGATGAGATGAAAGTGGTGAGCACCACCACACAAACTAACGACACCGCGCTGGCTCATCCGCTGAGCGGCGAGGATATCCTCGAGTTTCAACGCATTGCCAGACAGGTGCCGGCGGCGGAGGCGGTCATTCGTTACGCGGTTAGACTCGTTCATGCGTCTCGTCCTCAATCGGATACAGCGCCGCAATTTATTAAGGATTGGGTCAGTTGGGGAGGCGGTATTCGAGCGTCCCAGAACCTGATTCTGGCCGGCAAGGTGAGAGCATTACTGCTGGGTCGATACAATGTTTCCTATGGAGATGTGCGGGCATTGGCTCCGTCTGTATTGCGGCACAGGATTTTGCTTAATTTCCACGCCGAAGCGGAGCGGGTGACAACGGATCAGGTTATCAAGCGTCTGCTTGACGAGGTGCCAGAGCCGACTGCTGATATTTAGTCGTCTACTCTCATCGCCATGAAATCGCTAAATTACACCAAGCCAACCTACACAGGTCACAATGTCTGATTCTCTGAACTTTCTTGATCCCACTGTGCTCGCCGGTCTCGACAATCTGGAACTGCGCGCGCGGGTTGCCGTTGAGGGATTCCTGTCAGGCTTGCATAAGAGTCCACACCGCGGTTTTAGCGTTGAGTTCAATGACTATCGTCATTATCAACGTGGCGATGACATGCGCCATGTTGACTGGAAGCTTTACGCAAGAAGTGAAAAGTTTTATATCAAGCAATATGAAGACGAGACCAATGTGCGCTGCGTTATTGTTTTGGATACCAGTGCATCGATGGCGTATTCCTCGGGCGGAATCAGCAAACTGGAGTATGGTATTACGCTTGCGTCTGCGTTGGCCTATTTTATTAATCGACAACGAGATGCTGTTGGCTTGATTACTTTCGATGACAAAGTAAAGGAGTACATTCCCGCGAAATGCAGACAACCGCATTTGATGCGAATCCTGCGAACTCTGGCCCAGGTGGAGCCGGGCGCGAAAACTGATGCGGTTAAGCCTCTAACCGACCTCGCATCGTCCTTGAACAAGAAAAGTATGGTGATTCTTATAACCGACATGCTCGATGACGAAGAGCGGGTGATCAATACCTTGCAGAATCTGCGGGCAATGGGTAATGACGTAATTGCATTTCAGATTATGGATGATGCCGAATTGAATTTTCCATTCAATGAGGCTTCCGAGTTTATCGACATGGAGAATAACGAATCTTTTATAACTACTCCGGCGGCAATCCGTAAGGCTTATATGGAAAATCTGAATGAGTTTCTAGCCTTTTGTAAGAAACAGTGCCAAAGCAGTGGAGTCGACTACTGTCTAATGAATACATCGAAGCCACTCGATGAGGCTCTTTCTTCTTATATGAGCAAACGAGCAAAGAGCTTCTAATGGTTTTCCTTACTCCACTATTTTTACTTGGTTTGCTGGCGGCCCTGATTCCAATTGCGATTCATTTGATTCGTAAAGAGAAGCCACCGAAATTAATGTTCAGCTCCATACGATTTCTCAAGAAAACATCGAAGAAGCTCATTTTATTTCAACATATTCAGCAGTGGTTGCTACTGTTATTACGCTCTGCGCTGATTGCCTTACTGGTATTTGCTTTTGCCAGACCGTTGATCAATCAAACGGTCGCCAGATTACTCGATGCCGATCCGATGTCGGTGGTGATTTTGTTGGATGTCTCGATGAGTATGCGCTACGGCGACGAGTTCGCCGAGGCTAAGCAGGCGGCGTTGGATATCATCGACGATCTGGCCTCCGGTGATGAAGTGGCTTTCATCGGTTTTTCCAATTCGGCGGACATAGTCAGGGAATTGAGTACTGATCTGGATGGGATTAGAAGTACCATCACCGCCCTGTCGGATGCCGGCTATGGAACTACGCGCTATATGCCTAATCTGCGGCTGGCGGATCAGATGCTGGAAACTTCGCGCTATGAAAATCGCGCGATCTATATGATTTCTGATTTTCAGGATGTCGGGATGGATTCCAGCGAAGAAGGTTGGAAGCTGGCTCCTGGCGTTGCTTTTACCGGTATCGATGTTGGTGCCCTGGAGAGTAGCAATCTGGTGCTGACGGATGTGCGCTCACCCGAGAAATTACTGGAAGATGCTGCAGAGCAGCAAATATTGGCGCGGGTTAGATCGACCGGGACGGTTCATCTGGAACAAGGGGAAGTAAGTCTCAGCATCGATGGAAAGTTGCTTGATCGAGTCCAGGTGGATCTGGCGGACAGGTCTGAACAGGTTGTCACCTTCTCCGCCAGTTTTGCTTCCCAGGGCAGCTACGTTGGAGAAGTCCGGGTAAGCGGGGATAACTTCAGTGTCGATAATTCCTATCATTTTACCGTCGATGTATTGCCCAAGATTCGAGTTCTTCTGGTCAATGGTGAGGCTTCGGATAACTGGTTTGACGATGAAGGCCACTGGTTCAGTTTGGCCGTTAGTAGTGCGGCACAATCACCGTTTATTCTGCAATCCATTGAACCCCAGGCGTTAAGCGCGGCGGTCCTGCGCCAAAACGATGTTGCGGTGCTGCTGAATGTTGGCGACTTAAGTAGCGGGCAGGCGGCTTCGATTACCGATTATGTAGAGTCTGGTGGCAGCTTGCTCATGGCTCCAGGGGATAGAGTTAGTCCCGAACTGTTTAATAGACAATTTTCAGCTATTTCTCCCGCGTTAATTCAAGCTCAGGGAGATCTGGGGCTCGATGACTATTTAGTGATCGCCGATTTTGATCGTCGCCATCCTATACTGAGTCCACTGGATGGGGACTGGTCAGCGCGATTCCAGAGGCACTGGTCGCTGCTGGCGAATGAAGATGCCGATGTATTAATGCAGTTTGATAACTCAGAACCTGCTCTCGTTGAGCGTTCTGTGGGAGAGGGTAAGGTTATTCTGTTTGCCTCGGCAATGGACCTGGAGTGGAATAATTTAGCTCTGCAGGGACTTTTTCTCCCGTTTGTTCACGAAACCCTAAGGCACCTCGCGCAGTCGCCGTCGAAACAGCGTGCTTATCAGATTGGCGACAGCTTTACTCTGGATCCCTCCGGACAGGCCTCGGTGGTGGTAGCTACTAGTCCCTCGGGTGAAGCTTTGGTATTTAGCAATGACAATTATGTAATTACTGCTACTGAGCCGGGCCTGATCGAAACCCGTATCGATGGTGTCAGCGAAAATTATGCAGTAAACATCCTTCCCCAAGAGTCAAACTTTAGCCGCGTGGCCGTGGCGAGTTTGTATGACATGATTATCAATCCAGATACTGAACCCAACCAATCTCGGGAGGTGCGTACCGCGCAACTGATTGAGGAATTGGAGCGCCCGCAGCGAGTATGGTGGTGGATACTGTGTCTGGTAATGCTGCTAGTGCTAGTGGAAGCATTAGTTGCCAATAGAACTTATCGTTAGCTTTAAGGCTCCCTCAAAATCGACGGAATTAGTTTTTAACTAGCTGATTTTTCGTGGAAATACTAATTTCGCTGTTCTGGAATCGGAACTAAGTTAAAAAATTAGTTCCGATACCTATTGAATAGTCAGAAATTTTGCGCCATAGTATTTTTCAATTCGGGTGCTACAGTATGAAAGTACTAGAAGTATTAAAACAAGCCTCAGGTGCAGTTACATTTCCTCAGCTTGCGAGTCTTATCGCAACGATTCCCTTTATTTTTTTTCCTGGCACTGTTCTCTCCCAAGCTCTTTCCGTTAACATCGAAGACGATCTCGCCCTCGAGGTAGAGCAGGTTTCCGGGCTTATGTTTCTGCCTGATTTCGAGTTCGGGGCTTATGATCGGCGTCAGGTAGAGCCACTGGGCGATCTTGGACGACAACAACTGGAGGTCGGCGATTATTCTCGGGCCCTTGCGCTGTTTAAGCAGGCTTTGCACGTAGTTCGAATTAATAATGGCTTGTATCACGAATCGCAACTCGAAATTCTAGACAGCATTATTGCCAGTGAAATTGCCCTGCAGGATTGGGCGGCGGTCGATAATCATTACAGCTATTTGGAACACTTATATCGTCGACTGTATCCGCTGGATGATCCGCGACTCGAAAAAGGCTTGCGGGAAGTAAGTTCCTGGCATGTTAATGCACTTAATATCAACATCGATGGAAGACGTGTAGAGCACTTGCGCGAGGCGAATAAAATTTTCAAATTGAGATTGCAGATCGCCGAGAAAACACTAATCTCCGGTGATCCCAGGTTTGATTTTCTAGTCAGGAATATTGAAATCTGCGAGCGCCAGCTGTATCTCGCGTCTGACCTGAATAAGGAAATGATTGCGCGTCTGCCGCAACGAAAAGTAAACGAATATGACCGAAGAGGTGCGCTAATCGCTGATCGCGACTGAGCCAGTTCTCTACCCTGCCATAGCGTCTGTTTCCTGACACTTCATCTACAGCGTGGCGCACTTTACTCTTGATTCATCTTTTTCGACGCGCCCATTTTTTCGTCAATCATTCTCTGGTTAGTCATTGTCTGGTAAATCATTCTCTGGTCAATCATTCTCTGGTCAATCATTCTCTAGTAAATCATTCTCTAGTAAATCATTCTCTAGTAAATCATTCTCTAGTAAATCATTGTCGATGAGCCTTGCTTGGCTCTACTCTCTAATTAAACTGAGCAGGGAAATTTCCTGGCGGAAAACTGATTAGATGAACGGGGTTTTGGAAAGACGAGGATAAGGCGCTAAAGCGGAGACTTGAAAATAGCTCAATGCTTTAGAAAAGGGGGGAACAAAGAAAAACCTCCAAGCTCCATACTTTAGCTATTTATAAGCAGCACGGTATATCCGTAATACAAGCTACTCATAAAGTATAAAAATGGTAGCACAGTAAATACTGTTTTAGCAGTGTGGTTACAATTTATCACAACGTTCTGTGGCGAATTATAACGCCTCGTTGGAATTTTCAGTCCTGCCTTTTTAGCGGGTGGTCAACTGTGAGCAGAAGAAATCAGAAATATAGAGCGAGCGCTTGATTTAATTTCTGAGCTCTGCGGAACGTGGCAGGCCTGTTCTTTGACCAACCAATGTTTACTATTTTCTCACGGCTTCGCGCGATCAATAGCGAGTAATCTCTTCGTCTCAGTTACTCTCTGGTATTTTTGCCAGGGGGAAACGGGTTCTATGTGGCACTGTTTTTTACAATACGCAGAAGTGTTGTTAACACAGGCTAGAGATTTAAGCCGGGCTCAACACGCGTCGCTGGTTTCGCTGCTCTGTTGATCAATGCGCGTAAGCGATCTGGTAGTGCAAGCATGGCCGGAGTTACGATCAGGGTCAGTATAGTGCCAAATGAGAGACCGAACACGATAGCTGAAGCCAGGCTCACCCACTGTGAGGTAATCGGTCCGCCAACTTCTATCTCAGCGCCGATTAAATCAATGGAGACGTGCATCGCAAGCGGTAATAAACCAAAACCGGTAGTAAATGTTGTCAAAAACACCGGGCGCAATCTTTGTACACCAGTGTGTACGATGATGTCCTGCAATGACCATTTCGGATGTTCTTTCTTCAAGTGATTGAATGTATCGATTAGCACGATATTGTTGTTCACAATAATTCCAGCCAAGGCAACAATTCCTATTCCGGTTAAAATGATACTAAACGTTTGTCCGGTAATTAATAAACCGAGTAACACGCCGGCAGTTGATAAAAGCACTGAAGATAAAATCAGCAAGGCTTGATAATAGCTATTGAATTGTGTGACCAGAAGAATTGCCATCAGTGCCAAGGCTAGTGAAAACGCCTGACTAAGAAATGCGGCAGACTGTTCCTGTTCTTCATTGGCGCCGCGAAATTGATAATTGATGCCGGCGGGAGGTGGATTTTCCTCCAGGTACAATTCTAGTTCCCGCACTTTGTTATCCGCCACGATTCCGGCCGCCGGATTGGCTCGGACATACACTACTCGGTCACCATCGACACGCTGGATTGAACTTACCGCCGGCTTGGCTTCCCGAGTGATAAAACTGCTTAGCGGCACCAAGCCATTAGCAGTATTGATTCGAAGCGTATCGATCTGCTCAAGGCCGCGATATTCGGCAGGATAACGAACCCTGATATCGACTTCTTCCTCGCTGTCACTCGGCCGGTAGTCACCCATGAAGACCCCATTAGTCATTAGCTGAATGGCAGTGCCGATTTCAGTCATGCTGGCACCGAACATCGCGGCTCGCGCTCTGTCCACTTGAATTTCCCATTGGATGCCCGGAACCGGAGCGGTGTCATCGATATCGATAAAGCCGGTCATTCCAGTTTCCATATAACTATGGATGCGACCCGCCTCGGAAAATAATAAATCCAGATCCTCGCCTGATAATTCCAGTTGTACCGCTTTGCCAACCGGAGGGCCCTGTTCGATGGTAACTACCTCCGCTCTCGCGCCAGGCAGGTTGGCGATCGCTTCTCTGTATCGATTCTCAACTTCGAAACCATCCAGGTCTCTGTCCCGGCGGTCTGTCATTTCAATAAAAATAGAGCCGATAATATCTGGGGCTGTTTGCCCGGTGCCGGACATTTGCTGGCCAGAACCTGACTGCGTAACGATACCCTTGAAATGCCCTACTTCACGAATGCGACCTTCAACATCCAGCATGATGTCTCTGAGCTCGGCGGGGGAGAAGTTTCCGCGTGCAAACACCTGAACTTGTGTCTGGCTTGGTTCGACTCCAGTAAAAAATTCCACGCCCTTACCATATTGACCATAGGCAGCAACGATTGCCACCAGGCTTGCTATGCTTAAGAAAAACACCGTAATGGGAGCTCGCACAGCGAAATTGAGTACGCGGGCATAAACCGCTGTAGCGCCGCCGGTTTTTAGTGGATCACCTTCTTCCAGATCGCGAAGATAGGTCTGGTCTGCCGCACTCGATTTGCCTATCAATGCGCCTATGGTTGGGGCGAATAATAAAGCGTAAAACAGTGAGCCGACGAGAACGGCAAATACCGTGATCGGCAAATAGCTCATGAACTGCCCCGATACGCCTGGCCAGAACATAATCGGCAGAAATGCCGCCAGCGTGGTCGCGGTGGATGCCAAAATCGGCCAAAACATACGTTGCACGGCGGCCCTGTACGCTTCGTGGGCATTCAGACCTTCTGCCATTTTACGGTCTGCATATTCCACCAGAACGATGGCGCCGTCTATCAACATACCCAAGCCCAGCAGCAGCCCAAACATCACCATGAAATTGTAAGTAAAGCCGAGCAGGCGAATAATAATGAAGGCAAAGAAAAATGAAAATGGCACAGCGAGGGTTACCAGTAAACCTGACCTAACGCCAACAGAGGCGATTACAACGATAAGCACGAGTACCATGGCCGTCGCCATATTGCCCTGCAATCCCATATTTTGTTCAATCACCAATGGGGCGGTGTTGTTGATGTAAGAGATGCTAACTGAGGGCGGTAGGCTGGGACGTATTTCTTCCACAACCGCATCGATCTGCTCCATTGCCTGTACCAGATTTGCTCCCTTACGTTTCATCACATTGAGAGAAATCGAAGCCGAACCGTTGGCATAAGAATAGCGAGTAGCATCTTTGAAAGTGCGTCTAACATCGGCAATGTCAGAGACAGTGATCACGCCAAGGTCATTTGATGCGAGTGGTAAGTTAAATAGATCCTCGGCGGTTTCTATCAGGCCAGGCACCTTAACCGAGAAACTGCCTTGTCCGGTATCTACCTGACCGGCAGCTATTAATCTGTTGTTTCCCATGACGGTCTGCACGATTGCACTGTTGGGAATGCCATAGGTCTCCAGTTTGGCCGGGTCGATAACGGCTTCCAATAACTGTTCACGGTTGCCTACCATGATGGCTTCCAGGATCGAGGGCAGAATTTCAATCTCTCTCTGCAGATTTTCGGCGACTTGCAGTAACACCCGTTCCGGGACACCAACGCCCCCTATTGCTATCTGTACCACCGGCAATGTTGCGGCAGACACTTCCTGAATAAGGGGCTCCTCTGTATCTTGTGGAAACCGGGCTTTCGCCCGATTGATGGCTTCGCGAACTTCGCTTAGTGCGAACTGGGATTCAAAACTGATATCGAATTCAGTGATGATTGTTGCGGCGTTTTCGCTAGAGAATGAGCTGATTTGGGAAATACCATCGAGAGACTTTAATTCAAGCTCGGCCGGTTTCGCTAAAAGTCGCTCCGCATCCTCTGGTGAAATACCTTCATGGATGATGGTGGTAATAATGATCGGAACTTCTACATCGGGATTCAATTCGACCGGAATGGCCAGATAGCAGGCAAAACCGGTGAGCATGACGGCTACGAAAATACTTAGCGTGGTGCGGGCTCTGGAAATAGCGGCATCGATATAATTTTTCATACGAAAGGGTTCTCTCAGCGCAGGGCTATCAATTATTCAGACCAGTCATAGTTACTCTCGATACGCTGACCCGGAAAAACAATTTCCTGACCCAGAGTGACCAGATTTACATTGCCATTTAAGCCGGTTACCCAGATCCCGGGATTAAGTTGACTTGTGTTGTCGCCTACGATTTCGATATTACTAAATTGAATGATATTGTCCGGACCGATTAGCTTGACGCCAATGGCTCCATTGTCATCCAGTGTGATGGCAGAGGAGGGAATCAGGTGAGCCAATATTTCTGAGGCGTCCACCATTAGCTCGGCAGTAATGCCTTCTCGCAGGTCGTCGAAGCGAACATCCACTTCAACTTCGATGCGATAGCTTCGTGACGCGGCATCCGCCGCACGTGACAAATAGCTCACAGCTCCAGTAATAACTTCATCATTTAATAATTTTGCCGTGACCCTGGCGCCAACGCTGATACTGGCGATATCTTGTTCGGGCACCAAACCGACTAGCAGCATTGGACTGTCATCCAATACCGAGGCGCAGACAGTGCCGGCATTCAGAAGATCACCAATTTCCACCGTTCGGGTTTCAACCTGGCCGGCAAAAGGGGCTAAAATTTTAGTCTTGCTTAATGATAGCTCGGCACGACTTACCGCTGCCTTCGATGATTCGAGCGCCGCCTTGAGCTGAGCAACGGCTACGTCAGACTGCAGTCCGCGTTGTTGTAGATCCAGGGAGGCATTGTATTCGAACTGGGCCTGCTCTCGTCGAGCCGTGGCTTCCTGCAAATTTACTTGACGATTATCGACGGCGATTTCGCAAAGCACATCGCCTTGTTGCACACGGGCGCCTCGCTTAACTGGATCGCCGACTATACGACCCGCTTCCTCGGCACGAACCTGCACATGGCGACTGGCTTGAGTTCGTCCTCGCACGCGGACCTGCTTGGTATAAATTTGCGGACCTATTTTGGCCGCGCGTACAGTAAGAATTTCGGGGTTTTCAGAGTTGGATTGCCCCTCAGGGACGGCCACGATCACAGCCACGGTGCCTGCAGTCTGGTCACCGCGAGTGTCAGCATCGCGTGGAACAAACATCCATAGGGCCACAACGACTATAATTACCAATGCCACTATTTGTTGTTTCTTCACTGTGACCCCTGCCAGTTAAGGCGCGTGTATTTGGAATTGAAATTCTCACACATAACAATATCCGTCCTTGGCAGTGGTGCAAAGCGCACCAACTACAATGGTTTCGGTATTAAGATGCTTGGATTGTTCATCCCTGTTGTTGGAAAAACCCCGATTCTGCGGGTTTTGAAAAAAGCACTGGTTCAGCCACAAATTATCTGGAAAAAGTGTTACCTATTGTAACCGATGAGTATAGGAATACAATCTATTTTTAACTGCTAGCTTGCTGTATTTTGAGCACTTTCTTAGTTTTTTCCAGTACTTAACTTGCACGGACGAGAGCAGGCAAAGGATGGAGAAATGTCCGAGGCAGGCGGAATATTTGCTCCATGCAATTTCTGCATTCCCATCATCCATGGCGCTCAGTTGCCGAGGCCGAGCCTACAGGAGTTCTATCCATTGGTTTCTGATCAACGCGACGTGTTATCAAACTTCGACCCGCTCAATGGTTTTTTACAGGGTTCCAGATTCTCCCTTTAGCGGCTTCGGCTAAGTAAGGCCAATTGCCAAAATTTGTGCTAGTTTTGAGCACCGAACAGCGTTAGAAAATTGAGGATTAACACAAGTGAAAGATTTGACAGCAAGAGTAGCGATCGTCACCGGTTCAAGCAGCGGAGTAGGGGCGGCCACGGCCAGGTTATTGGCATCACTGGGCTGCAATATTGTTGTTAACTACAATAGCAATGCCGAGGGGGGTAATCAGGTAGCCGAAGAATGCAGGGCGCAGGGTGTGGAATGTCTGGTGGCCGGCGGCAGCGTAGCCGAGGACAGTGTTTGTCAGTCGATAGTTGCCGGCGCAATCGAGAAGTGGGGACGGGTAGATATTCTGGTTAACAATGCCGGAACCACCAAATTTGTGGATCACGCGGATCTGGATGGTCTCGACAGCGACGATTTTCAGCGTATCTATGCTGTCAATGTGATCGGCAATTACCAAATGATTCGGGCCGTAAACACCCATATGCAACGGCAGGAAGAGGGCGGAGAGGTAGTCAATGTTGCATCGACGGCGGCGATCACGGGAATTGGGAGTTCGGTAGCGTATGCAGCATCGAAGGGGGCGTTGATTACCATGACTCTGTCTCTGGCACGCTCGTTAGCCCCCAAATTACGCATCAATGCCGTGTGTCCGGGGTTTATCGAAGGAGACTGGCTGCGCGAAGGGCTGGGTGATGAAAAATATGCAGAATCCATGGCTTACCAGATGGCAAATTCGGTCCTGGGAGTGGTGGCAACCCCTGAGACGGTGGCGGATGCCATTATTCATTTTATTACCGGTCCGCAAATTGTTACCGGGGAGACGCTGATCGTCGATGGTGGCCGTCATCTAACTCAGACACCCTTGACTCGCCGTTAATGTGCCGGAAAAACCCCAGCCATTTGCTAACAGAAGAAATAGCCGCAGAA
This sequence comes from Pseudohongiella sp., assembly GCA_013204155.1. Lineage (GTDB taxonomy): Bacteria > Pseudomonadota > Gammaproteobacteria > Pseudomonadales > Pseudohongiellaceae > UBA9145. Next base: position 35,725 of record JABMOK010000126.1, on the reverse strand, counting down.
GAAAATTAATCAGGCTTAACCCTAGTGGTAGCAAAATATCAGCTTGCTGTCAGTTTGCTACCGGTCGTTTCTGAAGTTTGCGCTGTAGCGTTCGGCGATGCATCTTAAGCTGTCTAGCCGTCGCCGAAATGTTTCCTCCATTCTCATTAAGAACCCGCTGAATATATTCCCACTCGAGTCTCCGAACTGACATCGGCTCCATAATAGCGGGTTCTGTTGAGGAGGATTTAGTCGGGTCATCAGTAAGCAGTGCGGCAAGAATTTCATCGGCATCTGCCGGCTTGGCGAGATAATTATCGGCTCCCATTTTTATAGCTTCGACGGCGGTAGTGATACTTGCATAGCCGGTTAGAATCAAAATTCGAATTGCAGCGTCTTTTTGTTTAATCAAAGGAATGAGCTGCAGTGAGGTTTGACCACCAAGATTAAGATCCAGAATGGCGTAATTGAAATCGGTGTTGGCTAACACTGCCACAGCCTGTTGGTTATTCGCCGCATGGGTCACCGCATAATTGCGATGATTAAGTGCGCGAGTAATGACCCGCGCAAACGCTTCATCGTCTTCAACAATAAGAATATGATCCTCACTCACCTTTGCTTCCGCTCCGTTGTATATCCGGCAGCGGCAGTCTAATGACAGTGAGAGCGCCACCAATTTTCAAGTTAAGCATTTCAATCGAACCGCCCATACGCTGAACGGCGGCATTGGCAAGGAAAATACCCAAACCCATGCTCTCCTTGCGGCTGGAAATAAAGGGCTCGCCCATATTTTCCATGACCTCTACTGGTATGCCTGGTCCGTCATCATTGATGGCGATTTCAAACTGCAGCGCAGTTCCCTCCACCAATTTAAAGGCCACATCGACCTTATTCCTGGCCGCCTTGATTGCATTTTCGACGATATTGATAACCGCGTGCTTGATGCTGAGATCAGACATGACTGTAGGCTGCTTGTCAGTATCGATATGGAAATTCACCGGGGCAGTTGGGTGAATATTAATTATATAGTCCTGTATATCAGATACGAAATCGCTCAGGAGCATTTCCTCAGCGCGATCGTTAGTGTCCTTATTATAGTAGCGAGTCAGTTGCGTCAATGAATGTTTGCAACGTATCACCTGTTGTTTCAATAGTGAAATATCTTCCTTGATTTCGCTTTCTTTTAATTGCTCGGCACTCAATTTGTCCAGTTCGGTTAACAGTACCGTCATTGTTGAAAGCGGGGTGCCCAGGGCGTGAGCAGTTCCTGCCGCCAGCGTGCCAATGGCAACTAATTGTTCGTTGCGTAATTCTGTTTCTCTGGCTTTAGCGAGATTAAGTTCTCTATCTTGAATCGCGCTGGCCATAAGGGTAATTAAAACGGAGATAAGGATAGCGCTGACTAAAAAAATCACCCACATTCCCACCAGATGCAGCTGGAAGGTCATTTGTTCGGCTTCAAGCCCTGTACCCATTCCCTGTTCTGTTGTGAGATCTAATAACAGGAATGAGGTATAGATTAGGATACTGCCTACCGCAAAGGTATTTACAAAAATTCGAGGTAGCAAAGTGGCGGTCAAAGCCAGTAATACCAGCAAGTAGGAAATCAGAGGGTTGCCAGCGCCCCCTGTATTAAGGAGCAATATAATCAAGAAAGTGACATCCACTAGCACATGGACGAATAGCTCGATATTGCTAACCACCCAGGATCTTTTCAGGCGCCAATAACCGAGCATCACAGACAGTAGTACCGCGCAGATTAGATAGATAATGAATTTGACCGGAATCTCCAGAGAGGAGAATAACTGGAATATTAACAATCCAATGACACTGGCCAGGGTGATAAATGTACGTAACAGCAGCAGTCTCTGCAGGCCCTGCCGAGCCAGACTGCCCCCGTTTGTGGTGACGGGAATCAGATAGCTCACTAATTCTGATAATTTCGATTGCTGACGCATTGCGCTATTCTACCGCAAAGTCAGGGTGACGGAAGCAACGGCCAGCGAAGTGAGACCCGATGCCGCAGATTGTGCCGTATAGTGGTCATCCAGGCGCCAGAGAGGGCACTACAGGGCTTGCTGTGGATTGCCAGGCTGGATACTCGCCGGTCTGCGAAGCGCCGCTGGCTAGCAAGTAATGGCTGGTGCCGAGCTTGAGGCTGCCGCTGGGCAGCGGCTTCGGGTTGACTCCTATTGCCCAATGGTGATTATTAAAGCGATAATTGCCAAATTAAATCAATTGCTTAGTGTAGAGTCATCACTGACGACTGCTGGCAGCCAGATTAGCTTTGTTGATCGGGGACGCTCAATTTCGTTGGGGCGATTGTGAATAAATTGGGTATTGGGATACCCTGTAAGCGCAGGCGCCCAACACGCAGTCAGAGACCCTGTAGGGCCATGCTGGCGTGGACCGGCTAAGCCAGAACAGAGCAAGAACTTAATAAGAACGCCAGACAACAGGAAATTTTAGGTTTATGAATACTGACAATATCTATGAACAATCGCTTGATCAGAATCAGGCTAACTTCGCTCATTTGACGCCACTTAGTTTTCTCGAACGATCCGCTAGCGTCTATCCCAATCGAGTCTCAATAATTCACGGGGATACAGAATACACCTGGTCGCAGACTTATAAGCGAAGCTGCCTGCTGGCATCTGCTTTGCAAAAAATGGGAATCGGCAAGGGGGATACTGTTTCCTTCATGGGCGCGAACACGCCGGAAACCTTTGAGGCGCATTTTGGTGTGCCGATGGCTGGCGCCGTATTGAATGCCTTGAATGTAAGACTGGATGCTAAAGCGATAGCCTTTATTCTAGAGCATGCGGAAACCAAGGTTTTATTTACTGACAAAGAATACAGCGACACGATTAAAGCGGTGCTGGAAATTATGTCAAATAAACCCGTCGTAATCGATATCGACGACCCTTATTTTAAGGGCGGAGAGTTAGTCGGTGAGAAAAACTACGAAGAGTTTATTGCGCAAGGCGATGATGACTATTCCTGTTTTCAGATAGAAGATGAATGGCAGGCGATATCGCTTAACTATACCTCCGGCACTACCGGCGACCCAAAAGGGGTTGTCTTTCATCATCGTGGCGCCTACCTCAACGCAATATCAAATGTAATGTGCTGGAATATGACAGCACACCCAATCTATCTTTGGACACTCCCCATGTTTCATTGCAATGGTTGGTGCTGGCCCTGGAGCCTGGCGGCGGTAACCGGCACCAGCGTATGTCTTCGTCATGTGCGAGACGAGGCAATATTCGACGCCATTAAAAAGCACAAGGTCTCTCATTTTTGTGGCGCCCCGGTAGTTCTCAACACGCTGATCAATGCGGATGATAGTCTGAAACAGGGTATAGATCATGAGATCAGTGTCATGACGGCGGGTGCGGCGCCACCAGCTGCTGTTATCGCGGGGATGGAAAACATGGGGTTTGGTGTGAGCCACGTGTATGGTCTCACTGAAACCTACGGCCCCTGTGTAGTTTGTGCGCCACAGGAAGAATGGTCTGACTTGAGTGTCGACGATCGCGCCGAGTTGCTTGCGCGTCAGGGCGTGCGGGCACCCTTGCAAGACGAGCTGATGGTCGCCGATCCAGAAACCATGCTGCCAGTTCCCAAAGACGGGAAAACCATGGGTGAGATATTCATGCGCGGAAATCTTGTCATGAAAGGATATCTGAAGAATCCAAAAACCACCGAAGCATGCTTCAAAGGAGGCTGGTTCCATTCGGGGGATCTCGCGGTTTGGCACGAAGATGGTTATACCCAGATTAAGGATCGCTCCAAAGACATAATAATTTCCGGTGGTGAAAATATTTCCTCTTTAGAGGTAGAATCTGTGTTGTTTAAGCATCCAAAAATTTTAGAAGCGGCGGTAGTGGCGAGTACTGATGAAAAATGGGGAGAGGTTCCCTGTGCCTTTGTCAGTCTGAAAAACGGACAGGAATTGTCTGCCGATGAAATAATCGCTTACTGTCGGGAAGAGTTGGCAGGATTCAAGATTCCGAAGAAGGTTGTTTTCGGTCCCATAGACAAGACTTCGACAGGTAAGGTACAAAAATATCTGTTGCGGGAGAAAGCCGATAAAGTTGGCTATGTTGTAAAAAAATAATTCGGGGAAAAGTAATTTAGAAAAATGGATTGGCCATTTTTATTTAGCAAGAGAAGAGAAGAGGAGAAAAAAATGAAAAGTCCAAATAAGGTAAGCGGAATGCGTTGGTTTATAGGTGGTTTGTGTGCACTTCTTATGTCAGTGCAGGTGAATGCAGCGGACGCCCCGGAAACAGTTACTGTGACCAGTTCTGTATTTAATAACCATGGCACCATGCCTTTAGCCTATACAGCCTATGGCGATAATAAATCCATCGATTTAAGTTGGTCTAATTTACCCGCTGGCACAGTGCAGTTGGCTTTAATCTGTGACGATCCCATTGCGCCAATGCCACAGCCATTCGTGCATTGGGTTGCCTACAATATCCCGGCAACGGCTTCCGGCTTGCCTGAAAATCTAACGCGTGATGCAGAGGTGGCAGGTGTCTCTGGTTTGGACGGCATGATTAATGGCCTGAATGGTACCCGTCAGGCAGGCTATTTCGGTCCGCGTCCTCCTGTCGACGGCAAGCTACACGCCTATCATTTTCGACTTTATGCGCTGGATGCAAATTTGAATCTAGCATCTGGCCTGAACAAAGCGCAATTGCTTGAGGCTATCGACGGCCATGTGTTGGCAACTGGAATGCTGATGGGTCATTACCAGCGTACTGAATAATTATCCAAGCAGAGAAAGTAGAGCGACAAATAGTTTGGGAAAACCAGTACACAAACAAAAAAGCGGATCACAGGATCCGCTTTTTTTGTATTCAAAATGAACTAATTAACGTTTAGTAGTGACGAATAACATCGCCTACTTCGGCGTTATCATCGATCTCCAGGTTCACTTCCCGATACAGATGAATGTCACCCTTGACAGAGGAGTCGGCATCAATGGAAATAGTGGGCGGCTTGCCATTGTAGTTGAAAAGCCGGCTCAGCCAGGAGCGGCGTCCCTTCACCACAATGTCGCCCTCGACAGTGCTGCCATCGCGCAGCACGATATCACCATTGGTAGTCTGAACGTCCTCACCGACCCGAGTATTTCGTAACTGAATTTTGCCGTTCACGGTTCGTACCCGATTTTGAATCACCGTGCCTGAGTCGGTTCGAATGCCGCCGTTTACGGTGCCGAGTGAACCATTCACGGTCACATCGCTGCCAACTCTTATGCCGCCGTTGACAGTTTCGGCATTAGCAATTACTACTTGCTCATCCAGATCGATACCCCCATTTACCGTATCGATTCCATGGGCGCTGGAACCCCGGGCCAGATCGATACCCCCGTTGACAGAGGAAAGATCGCCCATCTGTTCTTCTGCGGAAATTCGAATTCCGCCATTAACCCTGGATATATCACGGTATTCAGCGGCATCGACCGAGGCCGAGTAGAGATAGCTACCGAGCAACATGGCCAGCAATGTGGCAGTGCTTAATCTGGCTGTGTGATTCATCGTCTCATCCTCAGTTTTTTTTATGCCTGTGTTTCTTCAAGGCCTTTAATGTTTCTATTGGTAATTTTTGAATTACTCCTTAGCAGTGTTAGAGCAATAAGTCTGCCAAGTTTATTAATCGTTTAAAAACAATGAGTTGTAAATTATAAAGCCCCATTTCAACAGTTATCGTTAGTGGTTTTGACCAAGAAAATTGGTAAAAAACGCCAATTCCTCCCTTTCTTTACAGTCTTCTGGCTATAGGCTAATGTGCTGTCTATTCAGGACACTACACTAGCAATGGCTTTTAACGCGTTGCCTCATATCAGCTTAGACGAGTAAAACTATGCTTCGGTTACTTAAATTTTTATCGATTTCACTTTGCCTTCTCGTTTCCACCGCCTTATCGGCGAGCGAGATTGTCCACAAGACCTTCGCCTCGAAGACGCTTGATCGGGACTATACCTATAACATCTACCTGCCAGATGGTTATCAAAACTCGGGTCTGAGCTATTCGGTGCTGTATTTGTTGCACGGTAATCTGGGCACCGAGGAGAGTTGGGTAGGACAGGGTCATATCCAGCAGACAGCGGATCAATTAATTGCCGCGCAGAAGATCAAGCCGCAACTCATCGTTGTCCCGGCTGATCCTAAATTCTGGTGGGCCGATGGCGTTGAAGAGAAGGCGTTGACCGCGTTTGTTCAGGATCTTGTACCGCATATCGATACAAGCTACCGCACGCTGGCGCGTCGGGAGGGACGATCCATTGGTGGTTATTCCGCCGGTGGTTTTGGTACGGTGAACATTGCCCTGCAATATCCTGAAATGTTTGCCGCCGCCGCGCCTCTGAGCCCTGCCGTTTATGCTCCGATTCCTCCAGAATCTTCTTCAGCCACCAGGCAGGACACGTTTCTGACTAACGGGAAATTTGATGCGGATCTGTGGGCCAGCAAGAATTGGGTGTCGTTTATCGATGCTTACAAGGCAAAGGGAATCGTCGTGCCTTTTTATATCAACACCGGTGATCATGATCGCTATGATATTGCCTACTTTGCCGCCGTTTTTTATCAACAGTTACGAGAACATCAGCCGGATTTTACCGAGTTGCGTATCTTCGATGGCGACCACAATTTTGCCGCCTGGGGTGCAACCGTGGGTAATGCCATGGAGTATATGTCCGGCTTTATTTTGGCCCCCCAATAACATTAATAATTTCTACATAACAGGTCTTTCACTATGAAAAATACAAGCAACTTAATATTGCTAAACGCGTTTCTTGGTCTGCTGTTGCTGCTGCCGGGCTTGGCCCTGTCCCAGGATAACGTGGTCGAAACTGATACTCATCGTTTTGTGGAAGTGGCGGAGGGAGTCTGGTTCGTCACGGGCACAGGTTCGGTCTATACCATGAGCAATGCGATGGTGCTGGTGGGTGAATTCGATTCGCTGGTAGTTGATTCCCATGTGACTCCGGCAGCCTCCAGGGCCTTGCTGGAAGCAATTCCAGTGATAACAGACAAACCAGTTCGTTATCTGGTGAATAGCCACTACCATTTCGATCATGCGCACGGAAACCAGTCTTTTCCGAAAGGGGTCGAGATAATCGGGCATGAATTTACCCGTTCGAAGTTGACCGGCGAGAATGGTAATGTACTGGAGGAGTCAACATTCAAAAGCTTTTCCGATCCGGTTCCCGAAACTGTGGCAAGACTCCAGCGTCAGTTATCAGATGAAAACGATCCGGGCCGCAGGGTAGAACTACAGGAAAGGCTTCGGGTTCAAACCGAGTACCTGAATGCCATCAAGGAGATTGTCCCCACGCCACCGAATATCACACTGGAAACCAAGATGACGTTGTTCCAGGTGGTGGCCGCTGGCAGCAGAGAAATTCAGCTACTGCATTTTGGCAGAGCGCATACCGGCGGCGATGTAGTCATTTATCTGCCGCAGGAAAAGGTGGCGTTCACCGGCGACATGATGCTTCCTGGTCTGGCGTATATGGGAGATGCTCACGTGGATGAATGGCCAGCAACCCTGGACGGATTGAAAACTCTGGATTTTGATACCTGGCTTCCGGGCCATGGTCCGATAATGCATGACAGGCAGCCAATCGATCATTTTCAGGTGTATCTCAGAGATCTGTGGGAGAAGACCAGCCAGATGCATAGCTCCGGAGTCAGCGCCGAGCAGGCGGCACAGCAGATCGATATGACTAACCACAGCGCCAATTATGCGCAGTTAAGAGAGCCTGGGGTTGATCCGAGGGCGATTCGCAGGATCTATCAGCTTCTGGATGAATAGCCGCAGTTCTAAATTCGCTGCATAAAAAAAGGGGTTCTGCTGAACCCCTTTCTTATTTTCAGTGCCCGCTAGTCGCGCTTTGCATAGGGCGCGACCGAGAAGGGCTTATTGCTGTAGCTGTCGATAATCGACTGCATGGCGGTAACCCCGGTATCTTGCCTGACCGTGATGTGGCTATAGGAAGATATCTGCGTCATCATGATTCCAATCATGTTCTCAACCGGATCAACCCAGAAGATCGTGCCCCAGGCACCCCCCCAGCTGAAGGTGCCAGGTGTAAGAGGATCTCTCGCCTTGCCTGCATCGCTGACCAGACCGAAGCCCAGGCCGAAGGTATAGCCAGGCCCGCGGATATACACATCATTATCACCGCTATGATTACTAATCATCAGATTAATCGTCTTCGGGCTTAACAAGCGTACGCCATCCAGTTCGCCCCCGTTTAGCAGCATCTGAGAGAAGCGCCAATAGTCGGAAACAGTTGATGACAGACCGGCGACTCCGCCGAAATAGGTAGTCTCGCGGAATTCGGGCGCCTGAAATAACTCAATGGTCTTATTCGGGCCGGTGGGGCTATAGACAGCGGCGACGCGATTCACTTTGTCGCGCGGTACGTTATAAAAAGTATCGTGCATCTGCAGTGGATCCAATATTCTCTCCTGCAGAAATTCCACCAATGGCTGGCCGGAAATGCGTTCCACCAACAGCGCGACATAATCGGTTGAACTGCCATATTGCCAATCATCGCCCGGATGAAAACTCAGTGGCAGCGGAGCACGCTTGATCAGGGTGGCTTCCAGCGTTGCTTCCCGGGCCAGCAGCTCGCGCTCGGCTTCCGTCAGGGCGTCGCGACTCGGATCTACACCGGCCGTGTGAGACAGCACATGTCTGAAAGTTATTGGGCGTTTAGCCTGAATCCGAAGGTTCTGCCCCCCCTCATTGATGATGACCTGCTTGCCTTCCAGTTCAGGAATCCAATTGCTAATCGGGTCGGTTAACAGGAACCGTCCTTCCTCATACAGCATCATCAAAGCCGTGGAGACGATGGGCTTGGTCATAGACTGAATGTAGAATATTGCATCATCAGTCATCGCCTCGTCAGTTTCCTTATTTTTCCAGCCCTGGGACTCAAGCAGAATTACCTTGCCATTGCGAGACACCAAAGACACGGTGCCGGCCAGCATATTGTCATCGATATAGCGCTGCATCGTGTCAGGGAAGCGTTGCAGGCGTTCTGAAGAAACCCCTACGTTCTCGGGCTTGGCTCGAGGAAGGTCCTTGCCAAAACTGAAACTACTAAAGGCCAGGAGGATGCAGGCAAGCAGTAATAGCTTGGCTTGCGCGAAAAGCTGAGGAAAGGGCTGATAACCGTGGGGATGGCTCATTGCGTACTCCGGACTATTATTTTGCGTTTGAGTTGGGGAATCTGCAGTATAAGTGACCCCCGGATGATTTGACCAGTCTGCTCTTTTACTGCATTCTCTGCCACTTTTCTGTAGCTGACAGCCTGTCCCGCAAGGAAACACTATGACCGAGGAATCGAGTTCCAATCGCCCAATATTTTTAAAGCCCGGGCATAACGCCGGGGATCTGGTCGAATCGAGTAAGTGGAAAGTATTAAGAGAAGAGCGGGGTTTAGTGGAAGTTGACGTGCATCTGCCGGATCACCTGCTAAACCCTCGCGATCAGCTGTTTGGTGGTTTCACCGGCACCTATGTGGACATGATCTCGATCTATACGGTGCGCACGTTGTTTACCGATGAAAATGAATTCAAGTGGTCCGCCACGGTGAATATGCGTATCGACTATTTTGCGCCGGTGCTAGGGCCGAGGTTTCTATTGAAAGGGGAGCTGATAAAAGACGGCCGAACTACCTGCCTGGTAGCGACACATTTTACCGATATGCAGGGTAATAAATTGGTGTATGCGATTACCACATTGCGAAAGAGCCAATAGCTAAATTTGGATTTAAAAAAAAACCGGCATAAAGCGAAAGTCTTATGCCGGTTTTTTATTGTGGGATGCAGTTGGCGCTACTTTAACTACATTGAATAACCCTTCTCGTCATGGTCGGTAATATCAAGCCCAATTTGCTCTTGTTCTGTGGTCACTCGAATTCCGGATGTGACTACAGCGACCACCTTCAACAGGATGAAGGTTAATATGGCGGTATAAATACCAATCGTCAGAATGCCGGTGATTTGCACCGCCACTTGAGAAGCCATAGTTGCACCGTCGGCATAACCATTGCCACTAAAGATGCCGAGATTTGCAGACAGCAGAATACCGGCAAGAAAAGTCCCGACTATACCGCCGACACCATGAACGGGAAATACGTCCAGAGAATCATCAATCTTCAGTGTCTGTTTTAGATAGGTAGTTGCAAAATAGCAGACGACGCCGCCGCAGAGGCCGACCAGGAGTCCACCTGCAGGTCCGACGGATCCGGAAGCAGGAGTGATGGTGGCCAGTCCTGCCACCATGCCGGTGATAGCACCCAGGCCACTGGGCTTGCCATATTTAATCCATTCGATTGCCATCCAGGTAAGTGCACCTGTTGCTGCCGAGATATGCGTGACAAACATGGCCATGCCCGCATTACCATCGGCCGCCAATGCGCTGCCTGCATTAAATCCAAACCAGCCCACCCAAAGCATACCGGCCCCGGTGAAACTCATGGTCAGGTTGTGAGGCATCATCGGCGTGGTGGGAAATCCTTCCCGTTTGCCGATGACCAGGGCGGTTACCAGCGCGCCTACGCCGGCGGTAACGTGCACTACGGTTCCGCCAGCAAAGTCGATTAAGCCCATCTCGCCTAACCAACCTCCGCCCCAAACCCAGTTCGCTACCGGGAAATAGACCAGCAATGTCCAGAGCGAGCAAAACAGCAACATGGCTGAGAATTTAATTCGCTCCGCAAATGCGCCTACGATTAGTGCCGGGGTGATTATCGCGAATGTCATCTGGAATGAGGCAAAAACAGTTTCTGGAATATCGCCGGCAACGGAATCGACTACCACGCCACTAAACATAGCTTTGCTAAGCCCTCCCCAATAAAGCGATTCAGAGGGCCCAAAGGCGATGCTGTAGCCCACCAGCAACCACAGCAGGGAAATAACCACGGCAATGGAAAAACACTGCATTAGTATGGAGAGTACGTTTCGCGTTCTTACCAGGCCCCCGTAAAATAAAGCGAGTCCAGGCAGCGTCATAAATAGAACCAAGGCGGTGGATGTGAGGATCCAGGCGGTGTTAGCGCCATTAATTTCCCCCTCTTGTGCAGAGGCAAGTGATGGAATAAGGAGTAAGGCAAGCGCGGCTAGAATTTTAAAATTTACTATTTTTCTTATCATTGTTATTCCAATCCTCTACAGGGCGTCATTTCCAGTTTCGCCGGTTCTTATGCGAATGGTTTGTTCGAGGTTACTGACGAATATTTTCCCATCTCCAATTTGCCCCGTATTGGCGACTTTGCAGATGGCCTCTATCACTTGATCTAGAAGACTGTCTTCAACGGCCACTTCAAGTTTGACCTTGGGCAGGAAATCGATTACATATTCAGCCCCACGATAGAGTTCGGTATGCCCTTTCTGCCGGCCGAATCCTTTGACCTCGGTTAATGTCATGCCATTAACACCCAGGTCGGATAATGCCTCCCGCACATCATCTGACTTAAATGGTTTAATAATTGCGGTGATAAGTTTCATTGTTGTTCTCCTGCATCATTATGAGTCACATTCTGGAAAGAGTTGACCGAGTTTGTGCGTTTAGTGCCTCTGTAACGGCGATGCGAGGGCACAACTCTCAGCGCTACATGAAATATGTTATGAAGTTACTAAACAGCCTCAAAACTTTACCATGCCATCTTCAAAATCACCAACTAGGCAGCCACAATCGGAGGCACATTAGGCAACTTATTCTAAACGGGTGCGCGGTGCGCAAGGAATTGATCGGGACCCGCTGGAATGTGACCTGTAATGGTGCACTCTTCTCCCGGGCACGGATAAAAAACAAAAAAATGGGGGCAATCACTCACGGGGGGGGATTTGTGAGTGACTGCCCCCTAGCGGGGCGGGGTTGTCTAGGCAGCAAGCGGTGGCTGAATAGTTTTCACCGATTGAATCAGTGGCAGCATCACCAGAAAGAATAAGGCGACTGATGCCAGGCCAAGTAAATTCAAAGCGGTTTCCAGACCCCTGACTTCGGCGACATAACCCAGCAGGGGACCGGTTGTGATAAATGATAAACGAAACAAAAAGCTGGTAAAGGAGTTGGCGGTTGCTCGAAACTCGCTTGGCACACGTCGATTCAAAGCATTAACCAAGATCACCTGATTCATCCCGCGACACAGAAACAACAGCAGCCCAGCCAGGATCCCCGGCCAACCTTGCAACCATGCCATGCCAAAGTGACCTAGCACTGGCAGGGCGCCCATCAACAGTAAGGCGAACACCGCGCCGTGCTTACGCTCGATTGCAAAACCTAATTTATTCGCCAACGCAACCACAAGACTCTGGGAGCACCAGAGAACACCAAACATTGCCAGCGATATCCCGTGGGATTCCCAGTAAGGCTGCATGAGCCAGGCAACATGAAAAGTTGCCAGGCTGTACAGTGGAATCGCTATCACCACATTTCTTAAAACGGGATCACTGTTGAATAAGTGGCGCAGTATCGCAACGAGTTGAACTCTGTTCTCATTCTGCTTTTCCTTTTTGTAAGGGGGTTCAATTATTAGCACGGCTAATATCAGACACATCCATGCCGCCACCGATTGAACAGCTACCATTAAATCAAATGACCAGAGAGCTAATCCTCCTCCGAGAAGAGCGCCTAAGGCTTCGGCGCTACTTTTTACAAACCCCAGATGGGCGATGCCGTTGCCGGGTTCGTTATTGAGATCATCTTCCAGTGCTTTCTGGGTGTCATAAAGTAGAGCCAGATCTGCGCCAGACAGTAAGCTGGCCCCTATACCGGCAATGATTTCAAATACGATCAGGCCCGCCAGATCGTCGGTGAAATTCAGGCACAAGTAGGCAAGGCCATGGGCAACGCTGCCAATTATCAGTGCATTGCGGCGGCCAAAGACATCGGCGAAGTAGCCTGAGGGAGCCTCCAGCAGTACGATCGAAGTCGCGAAGACCGCCTGTAGATAGAAAATCTCGGCGAGACTAAGCCCCTTCGACATAAAGAAAGGTACGATAACCGGCACGATGACCATGAAGCTTTGGAAAAAGGCCAGGGCATAAATTATGTTAATATTTCTGTGCAGGTTTTTAAGCACAATAGTTCCCCAGTACCCGTACACTTGTACGGGTAATTACAAAAAGTTTGAGCAAAAAAAAGACCTCTAGGCTTTGCGACTTAGAGGTCTTTTCTTAAATACGATTGTTAGTCGTTTATTTGTCAGAAATTCACTCCAGTAGGGTCTCCCGATTCTCCACCACGCGCGTGCAGAACTGATGCCCCTGCTTGGTCATTGTCGCTAGTAGGATGTTGGAAATTATTTGGCTGTTCACGGGTTTCACTTGTTTCTTAATATAAAATAATTAGAGGCGCGGATTCTATGCCCTTGAATTTATAAGTCAAGTCCGTTGAGCACTTTTTTATTAATTGCTTAACTATTCTGTTCGGAACGTTCTTCATCCCTCAGCAAGTACTCTAAGGAGGTTCGTTTACGGCCCCAAATAGAGGCCAGGAGTGAGCCGCTAATATTATGCCAAACGCTAAACAGGGCGCCTGGTAAGGCGGCTGTTGCGGAGAAGAATTGCAAGGCCAGGGCAACTCCCAATCCTGAGTTCTGCATGCCAACTTCGATGGCAATGGTTTGACTCTGTTTTAGATCCAGTCCAAACAGGCGACTTACATAAAAACCGCCGACCAGGCCGGATAAATTGTGCAGTACAACGGCAATAAGTGTAAGTAACCCGACATCGAGTAATCGATCAGAATTCAAGGCGACGACTATGGCAATTATCAGAAGGATAATTACTACCGAAAGCGTCGGAATCAATGGCTCTACTCGTAACACGAATGCCTGAAAAAAGTAATTGATGGCGAAGCCGGAAAGTACAGGAATAAAAACCATTTGTAAGATGCTAAACAGCATACTCCAGGTATCGACACTGACGGTTTCCGATAAATAGAATGTGCACAGTAGGGGTGTCGCTATAACTCCCAGCAGTGTTGATGTCATTGTCATACTAATAGAAAGGGCTACATCTCCCTTGGCCAAATAGCAGATCACATTGGAGGCGGTGCCTCCAGCACAACTCCCTACCAATACCATCCCGATCGTGAGTTGGTTGGAAAGCTGCAGCATATTAGCCAGCGTTATTGCCAGCATCGGCATTAGCAGGAATTGCAGAACTACACCGATTAAAACCGGCTTCGGGTTCTTCGCAATGCGCAGAAAGTCATCCTTGCCCAAGGTTAGACCCATCATAAACATGACGAGCGCCAGTAGTGGCACAATGGAACTTTCTAAACTGGAGAAGGCGGCGCTGAAGAAAAAAGCGAGTAGAGAAATCAGTAGTGCCCAAAGCGGAAATAAACTATTAAAAGCTGACAGCATGGTGAGGCTCAACCGGGTTCGTGAGTGGAGTCGGCGAGCCTATAGCCAATGTGTACTGTATTTGGCAGCATCGAAGAAATCCTTAGCATTGAGTCGATCAGTTGGTAACATTTCTTTAATTTTAAGCGGAGCAAGCAAGAATGGTGCAGGCTTTGTTAACAACACGGGGATTATACATGTTTGTTCAGCCTGGATTCAGTTAGATTGATTAACATGGCAGAATCGGTAGTTGTAACCTTTTCTTCTGATCATCGTCTAATAAAATTAGGCACTGATGCAGCGAAGATTTAGCAAACAGTTTGCCGATTGACGTCAAGAGAGCAGAGGTTGTTCTCTGAATTGTTATTCAGGATTGTTTCTGGATGCTTGATTGGAACTGCCAATTTTGAAACTACCCATTAGTGAAACCAGCAATTAGTGAAACTACCAATTCTGGAAATATACCATCTACCACAGCGGGGAATAAAATGATTAAAAAAGCGCTACTATTAGCTATGTCCATCGGCTTGACCGGGTGTTTAGTCACCGTCGACTCTGATTCTCGGGCCTTGCAAACCGTATGGAATGAGGCCGATGTCTCCCGAATGCAGCGAGGCTTGAGCAATCAGGACTGGGTGAGTACTTCCTTCGGGGATCCTACCAGCAAACTGACTTATGCTGATGGTACCGAGATCTGGAAATACCGGAACCGCTCAGAAAAAGACACTGAAGTTGGCCTGTTTCTGGTATTCTCGGTTGATGTGGAAGAAGAGAGAACTGAAACGCTTTCTATCGAATTTACCGATGGTGTGGTTACCAACTATTGGATAGAAGAAGACCGATTCTAGGGTCATCAATAGATTGGACAGACAGAACAGTGGCCCGATTTTCAATAATTGGGCTACTGTAGTTTTTGCAGCCAGATTTGCAGATTATCCCAGTCCAGCCTGAAAATATGTCGTGCGTCAGGCATTATCGCCGAATCCACCTCCGCGCCAGCCGCACGAAGTCTCTTGGTCATGGAGTCGAGATCTCGGTTCCAGTGGAAATCATCCCGTTCTCCTACGCGCAGGTAGATTGGCAGCTCTCGTAACATCGAAATCGATGTGTCGTTTTTTATTCTTCCCGGTGTGGCCACCACACCGCTATACAGTGTTGGATTGTTCGCGGCAATTACTATCGCCGCACTGCCCCCGCTGGATATCCCAATCAATAGCGGTTTGTTGCTATTGAGTTGATGAGATGCGCGGATGCGCTCGATTAATTCGGGAAACAGACTGGCATTTTCTGTGGAAAACCTTTTTCCATCCGGCGAAATAGGCACGGCAATAGCCCAGCCTCGCTCGACGAACTCCTTGCCCAGCCAAAACTGCGCCCTGGCCATAAATTCATTGCTGGATCCGCCAGCGATCATAAGCGCCAGCGGCGGTGGCGTTGTCGCCCCCGCTGGCTCGAAAAATAACACCTTGATTGAGATGTCATCACCCAGCAGCAGGGTTTCTTCGGCGGCCAGCAGAAAGCTGGATGTGAGTGCCAAGAGTAAGCTGATTACGGAGGCTTTGAGCATAGTTACGCCGAAAGGGTCATTTTTAGGGATTGTTATTCTGTTCCGCAGTATAGCAATGAATGCTTTTCGGGCCACAGAGATGCGACAAAGCAACAGTTTAAGCCGTTGATTTTCCCTCGAATAAGGGTGTTTTAACGCAGTATTTGAACTACTGTAACCTTTTTTCACACATCGCGTCTTTATAGTCAAATGAGAGTTCAATACCAACAGGCAATAGAGCAGCATCGGCAGAGGGTATATTCCTTTGCCCACTATAGCCTGCGCGCCAAGGAAGATGCCGAGGATGTCACTCAGGAAGTGTTTATCAAGCTGTGGCAGCACTGGCAAAAGATAGATCACAGTAAGTTAGGTGGCTGGTTAATGCGGGTAGCCCACAATGCCGTCATCGATCACGTTCGCAAGCAGCGACCCGGGGAAGCTAATCTGGATCACTATGTTGACGTCGATGATCAGGCAGGATCAGGAAATCAAGAGGCTAAATTTGACCAGGAAATTTTCAAACAGCAATTACAGCTGGCGATTAAGACGCTGGATGATCCCTTCCGTAGCATTATCATCATGCGCGATGTGCAGGGTTTGAGTTACGCAGAAATACAGGCGAGTCTAGAGATGAGCGAAAGCCAGGTGAAGGTCTATCTACACAGGGGGCGGCGCAAACTAAGAGACAACACCAATCTACGCCAATTGTTTGAGAGCCAATTTAATGGGGGTTCTCAAACTGCCAAATTAGTAGAACCAGCCGCCCGACAGTCGGCTAATGACAAAGGTAACAGTCATGCCAAGTAACAGTGAATCACAATGCTATTTTGTTCAATTACAAATCGATGGCTATATTGATGGTGATTTGAATGAGACCCAGCGAGAAGTATTTACCTCCCATGTGCACAGTTGTGAGGCTTGTGCGCAAGAGTTTCATTATGCGCAAGTAGTGCAGGATACATTTCTTGAATTGCCGCAGATTGACTGTGATGAACTGGTGTTGGAGCCTATTCACCGCCTCTCAAAAGGAGACGGCAGCGGGTATGGGGCTGAGCAAGTAATTAGTCGTCAATCTCTGTTATCTCAAATCAGAGATCTGTTTATTTCTGCCCCGGCTTTTATGCGTTATGGCTTTCCCGTAGTGCTAACGGCTGTATTGGCTGTTCTGATTAGCACGTCGGTGTTGAATCAAGATGAAGTCGCACCGTTTAATAATCAGCAGCTAGCTCTTGAGTCAGTCGAGATATACAGCCCGGAAGAAGTCTTTCAGGCATTACAAGATCTTAATCTGGCAATCGACTATCTCAATCAGATGGGAAAGCGTACAGAAGCGATGATAGGCGGTCGATTTCTGCTAACGCCGTTGCAGGACTCGATCAACGCCTCTTTCGAAAAAGCCAGAATCAGAAATGATGAACCGCTGCAGAATGACCCGATCTAATCGATGAGCCCGAATCTGTTTTAAGTAGAGAATAGCAAATATTATATTACGAGGTAAGAGTATGAAAATGTTAAAACGTGTCATGTTAGTAATTTTGTTTCTAAGTGTTATCCCGCTAGTTATGGCGGCGGGCAATGATGTACAAGACCATCCTGGTTTTGTGGATTTCTCTGATCTCGCCTTAATAGCGAATACTGAACCCACCGTGGAAATCAGTTTAAAGGCCCCGTTATTGAATATGATTACCAATCTGATAAGGAATGAGGATGATGAGGCCGCTGACTTTATTTCCAAATTGCTGAGAGTCACGGTGAATGTATTTGAAAGCAGCGCCCTCGACATAGGCGAAGTGGCAGGTTCCATGGAAGCGATTGCCGATGACCTTGATTACCAGGGCTGGGAGCGCGTGGTTCGTGTGCGTGAAGACGATGATCATGTCGATGTCTATTTTCGACTCTCTGACGACGCCGAAATTATTCACGGCATAGCGATTATGATTGCCGCGCCAGGAGAAACCGTATTGGTGAATATTGTTGGGGATATTAGCATGGATGACATTAGTGCGCTGGGCCGCCGTTTTGATATTGATGAGTTGGTCGATCTCGATGTGAACTAGAAAAAACTATTCGCTTGGCAGCGTTGAGAATCTAAAATGAAAAATGTGATTATGCTTGCAGGACTGTTGATTTTAACCAGCTGTATGTCTTTCAGTGACAAGTCATTGCGACCGGTGAGAGACTCTATCACGCAACAAATGCCAGAGATAAAGCTGGAGAAGGAATTTGCAGTCTCTTTCGGGGGAGGTGTATTCAATCTGATCGATGTGCTTACTCTCAATGCGGCAGATGTTTCGGATATGGATCATGTGCAGGTGGCGGTCTATAAGGTAAGCGCGGGCCGGCACGACCTTGACTTTGATGATCTCGATTTCGAAGAATCCGTGCAGGCAAAAGACGGTGACTTGGTTTGGGAAACCATCGTCAGAGTGCGCGATGAAGGCGAGCAGGTTTGGGTTCTGGTTGGAATGGATTCAGAGCGCAACACTCTGGAAGCCGTAGCAGTCTTCGTATTGGAAGAGGACGAATTAGTGTTGATTAATGTCGATGGCGACCTTGACCGCATGATTGAATTCGCCTTGCAGCCTGCTGTAGAGCATAGAGGTCGTGTCAGGACAAGTTAGGCTGGAGAATACTGGCGCTTGTGCCTGGCTGACAGAGCGAGCGATCTGACGCGCGCAGATTGTTAACTGCACGAAGGCCAATAGAAAAGCCCAATAGAAAAGCCCAATAGAAAAGCCCAATAGAAAAGTTCAATAGAAAAGCTCAATAGAAAAGCCCAATAGAAAAGTTCAATAGAAAATCTCAATGGCAAGAATAGCTTGTACGCATCCATTACTGCTCTATTGATAACCCCCGTTTTATTTTGTTCCCAATGATGTTCGATTCATGTCGGGGAATATCCCTGGAAAAATCTTCCGGCGGGGAACTCCGCCCCGATTTGATCAAGCCGCACGCCTGATAAAAGGGCGATGGACTTCAAAGGAAATTGCTTCTATTCTTCTTATTTGTTTGATCCAGAGTTTGCCGAATCAAGCCAGTATGGAATTCATGAGGTTGCAGAGTGTAATCGCTGCGATCATCTTGCTTCGGCGGTAGCACCTCTACTGACATCGATGAGCGGGACTTCTATGAGCACAGTAGCAAGTTTTCAGGCCGATTCTGCCGAAGTGGTTAAGGCTATAGTCAAGGCGCTTGGAGATGAGCCCGGGGCATTGCTGCCTATATTGCACGCGGTGCAAAATGAATTTGCCTATGTGCCGACCGAAGCTTTGCCACTCATCGCCGATGGGCTGAATCTGTCCCGCGCCGAAGTGCATGGAGTGTTCAGTTTTTACCACTATTTCCGTTCCAGTCCTCCCGGTCGTCACAGTATTCAGATTTGCCGCGCAGAATCTTGCCAGGCCATGGGAAGTCGTGTGCTGGAAGCCCACGCCAAACAGTCTCTGAAAATCGATTTTAATCAGACAACGGCTGACGGTGAATTAACTCTGTTACCGGTGTATTGTCTGGGTAACTGTGCCTGCTCTCCCTCGGTGCGCATAGGAAATGATATTTATGGAAATGTTGATCCGGAGAAATTTGATGCGCTTGTCTCAGGCTTATCGACGCGCAGAATTGAGGTGAAATAGTTGTGACAAAAATATTTATCCCGCGTGATACCACAAGCTGCGCCTTGGGGGCGGACAGGGTGGCTCAGGTGATTCAGCGTACGATAGAAGAGAATCAACTGGCTCTGCAAGTTATCCGTAATGGCTCGCGCGGTTTGTACTGGCTGGAGCCGATGATTGAGGTGGAGACTGAGCAGGGTCGTATTGCCTATGGCCCAATCACCATGGACGAGGTGGATGACTTCATCGCGGCCGAATGCTGGATAAAAAATGAAAGTCATCCACTGTATCTGGGACTAACGGAAGAAATCGCGTTTTTGAAAAATCAGCAGCGGATAAGCTTTGCTCGAGTCGGGATAATTGAGCCCACATCGGTCGATGACTATTGTCAGCAGGGCGGTTTTGTTGGACTAAAAAATGCGCTCGCCATGAAACCAGCAGAAATTGTCAGCTGTGTCATCAGGTCTGGCTTGCGTGGGCGTGGTGGTGCGGCGTTTCCAACCGGCATCAAATGGCAAACAGTTTTAGATGCAGTTGCCGAGCAGAAAATTATTGTCTGTAATGCAGACGAGGGAGACTCCGGTACCTATTCCGATCGCATGCTTATGGAGAGCGATCCCTTTTCATTGATTGAGGGCATGGTTATAGCCGGAATCGCGGTGGGCGCGACGGTGGGTTACATCTATTTACGTGAAGAATACCCCCTGGCTCACGAGGTGCTTGGCAAGGCTATAGAGACGGCTAATGAGCGGGGTTATCTCGGCAGCAATATTGCCGGTAGCGACACGGGGTTTACTATCGAACTGCGTCTGGGGGCGGGTGCCTATATTTGTGGGGAAGAAACCGCCATGCTGGAAAGCCTGGAGGGCAAACGCGGCGAGGTAAGGCCGAAGCCGCCTCTCCCTGCGATCAAAGGTTTGTTTGGTCAGCCCACGGTAATTAACAATGTTATTTCTCTGGCCACGGTGCCGGTCATTTTGGCGAACGGTGCCGATGCGTATGAGAGCTACGGGGCAGGGCGTTCCCGGGGCACCTTGCCGTTTCAGCTCGCCGGTAATATTAAATACGCCGGTCTGGTAGAGTTGGCTTTCGGCTCTACACTAAGAAGTCTGTTAGTTGATTTTGGCGGAGGGACACGATCAGGCAGACCGATGAGGGCTGTGCAAGTGGGTGGTCCGTTGGGCGCCTATTTGCCCGAGAGTCAATGGGATGTGCCGCTCGACTATGAGGCGTTTATTGAAATTGATGCGATGCTTGGCCATGGCGGAGTCGTGGCATTCGATGACACGGTAGACATGAGTGAGCAGGCCCGTTTCTCCATGGAGTTTTGTTCGATAGAGTCCTGTGGAAAATGTACACCCTGTCGCATCGGTTCGGTGCGCGCGGTAGAGGTGATTGACAAAATTTGCAGTGGCGACTCTCCCGAGCAGAATTTACGCTTGCTAACAGAGCTCTGCGATACCATGGTTGATGCCTCTTTGTGTGCAATGGGTGGAATGACGCCATTTCCAGTACGCAGCGCCTTACAGCATTTTTTCGAAGACTTCGCTTCTTCCAGCGAGCCTTGAGAGAACACCATGTTGCAATTCTTCGATCCTGAAACCAGTACTATTCCTTGTCGGACTCTCAAGGCTGACAAGGATTATGGTACGCCAGCGGCGAGTGTCGACGGCGATGCGGCGCTCAAGTCAGTTAACTTGAGAATTGACGGTCAGCAAGTGATGGTGCCAGAGGGCACATCAATTATGCATGCGGCGGCGCAACTGGATATAGACATTCCGAAATTATGTGCCAGCGATTCATTGCAGGCATTTGGTTCCTGTCGACTTTGCCTGGTTGAGATTGAAGGCCGCAAAGGATTTCCTTCTTCATGTACTACGCCAGTGGCAGAAGGCCTGGTTGTTCGTACCCAATCCGGAAATATTGCCAAGCTGCGCCGCAATGTCATGGAGCTCTACGTTTCCGATCACCCACTCGATTGTTTGACCTGTCCCGCCAATGGTGACTGTGAGCTACAGGACGTCGCTAGCGAAGTCGGTTTGCAAGATGTTCGCTATGGCTTCGAAGGCAAAAACCATATCAAAGCAGAGAAGGATGTCAGCCATTCCTATTTTACTTTCGATGCCAGCAAATGCATCGTCTGTTCGCGCTGTGTTAGAGCTTGTGAAGAAATACAGGGGACCTATGCTCTGACCATAGATGGTCGTGGCTTCGATTCTAAAGTTGTAGCAGGGATCGATGAAAAATTCATGGATTCTGAATGTGTAGCCTGCGGAGCCTGTGTGCAGACTTGCCCAACTTCAAGCTTGATTGAAAATAGCGTGATCGATCAAGGCCTGCCTGAACGTAGCGTACTTACCACTTGTGCCTACTGCGGAGTGGGCTGTGCCTTTAAGGCAGAGCTACAAGGCGATAAGGTAATTCGCATGCTGCCCCATAAAGGCGGAGAGGCAAATCAAGGCCACTCCTGTGTTAAGGGCCGATTCGCCTTTGCTTATGCAAGCCATCGAGATCGCGTCACCAAGCCGATGATTCGAAACAACATCGATGAGGCCTGGCGGCAAGTAAGTTGGGATGAGGCCGTTAGCTTTGCGGCCGATCGAATTCGATCAATTCAAGCACAATATGGCAGAGAAAGTGTTGGTGGAATTACCTCTTCACGCTGCACGAATGAAGAGACCTACTTAGTACAAAAGTTGGTTCGCGCGGCTTTCGGCAACAATAATGTGGATACCTGTGCACGCGTCTGTCACTCGCCTACAGGATATGGTCTAAAAACCACACTGGGCGAATCGGCGGGAACACAAACATTTGAATCGGTAAGCAAAGCCGATGTAATAATGGTAATTGGGGCGAATCCCACGGATGCTCACCCGGTATTTGCTTCGCGCTTGAAGAGGCGCTTGCGGCAAGGCGCGCAATTAATCGTTGTCGATCCGAGGCGGATTGATTTAGTGAAAAGCCCGCATATTGCTAGCGATTATCATTTGAATTTACGCCCTGGGACCAATGTTGCTTTCATAAATTCAATGGCGCACGTCATTGTGACTGAAGGTCTCGAGGCAAAAGATTTCATTACCGAGCGCTGCGAGCAACCGGCTTTTGAACGCTGGAAGAGTTTTATTTCCCAGCCGCGAAATTCACCAGAGGCGATGGCCACGGTAACCGGCATTCCCGCCGAGGAAATTGCGGGGGCAGCAAGAATGTTCGCTAATGCCGGCAATGCTGCAATTTATTATGGTTTGGGTGTTACCGAGCACAGTCAGGGTTCTACCATGGTAATGGGTATTGCGAACCTGGCTATGTTAACCGGAAATATTGGCCGCGAAGGTGTTGGCGTTAATCCGCTGCGTGGTCAGAACAATGTTCAGGGCTCATGTGATATGGGTTCCTTCCCACATGAACTACCCGGCTACCGGCATGTCTCCGATGATGATGTTCGTGGGGCATTCGAGCGGGCCTGGGGCGTGAAGATCGACAATGAGCCTGGTTTACGCATTCCAAATATGTTCGATGCGGCCATTAGCGGGAGCTTCAAAGGATTGTATTGTCAGGGTGAGGATATTGCACAATCTGATCCTAATACTCATCATGTGGAAGCTGCACTGCGTAGTCTGGAGTGTTTG
Organism: Pseudohongiella sp.; assembly: GCA_013204155.1. Lineage (GTDB taxonomy): Bacteria > Pseudomonadota > Gammaproteobacteria > Pseudomonadales > Pseudohongiellaceae > UBA9145. The sequence goes on along the minus strand of JABMOK010000126.1, from coordinate 12,583 downwards.
ATCGTGCAAGATATTTTTCTCAACGAAACGGCCAAGTTTGCTCATGTGTTTCTACCCGGGGCTTCATTTCTGGAAAAAGATGGCACTTTTACCAATGCGGAACGAAGAATTTCTCCAGTGCGCAAGGTCATGGCACCCTTGAGTGGAAAGGCTGACTGGGAGGGCACGATGGCGCTGTCTAATGCCCTCGGTTATCCGATGAATTATCAGCACCCTTCCGAGATTATGCATGAGATAGCGCAATTAACGCCGACTTTCAGTGGGGTTAGTTATCGGCTTTTAGATGAGCTCGGCTCATTGCAGTGGCCGTGTAACGAAGCGTCGCCGCAGGGAACACCCATAATGCATGTCGATGAGTTTGTCCGCGGCAAAGGTTTTTTCGCCGTCACCGAATACGTGGCTACCGATGAAAAAGTGAACAAACATTTTCCGATGTTGTTAACCACCGGGCGTGTATTGTCGCAATACAATGTCGGAGCACAGACTCGCCGGACGGAAAATATTAACTGGCATTCGGAGGACGTATTGGAAATTCATCCTCATGATGCCGAAGAGCGCGGTGTCAATGACGGGGATCGGGTGAAAGTTTCTTCTCGAGCCGGCGAGACCGTGCTCGGGGCCGTTATCACAGACCGAGTACAACCTGGTGTCGTGTATACCACATTTCATCATCCGGAAACCGGGGCCAACGTCATCACCACTGATAATTCTGATTGGGCAACCAACTGCCCTGAATATAAGGTGACAGCGGTACAGGTGAGAAAGGTGACCGGATTTTCGGACTGGCAATCGAAGCGCGCCTTATTTTCCGCGCGACAAATTGCACTAAGAGACGAGGCCGATTTTTGAGCCGGGAAACGCCGTGAGCAAAAAATCAACACCGCAGGCGAGTCAACGAAAAATCCTTGTAGGGGGCGGTCAGACAGGGGCCGCTGAAACCACAGTGGAAGTTTGGCAGCAACAGGAAGGTAGTCATTCCATTGACATGGCTACGGACAATATCGCAACCGAAACGGCTGTTGCCTTGGTTTATAACGGGGTTTCTCATGTGGTAATGATGGCTAGCCCGATGAACCTCGAGGTTTTTGCCTTGGGCTTCAGCTTAACCGAAGGCATTGTCGATAGTGCTGAGGATATTTATGAAGTTCAAATCGAGCCTGTCGAGGAGGGCATCGAAGTTTTGCTGAGCATATCGAACCGATGCTTTATAAAATTAAAGGATAGGCGTCGCAATCTGTCAGGCCGCACTGGCTGTGGACTCTGCGGTGCAGAGTCTTTACAACAAGTTCGATTGCCGGTGTCTAAAGTAGTGGCTGACTTTGCCATATCTCATCGCGCTATTGATCGTGCCACACGAGATTTTAGCAACCACCAGCCATTGCTAGGTTTAACCGGGGCGGTTCATGGTGCCGCCTGGTGTAATGTTGAAGGTGAGATTTTACAAGTGTGTGAAGATGTAGGTCGGCACAATGCGCTGGATAAATTAATCGGCTTACTCTGCCAGAATAAAATAACTAGCCAGGCGGGATTAATGCATCAACAAGGATTCTTGTTGATTTCCAGTCGTGCCAGTTATGAAATTTTACAAAAGTCGGCGATGGCAAATATTGGCATTATTGCGGCGCTATCCGCTCCCACTTCCCTGGCGATAGATATTGCCAATCAGGCTGATATAACACTGATTGGTTTCTCTAGAGAAGATCGGCATGTTGCCTATACGAGTACCCAACGACTGTTGGCTTAGTTTTGTAGTCAGGTTTGTGTTTCAATTTAGTCATCAAGATTGCTAGTAAGGGTCAGCGCACCATGCCGAATACTGAGTTGCAACATTTAATAAAAATGATCAACCAAATTGCAGACAATATTGTTCTCGGTGAGAGCGATGAGAGTGCTGCCACCGCGCTTGCCAGTCATATAAAGCGATTCTGGGCGCGCCCAATGAAACAAAAAATTATTAGCTATGCAGACAGCGATGGAGAAAAGCTGCAGTGTGTGGCGCGGGAAGCATTGGCTCAACTGGCAGAGCAGATGCAGGAAACCAGGGCAGAAAAACCAGGGCAGAAAGACTGAATAGAGAACAACGCGAAGCTCCGGCCTTGATTCCTACTCGAGTCCCTGTACCTCCATACGCTCCGTGCTGGCAACAGTAACCAGAATTCCATCCAGTGTTGTAAAAGAACGATCCTGCAATTGGTATTTGTAGACTTGATAAATGGTATTTTCTGCCTGATTGTCTCTATGCAGAGTCACGGTAAGGATAGAGTGATCATCTTGCCAGCGAAAATAATAAAGCAATCCACCCAGAGCAACTATAAGCGCGAGAAACATGTAGGCGCCAAGGCGTAAATCCGCTGATAAACTATCCTCGGCAACAGGCTTGCTGGTTTTCGAAATATTGGCAGTCGGTTCAGCTTTAGCCGTCGTGCCGTTGCTGGCGGCTTGCTGCAGATCGCGTCGCCTGATATAGAAGATAGCTGTAATTATTACAGCGAGTGTGAGTAGGATTTTTCCCAGCATGGGTCAAGTATTCCCCGAGATTGATTGCCTGGTGAGGATAATAGCAGTGGCTCTGAGTGCATAGCCAGAGATAACCCTTATTGTTAAACACGACCCGGTGACCCTGCTAGAGCAATTGAGACAGAAGCGCGGGAATGCGATAATCGCGACATGAGAGCATGCTTGAACGGTGGCCTGAAAATTTATTGCTTCCTTGCCGGTCTGCTAGTCGATTCGAAGGATCACGCAACTTGTGAAAATGACTGAAGACAGTAAACCATCCTATGTTCCAAGGGGTATGCCGCCGCTGGATACCTCCGGCAGAATAACCTCGTTCTTCGAATTTTGGCCAACATGGTTGATCTATATGCCCGTGGGCGTGCAGTGGATATTACTCTCCCTGCGTTATCGAAGTTTGAGTCTGCCCTTAATCGCCAATCCGGCGGTGCCACTCTCCGGCATGGTGGGGGTAGCCAAGTCGTCTGTATTCGACGCGGCCGGAGCACACGCGCGGCAGTGGATACTGCCCTGGTGTCTGTATGAGGTGAGCTATGAAGAATTGCAGCAACAGAGTTTGTCGGCGCAACAGGTAATTAAGAAAACGGGTTTGCAATTTCCCCTGGTAGGAAAGCCAAATATTGGCTGTAGGGGAGCCGGGGTGAAGCTGTTGGCTAACGAACAGGAGTTAACGGCCTATCTGCAACAATTTCCGCCTGGTGGCTGTATTCAGTTCCAGCAATTGAGTCAATGGGATGCTGAGGCGGGGGTTTTTTATGTACGGCACCCGGATGAAGCAAGCGGAAAGATTACCTCGCTTACTCTGAAGTACACACCCTATGTGGTGGGTGATGGCTCTCGAAGTCTCGCCGAACTGGTTGCTGAAGATGCCCGAGCGAGCCAATTGCTGCACCTGTACAAGGACAGGCATGGGGCTCACTGGGACCGTATTATCCCGAATGATGAGCCCTTTCGTCTGGTGTTCTCTGCCAGTCACTGCCGTGGGGCGGTGTTTCGAGACGCCAAAGAGCTGATACACACGGATTTGGCACAAGCACTGGATAAAATTTTCGAGGACATTCCGGGATTCTACTATGGCAGGCTCGATGTTAAATTTCAGGACACTGAAAATCTGAGCAGGGGAAAGAATTTTGCGATTATAGAAATTAACGGAGCCAGTTCAGAGTCTATCAATATATGGGATCGAAAGGCAGGATTGTGGATGGCGATAAGAACCTTGTTGCAGCAATACAGCACCCTGTTTAAACTTGGGCACGCAAACAGGAAACGGGGGCATAAAACGCCTGGACTGTTGGCTTTGTATAAAGCCTGGCGTTACGAAAATAATTTGGTGAAACACTATCCTGACAATGACTAAACTTCACTCAACGACTAACCCCTACTCAATGACTAAGCCCCGATGACTAATCCTTGCAGGCTACCGTTCAAGCCACGAATTTTCTCCGCTCTACTGGAAAAGGCGCTGGGCCTTGATCGGCTTGCTGCTATTTATGACGCGCGCCCGGCACGATCTACCCCCCATGATTTTCTTCAATATGCCTTGGATGCACTAGGCGTCAGCCTGCAACTACATAACAAGAGCAATCTGGATGAAATTCCTCGGGAGGGGCCATTATTGATTGTAGCCAACCACCCTCTGGGGGGGCTGGAAGGTATGGCCATAGCCAAGGTGATCGCCGAGATTCGACCTGACTTGCAAGTACTCACTAATCAGTTACTTCGTCGCATACCGGAGTTGGCAGAGCTTTTCATTGGCGTCGATGTGCTGTCGAGCAATGCCGCTGCAGGCAACGTAAGTGGCATTAAGCAGGTGCATAAACACCTGAAGAATGAGGGGGCGGTACTCATATTTCCCGCCGGCATGGTCTCGGCTTATGATCACAGCCAGCGCAAAATACTGGATCGATCCTGGAATCGCCTGGTGGGTCAATTGTTGAAACGTTATCAATGTACTTGTCTGCCTGTGCATGTCGGTGGTCGCAACAGTGGCTATTTTTATGCCGCGGGAATGCTGCATCCACGCCTGCGAACAGCTTTGCTGCCGCGGCAATTGGCCAACAAACAGGGATTCACCTTGCCACTCACCTTTGGTCGGCCGGTGCCGGCGCCAGAATTGAGGCTACTGAAGAACCCGAAAGCCATTGCCGATTACCTGAGGGTTAGCACCGATGCGCTTGCGCACGCCCCGATGCGGCAGGGGCTGGATCATCATCAGGGGGTGGATACATTCGACCCTGAGATCAGCAGTACGGAATTGATTTCGACAATTAACACTCTGGCTGAATACCGCCTGATTGAGCATGAACAGTTTGATGTGTATTGTGCTCCGTTCGAGAGTCTCGGGCTTGTCATGGAGCAAATTGCCATAGCCCGCGAAATTACCTTTCGTTCAGTGGGAGAGGGCACTGGCCTGTCGAAGGATTCAGATCAGTTCGACCCGCACTATCTACACTTGTTTTTGTGGGATAAGTCGGGACTTAGAATTGCCGGAGCCTACCGTGTTGGATTGGTTGATGAAATTATCGCCAAACAAGGCATCAAAGGTCTGTATAGTAGATCGTTGTATAAATATGATGAAGCGTTTATCGATCAGCTAGGTTCGGCTATCGAAATGGGGAGATCGTTTATTCACCCCGATTATCAGCGAAAATCCGTGGCCCTGAATTTGTTGTGGCGCGGAATAGGCAAGATACTGGTAGAAAACCCCAGGTATCACACTTTATTTGGCTCTGTAAGTATTTCCAGAGAGTACAGTGACTTGGCGCGCGCACTAATAGCCGATACCATGCTAACCAATTTCAGAGCGATCGAGTTTGAGCAGTTGGTAAAACCGATAACGCCGCACAAGATTAAGAACCGGGTTTGGACGCGAGAAATACTGGCCGAGCTAGCCAATGTAAAAATGTTGGGTAAACTCATCGGACGCTGTGATCCCGGTAAGGCAGTTCCGGTTCTATTGCGTCACTATCTTTCTGTCAATGGTAAACTGGTGTGTTTTAATCTGGATCCGAATTTTAGTGATTCTCTGGTAGGGTTGATTATTGTCGATGCCAGGAAAACTGGTGCCAAGACATTAATGCGCTTTCTTGGCGCCGATGGTTACCGGCATTTTATGTCCTTTCATCAATTGCGAGACTCGGCTTAATTATGAATAAATTTGTTGCGCTGTTGCAAATTACTACAGCATTGGTACTTGCTGTTGCATCGATTGCTACCTTGATTAACCTGCTTTTGATTTTCACCCGACCAGAAACGATTTCGGTGGTCAATGCCCTGATAGGCCAGGGGGTGCTGATTATCTGCCTGCTGGTAATAAGTCGAATCCTGCTGAGAAAGGGTCTCGGGGCTTGGCGTGGCGCTAATGCCGGCAGTGATTCAGATACAAGGGCCGAGTAGTTGGCAGGGTTGTTCTGGCTAGTTATTCCCGGCACACCGCGGTGTTTGGCGGCTAATCCCCCAATATCCAATTATCTGCAGGATTTCTGCACAGCTTCGGGATAAAAGAGTATAATTCTGCGCTTTTCCGGCTCCCAGTCCAGACTAATGATCATTTTTCAGGATACAAACCATTTTTCCCAAATACAGCAGAGCTGTGTTGCCACTATCGGTAAATTCGACGGTGTGCATCTGGGGCACCAGCTAATACTCGATCAGTTGAAACAGAAGGCAGAGCAATTGGAATTGCCTTCATTGGTTATCTTGATCGAGCCCCATCCGGAAGAGTTTTTTGCCGCGTCAGCTGATGATTGTCCGGCACGACTAACCGATCTTAACGAAAAGCTGGATCTGCTGGAGAGCTTCGGCATCGATTATGTTTTTCAGCTAGCCTTCAGCAAGCCGCTGAGCGAATTAAGTGCACAAGACTATATCAAAGATATTTTGGTAGATGGCCTGGGTGTGGCGAGCTTCATTGTAGGGCATGACTTCAGATTTGGACACAAGCGTGGTGGCGACTTCACCCTGTTACAAAAAAAGGGCATGGAATTTGATTTCGAAGTCATTGAAACCGCTGCCTATGAACGCAACGGTCATCGAATTAGCAGTACTATTATTCGAGAGCAGCTGGCCAAGGGTGAGTTTTCTCTGGTTGAGCAATTATTGGGCAGGCCTTACTCAATAAAGGGAAGGGTTGTACGGGGGAAGCAATTGGGCACCGATCTCGGGTTTCCTACCTGTAATATTAATCCGCAACGACGACAGATACCGCTGCACGGGGTTTTTGCCTGCGAGGTTAAGCTTGGCGAAAGAGTTTTAAAGGCAGCGGTCAACATTGGCTATCGTCCGACCTTGGGCGAAGATGGGGATGCCTTACTCGAAGCCCATATTCTGGATTTCAATGAAGATTTATACGGTAGTACTATCGAAGTGATTTTTAAGCACAAGATTCGCGAAGAAGTTAAGTTTACCGACCTCGAAGCACTGAAGCGGCAGATTAGTGCAGATGTCGATCAGGTGAGAGAAGTATTAGCGCAGTAAACAGGTAAACTCTTTTACACAGCGAAAGAGAAACAGTAATAACATTTGATAGAAACCAGTGTGTTAAAGAAATGAGCGATTATAAAGAGACTTTAAACCTGCCTCATACCGATTTCCCCATGAAGGCCAATCTGGCTCAACGGGAGCCGTCGATATTGGCTAATTGGCAAGCACTGAAGCTTTATCAGCGCATCGCTGAGAAGAATAAGGGAAAACCCAAATTCATCTTGCACGATGGTCCACCTTACGCCAATGGTGAATTGCACCTTGGGCATGCGATCAATAAGTCGCTGAAAGATTTTGTGGTAAAAGCGAAATCCCTGAATGGATTTGATGCGCCATATATTCCTGGCTGGGATTGTCATGGCCTGCCCATCGAACACAATGTAGAGAAGAAGGAAGGCAAGGCCGGGCAGAAAATTTCCCATGCCGAATTTCGACAGGCCTGTCGCGACTATGCGAGTAAACAAGTCGAACTGCAAAAACAGGGATTCATTCGTCTGGGCGTGCTGGGTGACTGGGATAATCCCTATCTGACCATGGACTTCGTTACCGAGGCGAATATCGTTAGAGCGCTGGGCAAGATCGTAGATAATGGCCATCTGGTTAAAGGCTATAAGCCGGTTTACTGGAGTGTGGTTGGCGCTTCTGCGTTGGCAGAGGCCGAGGTTGAGTATCAGGATAAAAACTCTTTTGCGATCGACGTGCGCTTTCCGGTGCAGAATCGCGAGTCCTTTCTCGCCGCCTTCGAATCCTCGGCCCTGCAACAGATAAAAGATCCGCTCTCAGTTGTTATTTGGACGACGACTCCCTGGACTCTGCCCTCAAATCAGGCTGTTTGCCTGCACGCAGATCTGGATTATGCACTGCTGCAGTGTGAGCTGGGGAAGGGTAGCGAGTTGCTGGTTGTGGCGAGGGACATGGTGACAGGCATAATGTCGCGCTATAAGTGTGAGAATTTTGAGATTCTTGCTTCGGCCACCGGTGCGGCGCTGGAAAATCAGCAACTGCGACACCCCTTCGTGGATCGGCAAGTACCCGTAATCCTGGGAGAGCATGTCACACTCGAAGCCGGTACCGGCGCGGTACATACAGCGCCAGATCACGGTGTTGATGACTTTAACGTCGGCAAGCAATACGGCCTCGGCACATTGAATCTGGTTGATGAGAACGGAGTGTTTACCGCCGCCGCCGGAGAATTTGCCGGCGCCCATGTATACAAGGTCGAGGAAGACATCATTGCCAGGCTACAAGAACGTGGTGCGCTGGTGGCGGTAGAGACGATTACTCACAGCTATGCCCATTGTTGGCGCACCAAGACGCCTTTGATTTATCGAGCGACGCCGCAATGGTTTATCAGCATGACCGAGAAGGATCTATTAGGTTCGGCTTTGAAGGCTGTTGAAGAGACGAAATGGGTTCCGGAGTGGGGCAAGGCGCGTATTGAGTTGATGCTTAAAGGGAGCCCCGACTGGTGTGTTTCCAGACAGCGGACCTGGGGCGTTCCAATTACCTTATTTGTGCATAAAGAAACCCAGGCACTGCATCCGAATACCGCAGCATTGATCGAGCAGGTTGCTTTGCGCATCGAAAAACAAGGAATTGAGGCATGGTTTCAACTTGAAGCTGCCGAACTACTGGGAGAGGAAGCCTCAGAGTATGAGAAGGTAACCGACACACTCGATGTATGGTTCGATTCTGGCGTATCCCATTATTCGGTGTTGCAGCAACGGGAGGAATTACAATATCCCGCCGACCTCTACCTGGAAGGCTCCGATCAGCATCGGGGCTGGTTTCAATCATCGCTAAAAACCGCGATCGCGATGAATGGCACTGCACCCTACAAAGAAGTGGTTACCCATGGTTTTTTTGTGGATTCAGAAGGCAAAAAAATGTCGAAGTCTCTGGGTAACACAGTGGCGCCAGATCTAATCTTTAAACAGTATGGTGCCGACATATTGCGCCTATGGGTAGCGGCGACCGACTACCGCGGCGAGATGACGGTTTCAGATGAAATATTCAAACGCGTGGCAGACTCCTATCGCAGAATCAGAAACACCGCGCGCTTCATGTTGTCGAACCTGAATGGCTTCGATCCGGCCGTTGATTGCGTATCTTCGGATCAGATGATAGCTGTGGACTACTGGATTACCCGTCAGTGCCAGCTGTTACAGGACGAAGTAATCGAGCACTACGATAATTACAATTTCCTCAATATCTATCAAAGAATTCATAGCTTTTGCGTGATTGAGTTAGGCGGATTTTATCTGGATGTAATTAAAGACAGACAGTACACAACCAAGACAGAGGGTGTGCCGCGCCGCTCTACCCAAACGGCGATGTATCATATTCTGGAAATGCTTAGCCGCATGGTTGCCCCGATCCTGAGTTTTACCGCCGATGAGATTTGGCAGAATATTCCTGGTAAACGAACTGACTCGGTGTTTCTTTCTAACTTTGCCGATGGTGAAGCGCAGTATTCACAGTTGCAGGAATTTCCAGATCCGTTCTGGCAGAAAATTCTGGCAGTTAAAACAGCAGTCAACAAGGTGCTCGAAGCCAAGCGGGCGGATAAGACTGTAGGTTCGAGTCTGAGCGCGGAAGTTGATATTTACTGTCAGGATGAACTGGCGGCGTTGCTGAATAGTTTGGGTGCAGAACTACGATTCGCCTTGATCGTCAGTCGAGCCACAGTGCACGCGCTAAATGATGCCGACGAATCGGCTGTGGAGACAGAGGTCGACGGCATGAAGCTTTCCGTTACGGCATCCGCGCACGCTAAATGCGAGCGCTGCTGGCATCACACGGCGGATGTTGGTCAGGCGGCAGCACATCCAACACTCTGTCCGCGGTGTGTGGATAATATTGATGGCGACGGCGAGCGGCGAGAATTTGTCTAAGACCTAGAGGTTCGGGATGACAGGGTTCCAGGCTTCGCGCCTGGAACCAGACGCGCTTCCTTGTCTCGAAAGTTCCCTTATCGAAACACGCTTACAAGTTTTACTTATGGCTATGGATTTAGCAATCGAACACAATTCCCACGTTAGCCTGAATTTTTCTCTCGCGCTGGCCAATGGTGATATTATCGATTCCAATTTCGACAGGCCGCCTGCCAGTTTCCGCCTCGGCGATGGCAGTATGCTGGAGGGGTTCGAACAGGAGTTGTTGGGACTAAGAGCCGGCGATGAGATCGAATCTCTATTGCCAGCCGCACAGGCCTTCGGCGAAGTGAACCCCGGGAACTTGCATCGATTTCCCATTGCCAAGTTTAAAAATTTGCTGGAAGATGAGCTGATTCCCGCCGCCGTGGGAAGCGTGGTTTCATTCAAGGACGCTGGGGGTTTCGATTTACCAGGTGTCGTAGCGAGTATTTCAGCGACCACCGTAGTGGTTGATTTCAATCACCCGTTAGCAGGCAAGCAAATTCTATTCAAGGCGAGCATCAAGGCCGTTATTGCAGCAGATGTCGAAACGGTAGAAATTAAACTTTAATCGCAACTTTTTATGCAACGCTGGGCGAATTTAACCGTGTCTTTACCGTCAACAACAGAATTAAGCGCAGAGCACACGACTTCCATTCGCCTGGCGAATCCGAGAGGCTTTTGTGCTGGCGTGGACAGGGCTATCGATATTGTTAATCGAGCCCTGGATATTTTTGGTGCGCCTATCTATGTTCGACATGAAGTTGTGCACAACAAATTTGTAGTAGACAGTTTGCGCAAACGGGGGGCGATATTTGTTGATGAACTGGCAGACATCCCGCTCAAAGATGAGAAGCAGCGTTCTTCGATTGTTATTTTTAGTGCCCATGGAGTCTCGCAGGCAGTAAGGGAAGAGGCAAGTATAAAGGGTTTTAAGGTATTTGATGCAACCTGCCCCCTGGTTACCAAGGTTCACCTGGAAGTTACCCGCTTCAGTCAGGAAGGAAAAGAATGCGTGTTAATAGGTCATCAATTTCACCCGGAGGTTGAGGGCACGATGGGGCAGTATGACAAATCTGCCGGTGGCGAAATATACCTGGTGGAATCGGTTGCCGATGCGAAAAAATTACAGGTAAAAAGCCCTGAGAACCTTTCCTATGTCACCCAGACCACACTTTCCATGGATGACACCTCGAAGGTCATCGATGCTCTTAGGGAAAGGTTTCCCTCTATCCAGGGGCCACGAAAGAAAGATATTTGTTATGCCACGCAGAATCGCCAGGATGCGGTTAAGCAACTGGCTCTGGAATGTGATTTATTGTTGGTCGTTGGCTCGCCAAACAGTTCGAATTCCAATCGCTTGAAAGAACTGGCCGAACGTCTGGGTTGTGAATCCTACCTGATCGATAGTGTCGATGACATCGATCCGCACTGGTTCGACAACAAGTCGAGATTTGGCGTCACCGCAGGCGCATCGGCACCGGAAATATTGGTTGCGCAGGTGGTAGCGCGACTGAAAGAAATTTGCCATCAAGAACCCGAGGAGCTTGATGGTGTAGAAGAGAATATTGTCTTCAGTATGCCAAGGGACTTGAGAGAATAGTCCCGCCATCCCTAAGTTATCCTTGCAGAATATTTATCGAATTCCACAAATTGACCTAGAATAAAAGCGCGCGAAAATCGATTTCACGCCATGACGGGTGTAATTGATACTGAATTCGACTCAGAAGAAAAAGATACAGATTTAGAATTCTCAAGCCAGAGCCTGGGGTGTTGCTTACGAACAATCAGAACCTGTCGTTAAAACCATGGGCGCTGAATGTTCGCGTGAACGCCCCATCACTGCGTGCTTGCAGCTGTGATGTTTAACTTGTAGTTAGATTTCCAGTAACTGCTGTAGTTTTTCTTGTAAGGCGGTTAGCGCGCTGGACATCTGTTGTTGTTTATCGCGTTCATTGGCAACGACTGCATCCGGTGCGTTGTCGACAAATTTTTTGTTATTCAGCTTTCCTGAAACCGTTTTCAGGCCTGCTTCGAGTTTCGCAATCTCTTTGTTCAGCCGCGTCTGTTCCGCTTCGACATCGATGAGCCCGGCCATGGGGACCAGAATTTCAACATCCTTATATAGCTGAGTCGCGGCAGCAGGCACTTCCTGCTCCGCATCCAGCCATTCAATGCTTTCCAGTTTGGCCAACTTTGAAAGATAAGGGCGGTATTGTTGTAGTCGTGTCTTGTCTGCTTCGGAGCCTTTTCTTAGAAATACCGGAATAGCCTTTCCAAGAGAGATATCCATTTCACCGCGAATATTTCTGATGGCAGTAATTATGCCCTTAATCCATTCGATATTTTCCTCGGCGTCTTGATCGAGATTGCTACTATCGAATACAGGATAGGGCTGTATCATGATGCTATCAGCGGAAATATTTAGTAGTGGAGCAATGCGCTGCCAGATTTCTTCGGTGATGAAGGGCATGAAGGGATGTAGCAAGCGCAAACTCTTCTCTAGAATATTTAATAACACCCAGCGTGTAGCCTGAGCCTGTTTCGGATTGTCTTCTTCATCCCAGAGCACCGGCTTGGAGAGTTCTACATACCAGTCGCAGTATTCGTTCCAAATAAATTCATGCAGGGTCTGTGTGGCCAGGTCGAAGCGATAGGTCGCCATGGCGTCT
>JABMOK010000125.1 GCA_013204155.1 Pseudohongiella sp. | reverse complement strand
GTCTGCCACTACCTGCATAACCGTTTTCGCGTCCAGTTGAATGCTTGAGCCTTGTTGATCACCGGCGAGAAGTTTTAATTTTTCAATTTCTTGCATAGCAGCCAACAAGTTACCCTCAACTTTATCCGCCAGTAATCTAACCGCCTCGGCTTCTGCATGGATTCCGTCACGGCGTAATCTTTGATCCAGCCAGCTGCCAAGATTTTCTCGATTCACTGGCCATATCTGAATCAGCGCGCCTGTGTTCTCAATTTGGCTAAACCATTTTGTCTTCAAGGTGGCGGCTTCGAGCTTCGGGCTGCTGATTAAAATCAAATAATCCGGGTTCAAATCGTCGAGGTAATGTTGAATTGCCTTCTTGCCTGGATCATCCAGCTTTGCACTGGAGAGTCTTAGTTCGATTATTTTTCGTTCGGCAAACAGAGAAAGGTTGCCGGTTGCCTGTGAGAAGTTACTCCAGTCGAAGCTCTTATCAACAGTGAAAACTTCCCGTTCAGTGAATCCATTATCTCGATAGAAGGCGCGAATAAGGTCGGCAGACTCCTGCATGAGAAGCGGTTCATCACCGGCGAGCCAGTACAGCGGTAAATTATTGTTGGCCAGGGTGCGGGTGAGCTGTTCGGCTTTGATTATCACTGTTGCTTCCTGGGTTAGACGGCGGCCAGTCGTCGCAGCAATTGATCAACCAGGTCCCGGCGCATTTCAGCCGCTATAATTTCTATCTCTTGTTGATTGCCATTTATATTTTCAATATCTTCGAAATAGCTACGTTCTACGAATAGTGTCTCTGGCGCGATTATCTGCTCGCCGGATATAGTCAGGCCAATGTTCACCGAAAGCCGCAATTCATATTGAGCCGCTCTGGCTCTGGGATTCACGCTGACCGGGCGAGAGATGAGTTGTTCACTGGTAATCTCCAATACCGTCTGTTGCTCATTCAGAGAGCCGGAAATGGCCGGCACCAGTGTGACTTCGGCTATTTCCAAACGGCGGCGAAGCAGGCGCGAAAACTCGCTGTTTGGCTGTTGGCTGTTGAGCAAAACAGAATCGAATTTCGAGGACAACACATCGCTTCCACGCAGACTGTATCCGCATGCGCAGAGAAACGATACAAGGCCAACGATGCAAAGGTGTCGAAAAATTCTTGTTACGCTCATGGATGATCCTGTGCTGAGTGCTTAGCTTACTACAATATTAACCAGACGGCCGGGGACAATAATGATCTTGCGCACAGTGCCATTTTCCGTGAATTTTTTGATCGACTCATGTTCCTGCGCCAGGCGCTCTAATGTGGCTTTGTCGATGTCTTTTGCGACTTCAATCTTGGCTCTGACCTTGCCATTAACCTGTAGAACGATGAGTGCCGTGCTTTCCTTTAACGCCGATTCATCTACCTGTGGCCACGGGGCATCGATGACGGCTTCAGCATGACCCAGATATTGCCAGAGTACATGGGAGAAGTGCGGAACTATTGGCGCCAGCATTAATATCGAGGCTTCCAAAGCCTCCTGAATGATTAGTTTGTCGGTTTCACCCTGCTCTGAATCAGCGAAACGGGAGACGGCATTCAGCAGCTCCATGGTGGCAGCGATAGCGGTATTGAATGTATGTCGCCTGGCATAGTCATCGCTGACTTTTTGTATAGTCTGATGCGTCTTGCGTCTCAATTGAGTCTGTTCTGCGCTTAAACTTAAGCCAGAAAAATCACCTAATGCCAGGGGCTCATGACTGCTAACAATCTTCCAGAGCCGTTTTAGAAAGCGAAAACTTCCTTCTACACCGCTGTCAGACCACTCCAGAGATTGATCGGGAGGCGAAGCAAACATGGTGAACATGCGTACCGTATCGGCTCCGTATTTTTCGATCAACGGCAACGGGTCTACCGTGTTGCCTTTCGATTTCGACATCTTGCTGCCGTCTTTCAATACCATCCCCTGAGTCAGTAGATGGGTAAACGGTTCGTCAGAATTTACCAGGCCTTCATTGCGCATTAATTTGTGGAAGAAACGGGCATACAGCAAATGCAAGATCGCATGTTCGATGCCGCCGATGTATTGATCGACCGGCAGCCAGTAGTCCGCTCTTTCATCGAGCATGGCATTAGTCTGATCGCGGCAGGCATAGCGTGCGTAATACCAGCTGGACTCCATGAAGGTATCGAAGGTATCGGTTTCCCGTGTAGCCGCCGCGCCGCATTTGGGGCAATTAACCTTATAGAACTCGGCCAGCTTGCCCAGCGGAGAACCGCTTTCATCGAGGTCGATATCTTCTGGCAAACGCACCGGCAAATCCGCGTCAGGAACCGGTACGGCACCACAGGCCTCGCAATTGATAATTGGTATGGGTGAGCCCCAGTAGCGTTGTCTGGAAACACCCCAATCACGCAAGCGGAAATTGACTTTCTTGCTGCCTTTGCCGCGCTCACCCAGATATTTTGCAATGGCTTCGAAGGCTTGGTTAAAATTCAGCCCATCAAATTCACCGGAGTTGATAAGGATTCCCTTGCTGACGAAAGCCTGTTGCTCGAGATCGCAAATTTCATCTTCGGATTCCGGCTTTATAACTTGCGCAATAGCGAGGCCGTATTTTTTGGCAAATTCCCAGTCCCGCTGATCGTGGGCAGGCACTGCCATAACCGCGCCAGAGCCATAGCTCATTAATACGAAATTAGCCAGGTAGATAGGCAGTTGTTGCTGGGTGATTGGATGCAGGGCCTTAAGACCGGTGTCGATACCTGCTTTTTCCATAGTCGCCATCTCGGCTTCGGCGACTTTGATATTGTTCTGCTGCTCAATAAATTTGACTAATGCGGGATTTGATTCCGCTGCCTTGAGGGCGAGCGGGTGCTGGGCGGCCAGGGCGAGGTAAGTCACACCCAACAGGGTATCGGGTCGAGTGGTATAGACAGACAGAGTCTGCAGCGAGGCATCGTTTTCGTTCGCTACCTCGAAATCCAGTTCCACCCCTTCGGATCGACCAATCCAGTTGGATTGCATGGTGCGAACCTTCTCTGGCCAGCCATCCAGTTTTTCCAGGTCATCCAATAACTCTTGCGCAAAATCGGTGATCTTGATAAACCACTGGGGTATTTTTCTCCGTTCAACCAAGGCGCCGGATCGCCATCCGCGACCGTCGATCACTTGTTCATTGGCCAGTACGGTCTGATCGACGGGGTCCCAATTTACTTCGGCTTCCTTCTTGTAAACCAACCCTTTCTCAAACAGGCGGGTAAAGAACCATTGTTCCCAGCGATAGTAGTCGGGATGGCAGGTGGCAATCTCACGACTCCAGTCATAGGCATAGCCTAATCTCTGCAATTGCTCCCGCATGTAATTGATATTTCCGTAGGTCCATTTCGCCGGGGCCACCTTGTTTTGTATTGCGGCATTTTCAGCGGGGAGACCGAATGCATCCCAACCCATAGGTTGCAGGACATTTTTTCCCAGCATGCGCTGGAAGCGCGCCATGGTGTCACCGATTGAATAATTTCTAACATGGCCCATGTGTAGATGACCACTGGGATAAGGGAACATAGACAGGCAATAGTATTTTTATCTGGATCTGTCTTCCGTTACCCGAAAGCTGTCATTTTCTGTCCAATAAGATTGCGCGGCGGCCTCAACGGCCTGGGGTTGATATTGCTTCTCGATGCTGCTCATTATGTCTCTAGCTAACTGCCTCTAACTACGTGAATTAACTCAATTTATTTAAGGTGTCGCACAACCTGCAAGCATAACCCAGACCCGCCCTCACAGGTAGTGGCCAGTTTAAAAATCTGCCTGAAATCTTTACTTGGATTTGGCGGTCCCTAAGCATAGACTCAATGAACTTGCTTGTGCCTGGAAATTAAATCTTGAGGGGGATTTTTCATGCATTGTAGACAACGTTGTTTATCAACGAGAGTAGCTGGATCGATCATAGTCACTGCCGCCGCTAGCATGAGTCCGGCATTCGCTGATTTCGATCAGTGGCAAATCAGCGAGCTGTTTAGCAATGCCGAGGGAAGCGTACAGTATATAGAGTTAAAGACCGCTGCCAGCAATCAACTTGACCTTTCCGGTCTGACGCTAGTGGCTTCCGACGCATCTGGATCACAACAGAATAGTCTTGTATTCGGTGCAAATTTGGCAGGCGAAACCCTGAACTCGAAACTGCTGATAGCCACTCCGTCATTCGTTCAATCCACCGGGCTGTCCGCCGATTTCGAAATAGCCAACGGATTTCTGTTTACCGAGGGTGGGTCGCTGAACTTCGCTAATGGGACAGCCACTCTGAACTATGGTGCGGCGCAGTTAGCAAAGAATGGCGTGCAGTCAATGGATAGCAATCTCGCTCCCCAATTACCGGATCCAACAAACTTCGCAGGCTTGTCGGCGACGGTCAGTTTGTCACTAAGCGCTGTTTTTGATGCGGCTAATTCCATCCTGCAACTTCCGGTATTGGATGTACCAGGCATCGGATTGGTCAATCTTTCACTGGATGTGAATCTGGACAGTCTGCAATTTGTGCTTCGGGATGGATACTATGTGTACGCGAGCGGAATTACCCGGGGAGACACTCCGGCTGAATTTAGGCCGGGCAATATTCTGTATATTCCCAAACTGCCCGTAGGCAATGAACTTTATGAGTTCAATCTGGCGCTGGTAAATGACAGTCCCATTACGTTTGCCAACCCAGACGTGCTAAGCGTTAGTAATGTCGTGCCAACTCCGGACCCAGCGGCCGTGGCACTGCAACAAAGTATAGCCTTCGGAGAGATTGAATTCGCAGCGCGATGTGCAAGCTGTCATGGCACTTCAGGAGGAGGGGGGATAGGTCCAAATCTGCGAATTAGCAGCTTCAATGCCTTTGCAGGTTTGCGTTCCAAGATAGATCTGACGATGCCTGAAACTAGTCCATCCTCATGCAGGGATAGCAGTAACTCCACTTGTGCGACTGACGCTGCCAATTACATCCTGAATGTTATTCAACAGTGAGTTTAGAGGGTTTGCTGATAACCGCCTGCTTTTGAGATCGCGCTTCAAGAGCAGGGGTGGCGGCAAGCTTGAGTCAGTGCTATAGCTTCTTACGGTTGCTGGCCAGGGTCGAGGTCACTTTTATCAGCTTAATTTGACGGCTGTCAGCATTCAGAATGGTGATCAGAAAGGGTCCTATATTGACAGTTTCACCTCTTTCCGGAATGTGGCCTAATTGCTGTAATACCAGGCCGCCAATCGTTGTGAACTCCTGTTCGCTGAAATCGGTTTTGAAGTATTCATTGAATTCATCGACCGGGGTTAAGGCTTTAACGATATGATTTTCTTCATCGAATTTCTTGATGTAGCTATCGTCGTCGACATCATGTTCGTCTTCAATCTCACCAACGATTTGCTCCAGAACATCTTCAATGGTTACGGCGCCGCAGACGCTGCCGTATTCATCGATAACGATAGCCATATGCTGTCGCGTCTCGCGAAACTCGCGTAACAGAACGTTAAGATGTTTGCTTTCCGGCACGAAAGTGGCGGGTCGAACAACATCCTTAATATCAAATTTGTCTGTGCTCTTGTTGAGAACGAGTGGCAACAAATCTTTTGCCAGTAATATTCCCATTACATTGTCGACATTCTCACCGATAACCGGGAATCTTGAGTGAGATGCCTGGGTAATGAGCTCTACGATTTCGTTGGCGGACAATTTCGATGAGACGGTGACAACCTGGGAGCGTGGAATCATTATGTCCCGCACTTGCATGCTGGAAACTTGCAGGGCGCCTTCGATGATGCTTAAGGCATCCGCGTCGAGAACCTGATCTTGTTGCGCATTGCGCAGAAGCTCTAGCAGGCTTTTAGTGTCTGTAGGTTCGTCTGAAAAAACCTGAGCAATTTTATCGATCCAGGATCGGGGTCTTGGATCGATGCTAGATTGGTCGTCGGTCATGCTCTGCGTTTTTTCCTCTCTTGGTTGCCAAATTGGTCTGCTCACACTATCAAATAAGGGTTAGGGAATCCAAGTCTTTTAAGTGCGTTTATTTCCAGGGCTTCCATGCTGTTAGCGCCTTCATCAGTGTCATGATCAAAGCCGGCCAGGTGCAGCAGACCGTGTATCAGCAGGTGAGCCCAGTGGGACTGGAGTTCCTTATTTTGTTGTTTTGCTTCCTGCTCTACAATTTCAGGGCAAATGACAATGTCACCGAGGGGCAAGAAGTCCAGATGCTGGCTGAATGAGGCCGGGAATTCGGCAGGGAATGATAGAACATTGGTCGCCGATTGCCTGCCACGATATTGCTTATTAAGCTCGGCCGCGGCTGCATTCTCCACGAATCTCAGGCTGATGTTGCATTTTTGGCTCTGATTCATCACCTTCAGCCCGGCTTCCAGCCACTCCTCGCAGAGAGAGAGTTCAGGCACCCAGTGAGTATTGCAGTCATTGCTGATATCAACTATCGCGTTCATAGATCTGCGAGGTTTCTTGCGCGCCGAGTGTAGCTACCGAGTTCCTGTCGAATTCATCGTAGGCCTCGACGATTTTTTGCACCAGTCGATGGCGCACAACATCTTTTGCATTGAAATAGGTGAAACCGATCTCTTCGATTCCGTCCAATACCTGGGTTACGTGCACCAGTCCCGATCGGGTTCCCTTGGGTAAATCGATTTGAGTTACATCACCGGTAATGACGGCGGTAGAACCAAATCCTATTCGAGTGAGGAACATTTTCATCTGGGAACAGGTTGTATTCTGGCTTTCATCGAGAATAATGAAGGAGTTATTCAGAGTGCGCCCACGCATATACGCCAACGGCGCCACTTCAATGATATTTTTTTCAATCAGCCGCTCAACCTTTTCGAATCCCAGCATCTCATACAGAGCGTCATACAGAGGACGCAGGTAGGGGTCAATTTTCTGCGCCAGATCCCCAGGTAAAAAGCCAAGTTTCTCGCCTGCTTCGACCGCGGGCCGTACCAGCAGTAGCCGGCTCACCTGTTCTTTCGCCAGGGCCTCGACGGCGCAGGCAACAGCGAGATAGGTTTTTCCCGTACCGGCGGGTCCGATAGCAAAATTAATATCATGCCGTTGAATGCTTTTTACATACTCGCGCTGGTGGCTGCCGCGAGGTTTTACCGATGTTTTGGGGGTCTTGATGAGAAGCGTTTCTTCAATGCCTGCATCCGGCTTTGCTTGAGAAGGCATCCCTTCTTGCAACAGCAGGTGAATAATTTTTGGCGTCAATACGTCGCCCTGTGCAGTGGAATGATACAGAGATTCAAGAATATAGCGGCCATCAGAGATCGCGGTCTCAGTGCCGGACAATTGGAAGAGATTGCCCCGCTGCTGAATTTTCAATGGCAGAAAGTTTTCTATTTGCCGGATGTGTTCATTCAGACGCCCGCAGAGATTGGCAAGGCGTTGAGCATTATCAGGTACAAGGGACAGGCTTAGCGTATGGGTTGTCATGCAGTAAAAACGAAACCTCGCATTGGTGTATCTGGATTCTGGGCTAGTATAGCAAGCTAATTCACGATCTCAACTGTCACAGAGTGCCTAACAGGGAATTGGGCAGGGCGTCGGTAATGATTACGGTAACAAACTGCCCTATTAATGCTTGTTCATCGCAGTGGAAATTTACCACTCTATTATTTTCGGTTCTACCCTGCAGGTCCCCCGTATGCTTCTTTGACTTTCCAGTCACCAATATATGTTGTTCAGTACCGACCATTGACTCACTAATCGCCTTCGCCTGTTTTACAATCTGGGATTGCAGCGTGGCTAATCGATGTTTCTTCTCGATTTCGGGCGTCTCATCGGCGAGTTCAGCGGCCGGGGTTCCCGGTCTTGGGCTGTAGATAAAGCTGAACGAGGTGTCGAATCCAATTTCAATAATCAGCTTCATCGTATCTTCAAAATCTTTATTGCTCTCGCCGGGAAAGCCGACGATGAAATCGGAAGAGAGACTGATATTGGGCCGGATGGCACGAATCTTTCTAATAATCGATTTGTATTCGAGTGCAGTATGGCCTCGCTTCATGGCCGCCAGAATACGGTCAGAGCCACTTTGCACCGGCAGGTGCAGGTGATCAACCAGTTCGGGTACCTGTGCATAAACCTTCACCAGATTGTCAGAAAATTCAATCGGATGAGAAGTGGTAAAGCGGACTCGATCGATGCCGTCTATACTCGCCATATAGTTGATCAGTAGCGCCAGATCGACCACATCTCCCTCGTGACTCATGCCGCGATAGGCATTGACGTTTTGCCCCAATAAATTAATTTCTCGGACGCCTTGCGCGGCAAGATGAACCGCTTCCGCCAGGACATCGTCGACAGGGCGGCTGACTTCTTCCCCCCGGGTATAGGGCACCACACAAAAACTGCAGTACTTGCTGCATCCTTCCATGACAGTGAGAAAAGCCTGACAGGAATCGGCTACCGGTTGCGGCAGGTGATCAAATTTCTCGATTTCCGGGAAGCTGATATCAACTACTGGCTTGCCAGAAACTGCCTCATTCAACATCTGCGGAAGTTTGTGTAATGTCTGTGGTCCAAAAATTACATCCACATAAGGCGCTCGCCTAGCAATAGCATCGCCTTCCTGGCTAGCTACACAGCCACCGACGGCAATCTTCACATCAGGATTGAGTTGTTTCAAATTTCGCCATCGACCAAGCTGGTGGAACACCTTCTCCTGCGCTTTTTCACGAATAGAGCAGGTGTTGAGTAGCAATAAGTCTGCTTGCTCGGGGGTGTCGACCAAGACGACATTCTGCGATTCCTTCAGCAAATCGAGCATGCGTGCCGAATCGTATTCATTCATCTGGCAGCCATGGGTCTTGATGTAGACCTTTTTGCTGTCTGAAGTTGGAGTGATTACCGTCTGATCGGCGGTTTTCTCGGTATTGCTATGTTCAGATTTCACTTAATAGTCCGCAGGGCTGGGTGTTTGCAAAAGGGGCCGAATTATAACAGCAAAAATCAGCGGTACTTAAGCGGGAATTGACGCATAATGACTTGAAATAGTCTGAAATAGCCTGATATTAGACAGACTAACGACGATAGCAGGCAAGCCAGGCCCGTAATAAGCAAGCAAAGCAAGCGTAGCAAGAGCACTAAACAAGCATTAAGAGACTGATTTTAATGGCAAATACTTCTGAAATATACAAAGTAACCTTCCTCAACAAGGGCAAGGTTTATGAGCTCTTCGTAAAGCAGGTGTACCAGAGTGATCTCTATGGATTTATTGAAATAGAGGATTATGTGTTCGATGAGCGCAGTAAAGTAGTGGTCGATCCTGGTGAAGAAAAGCTGAAATCCGAGTTTAGCGGTGTAAAGCGAAGCTTTATTCCTATACAGGCCATTATCCGCATCGATGAAGTGGAGAAGAGTGGCGTAAGCAAAATTTCCAGTGGCGACAATGTTTCGCCTTTTCCAGTCTCGATCGTAGGCGGCAAGGCTGACAGAAAGGATTCCTGATTCAGGCTTCCCGCGCAACATTGCCAAACCCCACATCAATTAGTTGTCTGTAGATGGTTTCCTCTACCCACCCCTATTCCGAGCTTACTCCCGACGTTGTATTAACGGCGGTAGAGAGTCTGGGCTATGTCACTGACGCTCGAATATTCGCGCTCAACAGTTATGAAAACCGGGTCTATCAAATAGGTTTGGAGGACAAGCCAAACATAATTGTTAAGTTCTATCGCCCCGATCGCTGGATCACTGAACAAATTCTTGAAG
>JABMOK010000124.1 GCA_013204155.1 Pseudohongiella sp. | reverse complement strand
TGCAGTACATATCCATGTTTTACAACAGCTATCGTCTGCATTCATACTTGGGTTATGTATGCCCAAATCAATATGAATCAGATACGACTGGATTAAAGAAAGTTGCTTAACTGGGTTGCAAAGAAAAGCTGGACCACGTCAGCTAGCTGCTCGAATGTTAGTTGTTGTAGCATTTGTGCATCTTGCGCTGCCTGTACTTCAGCCTCGCCTACTACGCCATCTGTTGAAAGCACCTGCAGTGGTTCGATGTGCTCCAGACTTTGCCTGATTTTTGTTTGCATGGCTTGATTGGAATTCAGTTTGTTCCTTAGCAGCAGCATGCCAAGGGTATAGCGCACCAGATCGGCATTTTCTCGTAGCCGATTATTGCCCAGGATATCTTGCAGTGTGCGTAAACCGAGGTTCAGGTAGCGCGGATTAGGATAAATATCTTTGCTCGACGCAGGATTCAAAACCAGCAGCGGATTGATGCAGGCAATCTGTTCGCCCTGGGGAGCGTCACCCTGCAGAGCGAGTTTATTCACCAGTGCTGCACATTGCGCTACGGCGGCCAGTGCGAGAGTCTGGTATTCCCAACGGCTAAAGTCATCGGCAGTAGTGTTCAATAATCGCTCCTCCCAAGCAGCGCTCTCCTTCGTAGAATACAATATATTGCCCGGGGGTAACCGCTCTTTGCGGGCGCTCAAATTTCACCCGAATCATCTTGTCCTCGGCAATCGTTACCGTGCACTCTTGATCGGCCTGACGATACCTGATTTTAGCTGTGCAATGCAGCGGCAGTTCAGGTGCAATAGAATTTATCCACGCCGGTGCAGCGGCGATCAGTTCGCTGCAGAATAAATCGTCATGCTCGGCTCCTTGAGCGACCAGCAATACGTTGCGCTTCAGGTCCTTATCAACGACATACCAGGCCGCCTGCGCGCGATTCTGCATGCCCCCGATGCCCAGACCCTGTCTTTGACCGTAGGTGTAATACATTAATCCCGCATGCTTGCCGATTTGTTCACCTTCTGTTGTCTCGATGATTCCCGGCTTGGCCGGAATATATTGCGCGAGGAAATCTTTGAACTTACGCTCGCCGATGAAGCAAATGCCGGTGCTGTCTTTCTTGTCAGAAGTACTAAGTCCAAGCCGTGTCGCAATAGCCCGCACCTCGGTTTTTGCTAATTCACCCACCGGGAATAGACTTTGACGAAGGCAGGTCTCGTTGACTTCACACAAGAAGTAGCTCTGATCCTTGTTGCTGTCATGCCCCTTGAGAAGGTATGTGCCGGTCTCTGATTCCTGCTTGCGGACATAGTGTCCGGTGGCAATATAGTCGGCACCCAGTTCGGTGGCATACTCCAGAAACGCTTTGAATTTTATCTCCCGGTTGCACAACACATCGGGATTGGGCGTGCGTCCAGCTTCATACTCGTTGAGGAAGTGGGCAAATACATTATCCCAATATTCGGCAGAAAAATTTGCAGTATGTAGCTTAATACCCAGGGTATCGCAGACCGCTTGTGCGTCTTGCAGGTCTTCTTTCGCAGTGCAGTATTCGGTGCCGTCATCTTCTTCCCAATTTTTCATGAACAGCCCTTCGACCTCGAATCCGCGTTGCTGCAGCAGATGCGCAGCAACGGATGAATCGACACCCCCCGACATGCCGACAATCACCTTGCAGGCATCGGCTTGGGGACGGACTTGGCTTTCAACAACTGTCATTATTGTGCTTCCTGGAAACCTGGACTACGCAATTAAACTCAGAAATCTGGATCGGAAAGCAAACTTAGTGGGAAACGCTGGCCACGTAAATAATCGGCAATGACTTTTAACACCAACGGGCTACGCATTTCTGCGCTATGGGCTTGCAGTTCACCCAAGCTTAGCCACTGCGCCTCAATGATATCAGCATCCAACTCGCTGTTGCTGATTTGTTGTATCGCATCCGCAATAAAGCAATGTCGCACATAGCTGATGCCATTCTCCGGCGAGGTGTATTGATAGATCCCCAGCAAGTCGCTTATCTCGACTCGCCAGGCCGTTTCTTCCAGTGTTTCTCTCTTGGCGGCGGCTATCAGGCTCTCGTTTTCCTCCAGATGGCCGGCTGGCTGATTATAAACGATCAAGCCGTTGGATTTCTCTTTCACCATCAAGAATCGCCCATCGCGCTCGATGACGGTTGCTACTGTTATATGTGGAAGCGGCGGCATTTCTATTTAATTCCGTGTTTGTAGGCTAATGGTAGCTTCTAATTCCCTGTGCGATCAATGTACTACGCTAGCAAACTGAATTATTACTCCAGCTTTAAGCTTTAGCTCACGGCCGGAAACGTGGATAATGCGGCATTAATCACAGGTTTTGAAATTATGAGCAAACTGACCCATCTAGACAGTAAAGGCAATGCAAAAATGGTTGATGTCGGTGACAAGCAATCGACTCAGCGTATTGCGCTGGCCAGCGGCAGGGTGCGCATGGCGGCTGAGACTCTTGCGCTCATTGCCGCCGGGGGTCACAAAAAAGGGGATGTACTGGCCATCGCTCGAA
This sequence comes from Pseudohongiella sp., assembly GCA_013204155.1. Lineage (GTDB taxonomy): Bacteria > Pseudomonadota > Gammaproteobacteria > Pseudomonadales > Pseudohongiellaceae > UBA9145. The sequence goes on along the minus strand of JABMOK010000124.1, from coordinate 36,913 downwards.
TAGCCGGGATTCAAGCGGCAAAGAGCTGCTCACAACTGATTCCCCTCTGTCATCCCTTGATGTTGAGCTCTGTCGATGTGGATTTGGAATTGGACAGCGACAACAGTCAGGTTATTATCACTTCAAGATGTAAGGTCAACGGCCCAACAGGCGTCGAGATGGAAGCCTTAACGGCAGTTTCAGTCGCGGCGCTAACCATTTACGACATGTGCAAGGCGGTTGATAAAGACATGGTCATAGAAGGCATAAGTCTGCAAGAAAAGCAGGGTGGGAAAAGTGGCCACTATAAACGATCAATGGCGGTTTAATCGGCATGTTAAACATTCAGTATTTTGCCAGCATAAGAGAGGCGCTCAACAGGAGCGAGGAGCAACTGGAATTGCCAGCTTCGGTTGCTACCGTCGATCAACTCATAGCACATTTGTTGCAGCTCAATCCTCACTTTAAGGCCGTTTTCAACGGCAAAGACAAAATCCTTGTCGCCGTAAATCAGACCGTTGCAGATAAAAATTGCCTTTTATCTGCTAATGATGAAGTGGCATTTTTCCCTCCCATGACCGGTGGTTAACAGCGCGTGATTAGCATTCAAACAGCAGATTTTAGTCTCGACGAGGAATATAAAAAGCTGAGAGAGCGGGCTGGCGATGCTGGCGCTATCGTTACTTTTACCGGCCTGGTGCGGGAGATATATGATTCAGGTAGCGAGGCGACTGGGCAGTTGAAGGAAAACAGGGAAGGAAAAATAAGCACCTTGTATTTGGAGCACTACCCGGGGATGACGGAAAAAAGTCTGCAACAAATTAGCGATCAAGCAGCGCGCACATGGCCGCTATTGGCCACTCGCATCATTCACCGTGTCGGCCAGTTGTCAGCCAAGGATCAGATTGTATTCGTCGGTACGGCTAGCGCTCACCGACAAGATGCCTTTGAATCGGCGCAGTTTATGATGGACTATTTGAAAAGCAATGCGCCGTTTTGGAAAAAACAGAGTTCTGAATCTGGCAGCGTCTGGATTGAGAGCAAGCAATCGGATACCGATGCCCTCGATCGCTGGCAGAATTAGCCACCGGCCAGACACTTGGAATTGCAGTTAGATGCGGAATTGCAAGCAGAGTGGCAACTTCGATTTCAACTACCGATTTCAACTACCGATTTCAACTACCGATTTTAACTTACGATTTTAACTACCGATTTTAACTACCGATTTTAACTACAGCGAAACCAGGGCGCATTCGCCGGGCTGTAAATCTCTCAGCTCCCAATCGGCGATTCGGGTTCTTATCAGACGCAGCGTAGGGTATCCAAGCGCCGCCGTCATCCGTCGTACTTGTCTGTTACGACCCTCGGATATTGTCAGTTCAATCCAGCTGGTGGGAATATGTTGGCGCGCGCGAATGGGTGGATCTCGCAACCACAGATCGGGATCTTCAATAATTTTGGCTTCAGCAGGTTTGCTTAAGCCATCTTTCAACTGTATGCCATGGCGGAGTTGCTCGATGGCGGGTTCATCGATCGCGCCCTCTACCTGCACCAGATAGGTTTTGGACTTGCCGAATTTCGGATTGGACAGGGTCTGTTGTAACTTCCCGTCATCGGTAAGTAATAACAAGCCTTCCGAATCCTTGTCTAGCCTCCCGGCGGCGTAAAAGCCTTTGTGCTGAATAAATTCCGCGAGGGTTTTTTGCTCAGGCTGAGCCGTAAACTGAGACAGCACACCGAAAGGTTTGTTGAACAATAAGACTTGCGGCATGGGGTCTACTACCGATTAAAGCGGGAGGCGAGAGCAATTCTCACGGAAATTATTGCCCGCGAGCACACTTCGCTAATAGCCAATGATCAGCGAAACAGTCCTGACTAACTATTAGTGCTAGGCTATTTTGGACTGGGGTTCGGATTCCAGCTCAGCTTCCGGACTGGCCGGTTCCGAGTTTTGCTCCTCGTCTATTGGTGCGGCGGCGACCGCAGAAGCGTCTGAGGCTGCCTGGATATTGGCTGCATGCAAGCCTTTAGGGCCCTCGATTGTATCGAAGGAGACCATTTGGCCAGCCTTTAAGGTTTTATACCCTTCCATTCCGATAGCAGAATAGTGGGCGAATAAATCATCGCCGCCGTCATCAGGTAATATAAAACCGAAACCTTTTGCATTATTAAACCATTTAACTTGCCCGGTACTCATGAGGGAACTCCGTACTTCTTATTATTTTTTGTTGTTTTTCAATCAAGTATTGTTACTACCTCAAATTCTATACACCATCGAAACTGCAAAGTCAAAACCATCCTGCCGATAGCGGCTGCATTCAGGTTTGTAACTGGACTTGAAATTCGAGGAATGAGCCCTAATAAACGCTATAATATCGCGAAATCTTTAATCCGCCGTGTCGCTTGATGGGGCAGAAAAGTCTTTTACTGAGGCGGAATCTGACGCAAAATATCCGTGTAGTCCAATAATCAAAATTCGTGAATAAGCTACTATGAGTAAGATTTACCAACAAATACCGACCCTGAGTATGACAAAAGGGCCACTGATTCCGCGGAATTCGGGCGATGACGAGCGAATTGATCAAGACTCCGGTGTTGCGGCGATAACGGACAAACCCAAGTTACAACAGCCGCCGCTGTACAAAGTGGTTTTGATAAACGACGACTATACCCCAATGGACTTTGTGGTTGATGTGTTACGCTCATTCTTCAACCTGAATATAGAGAAAGCGACTCAGGTAATGCTGAAGGTGCATACGGAAGGAAAGGGAGTTTGCGGCGTCTTTAGCAAAGATGGAGCTGAAACCAAAGCCGCGCAGGTAAACGATTATTCTCGGGAATGTGAACAACCTCTGCTATGTTCTATAGAAGTGGACCGGTAAATAGAAAGGTGGACCGGTAAATAGAAAGGTGGACCGGTAAATAGATAGGTGGACAGGTAAATAGATAGGTGGACAGGTAAATAGAAAGGTGGACAGGTACAGAGAGTCAAATAGATCGATAACCCAGTGTGAATCCGATCAGCCGTTTTGATCAAGCAATAGGTCACTTATGTTAAGCAAGGATCTCGAACAAACACTCAGCGATGCATTCAAAGGTGCGCGCAATAAGCGTCATGAGTTCATGACGGTAGAACATTTACTGTTGGCACTTCTGGATAACGAAGTTGCCTATAGCGTGCTGACGGCTTGCGATTGCGATTTACCTCGCCTGCGCGTTGAATTGCTGGATTTTGTTAATGCCACCACCCCGTTAATTCCCGACTCAGAAACAAGCCGTGAAACACAGCCGACGCTGGGTTTTCAGCGGGTTTTACAACGCGCCGTATTCCATGTGCAATCATCAGGCAAGAGAGAAGTAAGCGGCGCAAATGTGCTGGTCGCTATTTTTAGTGAACAGGAAAGCCAGGCAGTGTACTTCCTGCAGCAGCAGAATATTGCGCGCATAGACGTGGTTAACTTCATTACCCATGGCATCTCGAAAATTCCAGGTCGTGACGAGAGTGGTGATGCGGCGCCCGAGCAACGAGAAGAGGAGAGTGCCCAGGACACGTCGAATAACCCGCTGGACAGCTTTGCCACCAATTTAAATATCGAAGCAGAGCAGGGCAGAATTGACCCGCTTATTGGTCGAGAGGAAGAAATAACGCGCGTCATACAGGTGCTCTCGCGGCGCAGTAAAAACAACCCGCTTTTAGTAGGCGAATCTGGCGTAGGTAAGACCGCCGTCGCCGAGGGTCTGGCAAAGTTAATCGTAGAAGGTGACGTGCCTGACATTCTCGCCGGGAGCGTTATCTATTCGCTTGATTTAGGGGCCTTATTAGCCGGCACCAAGTACCGCGGCGATTTTGAGAAGCGTTTCAAGGCATTGCTCTCCGAACTAATGAAAAACCCGAATGCGGTGCTCTTTATTGACGAGATTCATACCATTATTGGCGCGGGTGCCGCGTCAGGGGGCGTAATGGATGCTTCCAATTTGCTTAAGCCAGTATTGACCTCCGGAAAAATGCGTTGCATAGGATCGACGACGTATCAGGAATATCGCGGCATTTTTGAGAAAGATCGTGCACTTTCACGTCGTTTTCAGAAAATCGATGTGGATGAGCCCGATGTTGATACCACCTATAAGATATTAAAAGGCCTAAAATCACGGTTTGAAGCACATCACAACCTGCGTTATAGCGATAAGTCGCTCAAAGCGGCCTCTGAGCTGGCTGGCCGCTATATCAATGACCGTTACATGCCCGATAAGGCCATCGACGTAATTGACGAAGCGGGTGCCTATCAGCGCCTGCAGCCGATCGGCAAGCGCAAGAAACTGATTCAGGTCACCGATGTGGAGAAAATTGTCGCGGCGATTGCCAGGATACCTCCCAAGCACGTATCCAGTTCCGATATAGAGTCCCTTAAGAGCCTGGATTCAAATCTGAAGATGGTGGTGTTTGGGCAGGATAAGGCGATCGATTCTCTGGCTACGGCGATAAAACTATCCCGAGCCGGGCTGAATGATGACGAAAAGCCTATCGGTTCATTCCTGTTCTCCGGGCCTACAGGTGTTGGTAAGACTGAAGTCAGTCGCCAACTTGCCAAGATTTTGGGAATTGAACTGCTTCGCTTTGATATGTCCGAGTATATGGAAAGGCATACCGTGTCTCGCCTGATTGGTGCCCCTCCAGGTTACGTGGGTTTCGATCAGGGCGGCTTGTTGACAGAAGCGGTAAGCAAAAATCCCCATTGCGTATTGCTACTCGACGAAATCGAAAAAGCACATCCGGATGTGTTTAACCTGTTATTACAAGTTATGGATCACGGTAGCTTAACTGACAATAACGGCCGTCGGGCTGACTTTCGCAACGTTATTCTGATCATGACAACTAATGCCGGAGCCCAGGAGATGGCGCGCGCTTCAATAGGTTTTACCGAGCAGGATCATACCGCCGATGGCATGGGAATCATCAAAAAGGCGTTTACCCCTGAATTTAGAAACCGTCTCGATGGGATCATTCAGTTTGGTGCGCTCACGATTGAAACTATACGCACTGTGGTTGATAAATTTTTGGTCGATCTGCAAGTTCAGTTAGATGACAAGAAGGTGCAATTGCAGCTTGATGATAGTGCTGTGGATTGGTTCGTAAAACACGGATACAGCGAATCCATGGGCGCTAGACCCATGGCAAGGCTAATACAGGAAAAGCTGAAGAAGGCGCTTGCGGAAGATATCTTATTCGGGAAATTGGCGAATAATGGGGGTGAAGTACAGGTTTCTTGCGAAAATGATGACATTACTCTGCAAGTTAAAGGCAGAAAACCGCAAGAGAAGAAAAAGGAGTTAATCCCCGCCAAGAGTTAATTGTCGACGTGGCCGCTTCGACACAGAGCAATAGAGACGGGCAGGGTAGGCAAAACAAACCAGGGTTAATTATCTGGCGCGATAGGTGATTCGGCCTTTGCTCAGATCATAGGGAGTGAGCTCAACTCGCACCTGATCGCCAGTAAGAATACGGATGTAGTTCTTTCGCATCTTGCCTGAGATGTGCGCTGTAACAATATGTCCATTCTCAAGTTTAACTCTGAACATAGTATTAGGAAGAGTGTCGACTACCTCACCCTCCATTTCAATTTGATCTTCTTTTGCCATCGGCAATCCTCAATATATGACACTAATGTGCTGTGCGGCTTAATGGGCTATTTTAGCGACCAATAGCCCACAGCGGCGGCATTGTGCCGGATTTTCTCAAGATAAGCAAAGCAGTAAACTGGCGACACCCACTACTTAACAAGCAGCCACTTGCCGTCTACCAGCATCTCTATCGGTCGGAAAGTACTCTTGTATTGCATTTTGGGACTATCTTTTATCCAGTAACCGAGAAACAAGTACTGAAGCTGCAGTTGTTTGAGTTTCTCCATCTGCCAGAGGATTATGTAATTCCCCAGTGATCTTTTGGGCAGATCGGGGTCGAAGAATGTATACACCGCTGACAAGCCTTGCTCCAGCACATCGGTAACGCTAACCGCTACCAGTTGGCCTTCCAGATAGAATTTATAAAACCGGGTAGAGGCTACTTTTGTGCGGATAAAGGCATCGTATTGTTCTATGGTTGCCGGATACATGTCACCATCGCTGTGTCGGGTATTGATGTAACGCCTATACAAGGCGAAGGCCTCGTTACCCTCGAGCTGGCTTGTCTCCTGGACCTCTAAATCCTGATTGCGATTCCAGATCCTTTTGTAGCGGCCCGCTATATGAAAATGATTGACCGACAAGCGGCAGGCAATACAGGCTTTACAATCATCGCAGTCCGGTCGATACAGGTGTGCACCACTTCGACGATAGCCAAAGTTGCTTAGTTTGCTATTAAGTGGTTTATCAATAGTTAGTTCGGGGTCGACAAAAACTGTCGCTGCCCGCTGTTGCTCAATATAGCTGCAAGCGTGGGGGGCGGTACGAAATAACCTGATCGAGTCGTTTATTTTTGATTTGGAATTCATTTCGGTGCTCAACTAATCCTTTATCTGGTCCGCCAATTCTAACTGCCACGGACCAATTTTTCCGGGTTCAGTCCGTAGCTTCAACAACTTTTTGCTGAATTGCTCCCGGCTTATCTCCTTTGCGCCTAATGAAAGCAAATGCGCACTACTGACCTGACAATCAATTAGTTTATATTTCCATTGTTGTAATTGTTTTACAAGGCTTACCAGTGCCAGCTTGGAAGTATTGGCCTCCCGGCTGAACATGGACTCACCAAAAAAAACCTCACCGAGAGCGACTCCGTATAAGCCTCCCACCAATTCCTGTTGCGACCAAACCTCAACCGAGTGGGCGAAGCCTGCGGCGTGTAACGCACAATAAGCGGCTTGCATCTCATCGGTGATCCAGGTTCCCGTAGCGTCTCTTCGTGCCTCGGCGCAGCCTTGGATAACCGCCGCAAAATCCTGGTCCATAGACAGGGTATAGTGATTTCGTCGCAGCAATTTGTGCAGGCTTTTTGAAATCTTCAAGTCTTCCGGGCGTAACACCATCCGCGGGTTAGGTGACCACCAAAGAATCGGTTGACCGTCCTCATACCAGGGGAAAATGCCATTTTGATAAGCCTGCAGCAGGCGCTGGACCTTCAGATCACCGCCGGCCGCAAGCAATCCATCCGGCTCAGACAAGGCCTGGTCTATCGAAGGAAATTCGAAATCGTCTAAATTAAGCCAGGGAATAGGCATGATGAAGTCTTCGAGTTGCGTTGCGCCCAGGCAATCTTTGTGATCATCAGGAATCGAGAAATTTCTCGGCATCCAATGCCGCCATACAACCGAAGCCTGCGCTGGTGACAGCCTGACGGTAAACCTGGTCAGCGATATCTCCCGCCGCATAGATGCCGGGAACACTGGTTTGGGTAGCATTGCCGCTAATGCCGGTATTGACTACTACATAGCCATTTTTCATTTCCAATTGATCCTGGAAAATTTCTGAATTTGGAAGATGGCCAATAGCAATGAAAACGCCGTCCACATCCAGCTTGGTGATTTCAGCGGAATCAACTTGTTTGATATTTATCCCGGTTACACCCATAGCATCCCCTAATACTTCGTCCAGGGTGTGGTTCCAGGAGATTGATATCTTTCCTTCCCCAACCCTCTCCAGTAACTTCTGCTGTAATATTTTCTCTGCTCGCAAGGAATCCCGTCGATGCACCAGGGTTACATGAGAACAGATATTTGCCAGATACAGCGCTTCTTCCACCGCTGTATTACCGCCACCAATAACAGAGACCGGCTTATTTCGATAAAAGAAGCCATCACAAGTAGCGCAAGCGCTGACGCCTTTGCCCATGAAGGCCTGTTCCGAAGCCAGCCCCAGATATTGTGCCGACGCTCCGGTGGCGATGATTAATGCATCACAGGTGTAGGTGGCACCATCGCCCTGCAGCGTGAAGGGCCGATCTTTGAAATCGACCTTGTTAATATGATCGAACACAATTTTGCTGTCGAATTTCTCCGCGTGTTTCAGCATTCTGTCCATTAACTCGGGCCCCTGTAAGCCTTCAACATCTCCAGGCCAGTTATCGACATCGGTGGTGGTGGTGAGTTGACCGCCTTGCTGCATGCCGGTAATGACCAGCGGCTCAAGGTTCGCGCGTGCCGCATAAACCGCCGCGGTATAGCCGGCGGGTCCTGAACCCAAAATTATTAGCCGATGATGCTGTGTGTCTGTCATAAAACTACTTCCTATTCCTGCATGAGAGGTGAGGGCTCACAGAGCTGAATTCAGCGTTACAGTCCGTCGCTTGGAGCCAGCGCGGTGATCCCTGCATTCAATGTTGTGTCAATGTGCCTGACTTAAAGATATCCGCCGTATATTCTACTCAATTTTAAGCCTCAAGAACCGTTAAACTGATCAGGGTCTTCCCACTTTCAGTGGTTTTCTCTGTCTGTCGAAAAATCGATCCCGGTGTTAACAAGAGTTTGACGGCTCCACAACACGGCAGGTGACTTAACAATAGCCCATGAATTGCGTCTAACTATTTTCGAAGCGATCCTTTAGACTACACGCAGGTATTTGAATAAATTGAAAAATATGGCGATGAACAAACCAGAACCCGATCCGGAAGTTGGCAATCTCATGCAGCGCTTGCTGCGCGAGGGGACGCTTATCGTGTATTCATTATTGGCGCTGTTTCTGCTGATAGCCCTGGCTACTTATTCACCCGCCGATCCTGGATTTACCACCACCGGCACAGGCGAGAAGGTTGGCAATGCCGTGGGTGTCTATGGCGCCTGGCTGGCGGATATCTTCTGGTACCTGCTTGGCTATCTTGCTTACGCGTTTCCTGTGTTGCTCATATACAAGGTTTACTCCTCTTTTCGAGAGGCAGAACTAGAGTCAGAGTATTCCTGGCCACTGTTCGCTCTCAAAACGGCCGGTTTCATCATGTTAGTGATTTCCGCTTGTGGTCTTGCGACGCTGCATTTCGAAATCACCGAGGAACTGCCATCGGCTGGAGGCGTGATTGGATCACTGGTGGCTGATCTGTGTACGCCTGCGTTGGCCACACTAGGCAGCACTCTGCTGTTGCTGGCTTTATTCCTGTTCGGCCTGACAATTACCGTCTCTATTTCCTGGTTAGCGTTGATCGACAAACTCGGGGAATTGAGCCTCAATTTCAGTGCGGCGGTGCTTTATAAAACGCGCAAATGGCTAGAGAAGAGGAAACAAGAACATGCAACCAGAGAGCGTCTGGAGAGTCGCAAGAAAGTTTTAGATATACATATCGAAAAAGAAAAGAAACGAATACCACCGACAATAAAAATGTCTGCCCCAAATCAGACCGCTAAAAGTAACCGGGTTGAGAAAGAGCGGCAGGGAACGTTGTTTGTGTCCTCCTCAGTCAAGGAACTCCCTGCTATTGGTTTGTTGGATGCCTGGCATGAAAGTAACGACACCGGATTTTCCAAAGAATCCCTGGAAGCCATGTCCAGGTTACTGGAATTGAAACTTAAGGACTTTGGTATAGAAATCGAAGTCACGGCGGTCAATCCAGGGCCTGTGATTACACGCTTTGAGGTACAGCCTGCGCCGGGGATCAAGGTCAGCCGTATTTCTAATCTGGCGAAAGACCTTGCTCGTTCATTGGCAGTAATTTCGGTTCGCGTGGTCGAGGTGATTCCCGGTAAGACCGTCATCGGCATAGAAATACCGAATGAGAAACGGGAAATTATTCAGTTGAGTCAGGTGCTGTCATCGCCGGAATTTGATCGAGCCAGCTCTGCGCTCAGCATGGCCCTGGGGCACGATATCGTCGGTAAACCGGTGATTGTTGATCTCGCCAAGATGCCGCACTTGTTAGTCGCAGGCACAACAGGTTCAGGTAAATCGGTCGGCATCAACGCGATGATTTTGAGCCTGCTGTATAAGTCTACACCTGAGCAAGTACGGATGATCATGATCGATCCGAAGATGCTCGAGCTGTCGGTTTATGATGGGATACCGCATCTGTTAACTCCTGTTATTACCGATATGAAAGACGCGGCCAATGGCTTGAGGTGGTGCGTCGCCGAGATGGAGCGACGCTACAAGCTGATGTCCGCTCTGGGCGTGCGCAACCTGACGGGCTTTAACAAACAAGTCAGGGACGCGAAAAAGATCGGCAAACCGATTCTCGATCCCCTCTGGAAAACCGATCCGATGTTGCTGGAGGAAGAGCAATCCGCGGCGGAACTGGAAGAATTGCCAACAGTTGTTGTTATCGTGGACGAACTGGCGGACATGATGATGGTAGTCGGCAAAAAAGTGGAAGAGCTTATTGCGCGGATTGCACAAAAAGCCCGCGCCGCTGGCATTCATTTAATTCTGGCAACACAGAGGCCCTCGGTTGACGTGCTCACCGGTTTAATCAAGGCGAATATACCGACACGCCTTTCGTTTATGGTGCAATCGAAAGTGGATTCCCGAACGATTCTGGGGGAGGGCGGTGCCGAGCAGCTATTGGGTCACGGCGATATGCTTTTCCTTCCTCCCGGGGGCGGGGTTCCGACGCGGGTACATGGCGCATTTGTCAGTGACGAAGAAGTTCACCGCGTAGTAGCCGATTGGAAGAAACGCGGTACACCGGTCTACATCGAGAGTATTACTCAAAGCTCCGACAATCTGGACATGATGTCGGGCTTTAACAATACTTCCATGGGGGGTGGAGAAGAAGAGGACGCACTGTATGATGAGGCGGTTCGCTTTGTCAGTGAAACGCGAAAAGCCTCTATCTCCGCTGTTCAGCGTAAGCTGCGCATCGGCTACAATAGAGCGGCTAGAATGATTGAAACAATGGAAGTTGCTGGGGTAGTATCGGAAATGAGTAGCAATGGGTCCCGGGAAGTTATCGCACCTCCACCGCCTCGCGATTAAAGCCCTTAAAAAACCAATGATAAAATTCAGTAACAAAGTGGCAGCGCTGGTTGCAATTATTATTGTATCAGCGAGCGTTCAGGCTGTAGCGGCGCAAGCGGCGGCCATTCAGCGCCTGGATGATTTGCTGCAAGGGATTAATACCCTGGCAGCGGATGTGGTTCAGCTTATCGTTGAATCGGACGGCGGCGTTCTGGAAGAAAGCGAAATTCAAATGTACATGAAAAAGCCCGATGGTTTTTATTGGGAAACACTGACCCCGTTCCCGGAACTGATTGTGACCGATGGCAAAAAACTCTGGAACTATCAGCCAGATCTCGAGCAGGTGGTTGTCGAAGATTGGGACAGCAGCCGCTCGGAACTCGCCGCACAATTACTGAACGGACAAACATCTAATTTGTCAGATGAATATACTATTGAGAATGTAACTGACCTGGATAGCGAGTATCAGGAATTCGAACTGACTCCGATTTCGACCGACAGCGTCTACCGCCTCATCACAATCAATTTTTTATTGTTGGATTTGGAATCGATTTATCTGAATAACAAAAATGGTCAGCAGACTGTCTGGCGATTTGAAAATGTTGAGCGAAATCAAGAAATAGCCGACAGCGTGTTTAAATTTGTAGCGCCGGATAATATTGAAATTATTGAGAATAGCTACACACAATAATTCAATTCCATTTAACATATACTGAAGAAAAAAGGTTTGGCATACTACTGTGTATTACTATCTAGCAATCGCGTTTGGGGGAGCGGCCGGTGCTGTCTCCCGGTATTGGCTTAGCACTACCGTTGAGCGATTCAATGGAACAACGTTCCCTCTCGGTACTTTTTTTGTCAATATCGTCGGATCTTTTTTAATCGGTGTTTTTTTTATCATACTCGCCGAAAAATTACACTTGGTAGACCAATGGCGCCCCTTTATCATCATTGGTTTTCTTGGAGCCATGACTACTTTCTCTACTTTCTCACTGGACGCGTTGTTGTTATTTCAGCAAGGTCATTACAATTCCGCGCTATTCTACATTCTGGGCAGTGTTATCCTGAGTTTGCTCGCCGCTTTTTTCGGAATGCAAATCACCCGCATACTACTGTAAACAATTCATGCAGGAATACTAAATGTTAGACCCCAAAAAAATTCGCGGTGAAGCTGAAGAGCTCGCCAAACAGTTGGCGAAAAAGAAATTTAATCTCGATGTCTCTCGGCTGGCACAGCTTGAAAGTCAACGTAAGCAGTTGCAGCTCGAAACTGAGGCCTTGCAAAATGAAAGAAACTCACGCTCAAAATTAGTCGGAAAGGCCAAGGCGGCAGGCGAAGATGTAACAGAAATCTTGCAATCCATGGAAGGCATGAAAACGGATCTCGAGCATAAGAAAGAAATGCTAAGCAATCTACAGACAGAGCTTGGCGATTATCTAATGGGCGTGCCAAACATTCCTGACGAATCTGTGCCGGAGGGTAATGACGAGAGTGCCAATCAGCAAGTTACCGTTTGGGGAGAGCCAAAGAACTTTGACTTTGAAGTCAAAGATCACGTTGCGCTCGGCGAAGCCCTGGAGCAGGGGCTGGATTTTGAATCGGCGAGTAAAATCACCGGCTCGCGTTTTTCCGTTATGCTGGGTAGAACTGCACAATTACACAGAGCGCTGATTCAATTTATGCTCGATACTCATACCCGAGAGCACGGGTATACAGAGCTCAATGTTCCCTACATCGTTAACAGTGATTCCTTGCGCGGGACAGGACAGTTACCAAAATTCGAAGAAGACTTGTTTAAACTCAGGGGTGAGCAGGAGTATTACCTGATTCCTACGGCCGAAGTCCCGGTGACCAATTTAGTGCGGGATAGAATTCTGGAGGCTGATGGTTTGCCGCTGAAATTCACCAGTCATACACCTTGTTTTCGTTCCGAGGCAGGCAGCTATGGCAAGGATACCAAAGGCATGATTCGTCAGCATCAGTTTGAGAAAGTTGAACTGGTACAAATAGTCAAGCCGGAGCTATCCAGCGCCGCACTGGAAGAATTGACAGGCCATGCTGAAAAGATTTTACAATTACTGCAATTACCTTATCGCAAGGTAATTCTCTGTGGCGGCGATCTTGGTTTTGCTTCCGCCGAAACCTATGACTTGGAAGTTTGGTTGCCTTCGCAAAACTGTTACCGGGAAATATCTTCCTGTAGCTGCTTTACTGATTTTCAGGCGCGGCGAATGCAAACCCGATGGCGTAACCCGGACACTGGAAAACCGGAACTTGTGCATACTGTAAACGGTTCTGGTCTCGCGGTCGGTCGAACTCTGGTGGCTATTATGGAGAACGAGCAGGGCGAGGATGGCAGAATACGTATTCCGGATGTGCTGATTTCGTATATGAATGGAATCGAGTATCTCAGCTGATGGACCTGCTACCAATATTCTTGAATATCAAGAATAGAAGATGTGTTGTAGTGGGTGGGGGAGATGTTGCCCTGCGTAAAGCAAGCCTACTGCTGCGTGCTGGTGCCAAGCTTGTTGTCGTTGCTGAGCGAGTATCAGCAGAGTTGCAATCCCTTTGCGATGCGCACCAGGCAGTAATTGAAAGCCGATCCTTCGAGCCGGAATTGTTACAGGACGCAGCGCTGGTCATCGCCGCCACAGATGATCCTGTGATCAATAAGAAAATCAGCCAACACGCGAAATTGCTCGGCATTCCTGTCAACGTGGTGGATCAACCAGAGCTGTGCTCGTTTATTATGCCCGCTATAGTCGATAGATCGCCGGTGTTGATAGCGATCTCCAGCGGTGGTACTTCCCCGGTTCTTACGCGCAAGTTAAAAGAACTTAACGAAATAATGATTCCCAACAGAATCGATAAGCTAGCGAAGCTTTTGGCCGCTTATCGAGAGCAGGTGAAAAGCCGCATCAGCACAATACCCCGTCGCATTCGATTCTGGGAAAAAGTGTTGGACAGTGCGATCCCCGAATTGGTGTATAGCGGCAATGAGGCGGCAGCTGTGTCCCTGCTTGAGCAACAGTTAAATAGCGCGGATGAAGTCACCCAGCGCGGGGAGGTGTATTTGGTTGGGGCAGGGCCAGGAGATCCGGATCTGCTTACACTGCGAGCACTGCGGCTAATGCATAAAGCCGATGTGGTTTTGTATGACCGTCTGGTATCGCCTGAGATAATGCTGAAATTGCGCCCCGACGCGCACAAAATTCATGTAGGCAAGGAGAAAGCTAATCACAGCGTCGAGCAGGAAACCATCAATCAAATGTTAGTAAGGCTGGCGCAAGAAGGGAAGAAAGTGCTGCGTCTAAAGGGGGGAGATCCGTTTATTTTCGGACGCGGAGGTGAAGAGATAGAAACCCTGGCGGCGGCGGGTATCCCCTTTCAAATAGTGCCGGGAATAACCGCTGCCTCCGGTTGTGCAAGCTATGCCGGGATACCGCTCACCCATCGGGATTATTCACAGTCAGTCAGGTTTCTCACCGGTCACACCAAAGAGGGGGCAGTGCTGCTGGACTGGGATGCGCTGTCAAAGGAACATCAAACCCTGGTGTTTTATATGGGGCTTTCCGGTCTGCCTGTTATCTGCCGGGAATTAATAGCCCATGGCATGGAAAGCAGCACCCCGGTGGCGCTGATTCAACAAGGCACGACTGCCACGCAGAAAGTTCTCGTCGCAGACCTGGCGAGCATGCCAGCGTTGGCAGACGCCGAACAAATCAAGGCGCCGACTATAATCATCATTGGCAAGGTAGTGAGCTTACGGGAAAGACTATCCTGGTTTAATAACTGATTCCCCTTCTGTTAAGGCGCATCCGTTACAAACAGTTATCCGGCTTGGGCAGTCCGGCTAACTTACTCGCCATCTTTGCAGGGCTTCCTCGAAATAATTTCATCAGATATACGCTACGACCCTTCTCCTTGCCAAGGTCCCGTTTCACAAGACTTATCAAGGCGCGGGTAGCTGGGGACAAGTGGTGCCGTTGATAAAATTTGCGCAGCAGATTTAAAATTTCCCAATGGGAGGGGCCAAGCACGATATCTTCTTGAGCGGCAAGTTCGGCGGCAATCTCTTCGTTCCAATCTTCCAGATTTTTCAGATAGCCTTCATTGTCTAGCGCTACTTTGTAGTCCCGGACCTGTAGATAATTTGTCATATTACGCCGCGCCGCTTAGAACCAACTGACCACCTTATCGTATTCACAGCACAATTCCACAAAGGCGTCGTAGCCGACAATTTCCGCATCAGCCAAATTTTTGCCGAGCATTCCTCGAGCCATAAGATCTTCTCTCAAGACATACAATTTCACCAGCGCTTCGATAGCGCTCAGGGCCTTGTTATCTGAGCAGTGATAGATTCCATCTTCGATAAACAGCACGGCATCACCCGACGCTAAGAGCGAGGCGCAACTTGCCAGCAGAGCAGAGGAGGGGCTTCGACTAATGGTATGCAGGATAGTCATAGATTAAATACACAATCAGACTGTCTAATCAGCGCTGTTATCAGCGATCGATTAACTAGTTTAAACTCGCCAAGCAAATCCTTCGCCATCAAATTGCGTTGATTCAAGGAGTCTTCATCAACGCAAATATTCTCTATTCCATACAGCTCCAGGGTCTCCAGAGCATTGCCCAGGGTTTTAGCATCGATAGCGCTTGCATTCTGAGCGCCGACTAATTGGTATACCCCGTCATCGAGAAACACATAATTCACATTCTGTTCGAACACGGCACAGGCGAGCGCCATTTCCAGACAGAGTTGCGAATTATCGCGCCCATAAGGAGCAGAGCGACTGATAAAGGTAATCGATTTCTTGAGGGGAGCATTATTGGCCGCTTTGTCTGACATTCTGATCTATCCGAAATTTACCACGCGATCTGAATGCAAGGTAGCATCGACCAGCTGGCCCAGGCCGGAAATTTCCGAACTGTCGTAGGCGCTAACCGCATTTAATTCATAACGTTGAGATTCCGTCTCATCGACTATGCCTCGTTTTATTGCTGATGACACGCAGATTACAGAGTCGAGGCCGCGGGTCTTAATAAGTTCATCCCACGCTTGCTGAATATTTTTATCGTCCTGCGCCACCACTGAAAGCCTGTTAGCGTTGTGTACGCCGTCTCCAAAGAAAAACAGGCGATACAGTTCATGACCCTGATCGAGAAGAGTTTTGGTGAATCTTAAGGCTGTCGCAGCCGCCTCAGATGAATAGGGTGCCGCATAAATGACGATTGAGAATTTCACTGTTTAGTTTTTCTTGCCTGCTTAATTTTGTGGCTATTTATTGACTAGCGTATTGCCGAAATAAAAAGCCCCAGACAAGCTGGGGCAGTATTTTAGCTGGAAGCGTGAAGTACCAGGTTAACCAGGATTTACCTTCTGCCAGTAAGCATGCTTAGCAGATGCAGCAAATGGATAAATATATTAAAAATACTGAGATACAGGGAAATCGTGGCCAATATGTAATTGCGCTCACCGCCGTTAATGATTCGGCTGGTATCAAACAGAATAAATCCGGACATTAGCAGAATCACGGCAGAAGAAATCGCCAGGCTAAAGGCAGGAATTTGTAAAAATATATTGGCAATCATTGCTACCAGAACAACCATCATTCCGGTAAAGATGAATCCACCAAGGAAATTGAAGTTCTTGCCGGTGGTTAATGCATAGCCAGACAAGGATAAGAAGATAAGCGCCGTTCCACCCAGGGCTTGAGCGACCAGGGCGGATCCGTTTGCATAGGCGGCTATATACATCGAAATGGTGGGTCCGAGAGCCGCGCCCATGAGACCGGCAAAGG
This sequence comes from Pseudohongiella sp., assembly GCA_013204155.1. Lineage (GTDB taxonomy): Bacteria > Pseudomonadota > Gammaproteobacteria > Pseudomonadales > Pseudohongiellaceae > UBA9145. Next base: position 20,257 of record JABMOK010000124.1, on the reverse strand, counting down.
CAAATACCGCGATCAATCCCTTTGACGAGTTTGCTGTAGCTCTGACTACAAAACTCATGCCAAAGCCGCCGATGAGCAGCATGAAACCTGTACCCTGACCAACTTGCATGACCATGGTGGTAACCGCCGTGATGGCGCTGAAGAACAGTGTCATGGACAGCAACATATAGGTGTTACGAACGACTTTGTTAGTAGACAGCGCCGCTTCCTGACTGCGGCTGATATTTAACTCGACTTCGCTCATGGTGATCTCCAGCAAAAATAGTTCATTAATGTAACAAACACCTTAATTGGTGTCGCTCACACCTTCGATATGAGGGCTGTCCGCTATGATTTCAATGGCATAGCCTGCACAAGCCCGGTTCCTTATGCGAAATATCATACCTGTAACCAAGCCAAAATCAACGGTTTTCGGCCTGTCTGCGACGACTTGAAAATCGAAGTGCATCCCTTATTGACTGGGCCACTGATTATAGTAATATTGCGCCCCTATCGCGGAGGGGTGGCAGAGCGGTTGAATGCACTGGTCTTGAAAACCAGCGAGGGTGAAAGCCCTCCGAGAGTTCGAATCTCTCCTCCTCCGCCAACTTCGATGCGCCAGCCTACAATACTGCCAGGCCTCTGACTCCGTACTCCCCGCCAATGCCAACTGCAAGGCGGAGGAGGAAGATGAGAACTCTCCAGTTCGATTGATTGCGCAGCAATCAAGACTAGCGCAAGCGCTAGCTATCAGCCCCAATCGCCACAATCCAGCCACAATTAATCCCAACATCGCCCTTATTAGGCAATGCGGCGGTTACATTCAGTTGTTTTAATGAAGACTCAATCAACTACAAATTGATTGAGTCCTCTTAGGGTAAGACCCGCTTTGAGGCCCTCCTTGGGAGGGCCTTTTTTTTGTTAGCGGTTAGTCGTTGGAGGGGTGTCGTTCTGCGCGCTTAAGAGATTTTGATTGAGGGCGATGAAATCGGCCAGGATGCGTCCACTCTCCAGCAGCAGAGGATCTTCTTCTTTGATCTCATCTACGCCAGTTTCAGTGTCGGAAATGCTGGTCAGGCTTCCGTCATCGTTTAACACTTGATCTTCGTTATCCGCGCCTTCTTCAACCCATTCGCGCAGTGTTAATCCTTTTGCCAATCGGCGCTTGTTCTCCGCTTCAAACTCAATTCTACGTGATTGTTCTCTTTCGTTCTTCACCACTAATTCATTCAACGACAATTCCTCTCGTTGGCGTAATTCCTTGGTGCGCACAATCTGATCCTGAAGATAAATAAAATCAGCGGATTGCTCGGCGCGTTGTTGATGTAACTCCTTCAATTTCGGCAGCAGGGTCTGGATAGCCTGGTAAGGACTATATTCGACGGCACGAACAGTATCCCAGGGCAGGGCACCATCGAGACTGCTTTCACCAATATCCTCATAGGCATCATAGAAGTCTGGAAATGTAATGTCGGGCATTACACCTCGATGCTGGGTGCTGGCACCGGATATTCGATAGAACTTGGAGCGGGTAAGTTTTACCTGACCATACCCCATAGGAATAATTTCTTGCACAGTGCCCTTGCCGAAAGTCTGACCGCCGAGTACCACGCCGCGTTGGTAGTCTTGAATGGCACCGGCGAAAATTTCGGAAGCGGATGCACTGGTGCGATTAACCAGAACGGCGAGCGGGCCGCTGTAAGCCACCTCAGGATCATTGTCACCGAATGATCGGGTAAAACCATTGCGCAAACCTGAATAGCGAATCTGCACTGTCGCACCGGTTTCAATAAACAGGCCGACCAACTGGTTGGCTTCGCTGAGGCTACCACCTCCGTTATTTCGCAGATCCACGACTACCGCATCGACATTCTCTTCTTTTAACTCATCGAGCAGGGCATGCACGTCGCGAGTGGAGCTCTTAAAGTCTTCTTCGCCACGAGAGGCCGCTTCAAAATCAAAATAGAAAGTTGGCAAATCAATGACGCCGATCTTATAGGAGCCTCCGTTATAACTTAGCTCGATGATTTCTTTCTTGGCCGACTGATCTTCCAGTTTGACTGTATCGCGGGTAATACTAACGATAGTTGCACTGCTCTCGCTAACCGCATCGGTAGGAATCACATTCAGTCTCACCACGGTGCCTTTTTCGCCGCGAATCTGTGCCACAACATCGTCCAGTCGCATTCCGACAACGTCTTGAAGTTCACCGTCGACTCCCTGGCCGATAGCGATTATCCGATCACCTGCCTGCAGTTCACTGCCACGCTCTGCCGGCCCACCCTTGATCAGCTCGGCGACTTTTGTGTATTCCTCTTCGGTGGTAAGTTGTGCGCCGATGCCTTGCAGGGAAAGCGACAAACCCATATTGAAGTTTTCTGATTCCCTTGGCGAGAAATAAGAAGTGTGGGGATCGACAGCGGTTGCCACAGTTGATAGATAGGCTTGAAAGATATCACGGTCATTAGTCTTGCCTATCTGACTCAATTGATTGCGATAGCGCTTGCTAAGCTTTGCTTTTATTTGTTCATCGTCGTCGCCTGTAAGTTTCAGGCTCAACACACTGTTTTTAATTCGCAGTCGCCAAATCTCATCGAGCTCTGCCACGGAAGTAGCAAAAGGCGCATTTTCACGATCGATTTGGATGGACTCATTGAGGGTGAAATCCATCTCAGGGATATGGTTCTCAACCCGGTCGACAGCATAAATCATTCTTTCCAGTATGCGTTTGTAGTAGATATTATAAATAGCAAAACCAGCCTCTACGCTACCGTTTTTGAGACTGTCATCCAGGGTATAACGGTAGGCACTGAGCCGGTCCACATCGTCTTTTAACAAGTAAAGCTTGGAACCATCCAGTGCATCGAGGTAGCTATCGAACACGATGGAAGAGAAATTATCGTCGATCTCGATCGAGGAGTAGTGTTTGGTCTGCAGTTCCTGCAACAGGCTGGTTGCGGTTTCACCATAGATAGGCTGGCTGGCAAGGGGGGTATAGAGGGCGTCTATGTCCAGAACAGTGTTTAGCTGGGCCGCGTCATCCTGTGCGATCAGGCCGGAAGCGGCCATCGAACAGGCAGAGAATATTGCTGCCTGCAGAAGCCGATTTATACTGAATTTCATTGGTTTGAACTTCACTGGACTAATCCTCATAACTCTCCACAAAACTTCTAAATTGTAATGATACGGCAACAGGCCCTGCGGAGCCCGATTAGCAAAGCTAAAGACTAAGCCAAATCCGTGCTTCTGAGAAGCGCTTTCCCGGTTAATTAAGTCTGGAAAACATCCAGATTGCTCTGAAAGTAACCCCAGACGCCTGCCAGCTTAACTAATCACACTCAGTAACGGCATTAGCTTAGCCTCATTTAATCAGTTTGCGTCTGGCCGAGGCGTGCCGTTCCGCCCGCTCTACATCGATATACCTGTCAGTAATCGCGCTGGATCCATGACCGGCATCATCTCTTACGTGCTCACGAGGCCGATGCTTCACATCTTCTGATATACCCGTATGTCGCAGCCAGTGGACTGTTGCGGTGCCCAGGCGCTGCGCATCCTCTTGAAAACCTTCCTGGCGCATTTTATCGGCCGCGCAATCGAAGCATTTTTGCACAATTCCCCGAATCTGACGGGTGCTGGTAATGCCTCCTCTACCCCGGGTCTTGTGAATTAGCGGGCTTGCTTCCCCCGGCGCTGGTAGAGAGGGCAGTCCACGGGACTTACGATAACGTTTTAAGGCTTCCAGCATGGCATCGCTAACAGATATCTCCCGCTCCTTATTGCCTTTGCCTACGGTGACAAACCACCAGTTTCCTTCCTGATCTGGCTGGAAATGTCCCATTTGAGGCTGCCAGCGGTCGCTGGCGACCAATTCGGAAATTCGCAGATACATGGCGAACAAGGCATTCATGATGAACAGCGTACGCTCATGGACCACAGGATCTTCGGCGGCCATGATTTCCGTGGTTTCAATCACATAGTCCCATTGCAGCGGTGACAAACGTCTTATCTTGCTCTGACTCTGCTGCTTGCGCAGGAATTTGCTCTTCTGGCGTATTTGCGACACTGGATTGGCCACAATATAGCTTTCCTGAATCAGGAAATTGAAAAAGCTGCTCAGTACACTGAAGAGTGACTGCAGGGCGGCCTGTGATACCACATATTCGCCTGGACCATGAACATAGGGCCGCCAATCCGCATTCGGCACGCGTTCTCCCTGGCGCTCGAGGAAGCGCGGTGCGTTTTTTTCACCGACCCAAGCCGGGGGAGGCGCTTTGGCGAAATCGATATAAGACTCAATATCCTCCCTGCCGATCTGCTCAAGTGACTTTTCTGCAACCACCCAGCACCAGTGTAGAAAATGCTCAATCTCGCGCCGATAGGTGCTGAAGGTATCGGGACTACCGCGATAGCTGTAGATGAATTCACTGGCATGCTGATAATCGCCGATTGCCTCCGGTGGCGCGTGCGGCAGCACGTGATCCAGAGATTTAACGGGCTGTTTAAACGGATTGGGCATTGCCTCGAGGGTGTCGAAGAATGCGGGAGGTGAGCTAATATTTGACATTAGGACTGCATCTTATCACTTTGTTTTAACGTTAGTTACTTCTTTTTCCTTGCGGGCAGTCGGCATTGCTACCGGGGTTCTTCCGGTTGCCGCTGGGAGGCAGAAAAATCTTTTGCACTAGCTAGTAGTCGGTGTATTTCAAACTTACTTTATAAATCCCTTCAGTCTTGCCTGTTATCTGACGGGTAAACTTATCCTGAGCGGCAACAGGCTTGCTTTTGTATCGGATGAGGATACAATTATCGCTATATACATCCCTACATAACGATAATGCTAACTTACCTAATTTCAAAGACTTACCATTCTTTCACTGCCCTTGGTGCAAAACTGCTGGCGATGATCCTGATCCTGTTGAGCCCGCTGGTTAACGCGGACAGCCTCAATATTGCCGTTGCTTCTAATTTCGCCCCGGCGATGGAGGCAATTAAACAGGCGTTTGAGCGGCAATCGGGGCACCAGCTAAAACTTATCAGGAGCTCCAGCGGCAAGCTGTACGCACAAATAAGCAACGGGGCTCCGTTTGATCTGTTCCTCTCTGCCGATCAGCAGCGACCACAGCGGCTCGAACAGGAAGGGCGTAGCATCTCTGGTAGCCGTCAGACCTATGCCATGGGTCGTTTGGTGCTGTGGTCTGGCGCGGCAGGCTTGAGCGCAAGCGCTGCGCTGTTGGAGTCTGGCGATAAAACTCAGAAAATAGCCATCGCCAACCCGAAGTTGGCGCCTTACGGAAAAGCCGCGATGGAAGTGTTGTCAGCGCTGAATTTACTGGAGCAGGTGCAAGCGAAAGCGGTATGGGGAGAAAACGTTGGCCAGACCTTTCAATTCGCCTTTAGCGGCGGGGCAGAGGCTGGATTTGTGGCCTATTCACAGGCCCTGGCCGCGCCGGAGTCTGGCTCAAGCTCCTATTGGCTGATTCCGGATTCGCTGTATCAGCCGATTCGTCAGGACATGGTGCTACTGACGGATTCAATCGCTGGTCGGGAACTGGTGGCGTTTATGCGGGGCGAGGCGGTGGCAGAGATTCTGCTGCGCAGCGGCTATCTCTTGCCCCAAGCCGATGCCCGGATTACACCGCTCGGAGAGCCTTAATATAATGCTGTATCCATCTGATATTGATGCATTTATTGTCACCTTAAAACTGGCGACCAGCACCACGCTGATCCTCTTGCTGATTGGCACTCCCCTGGCTTGGTGGCTTTCCCGTACCAAATCTCGCGTACGCAGCCTGGTCGAGGCCTTGATAGCACTACCTCTAGTTTTACCGCCTACTGTACTGGGCTTTTACCTGTTACTGGCATTGTCCCCAAGCGGGCCGATAGGCCGCACGGTGGCGGCCTTGGGTCTGCCATCCCTGGCGTTTTCTTTTTCGGGTCTGGTCCTGGGGTCTGTTATTTACTCACTGCCATTCGTGGTTCAGCCTCTGCAAAATAGCTTTAATGCAATTGGGCAAAGTGCTCTGGAAGTCGCGGCAACGCTTGGTGCGAGCCCCTTGGACCGCTTCATCAACGTGGTAATTCCACTGTCTAAATTCGGTTATTTGACTGCCGCGGTACTCGGTTTTGCGCATACCCTTGGCGAATTCGGGGTGGTGTTGATGATAGGCGGTAATATCCCTGGAGAAACCCAGGTACTGTCGATAGCCATCTATGACCATGTGGAGGCGTTAGAGTACACCCAGGCCCACTGGCTTTCTGCGAGCTTGCTGGCACTGTCGTTTCTGGTGCTGTTAATGATCTACAGCGTCAATAAGCGCTTCGGCCTGGTTAACAGCGCATGATTGAGGCGAATATTGAACTGCTTAAATCAGATTTCCGCTTGCGGGCGGAGTTCTCATTGCCGGCTAGGGGGGTCACCGGCATCTTCGGCCCATCGGGTTGCGGAAAGACAAGCTTGCTGCGGGCTTTGGCAGGACTTGAGCCAGAAACCCGCGGAACGATTGCGGTACAGGGAGATGATTGGCTGAATTCGGCCGTCTCGCCGGCTTCTCTTCCTGTATGCCAGCGCCGGGTCGGCATGGTGTTTCAGGATGCCAGCCTATTTCCCCATCTCAACGTCGAGCAGAATCTGCTGTTTGGCAGAAACCGACTTAAGCAGCCAAGTGATGTTTTCGATTTAGAAGAATTTTATGCCTTGATGGGTGTGCAAGCTCTGCTTGGCCGCCGCACTGAGAAGTTATCCGGAGGAGAAAAGCAGAGAGTGGCTTTAGGCCGTGCCCTGTTAGCCGAACCGGTGTTGTTGCTAATGGATGAACCCTTGTCGGCACTCGATCAGAATACCCGAAATCAATTAATGTCATTTCTCGAAAAATTATTCCAACAGATTGAAATACCAGTATTTTATGTATCCCATTCTAGCGAGGAGATTGCCCGCTTAGCCGATAACCTGGTGTTAATGGAAGCGGGCAATGTAATCGAACATGGCCCAATCCAAGCGGTATTGGGCAGGGTAGACGGCAATCTTGCCAGCAGCGATGCCGCATTCAGCGTGTTGGAATGTAGAATCAAAGACTATGATTTGCCGCATCTAACCAGCGTTGTCTGTTCCGGGGGAGAAATTTTGCAATTGCCCTCGACAGATAAGCCTGCCGCCGTGGGTAAGCGGGTGCGCCTGCGCATTCGGGCCCGTGACGTAAGCCTGTGTCTGCAACGGCCCCAGGGCAGCAGTATATTGAACATTCTGCCAGCGAAAATTAGCGATATTGCCAAGGCGACGAAACAGGGCAGTAGAATCATCAAGCTGGATATTAATGGCGATGTTTTGCTGGCAAAGGTTTCTGAGTATTCGGTACAGCAGCTCAAGCTGCAGCCCGGTCAGCAGCTATTCGCCCAAATAAAGTCAGCGGCGCTGCTAAGCTAATTTTTCTGCTAAATGCACGGTGGCCACAGGATTAAACGCCTAAGGCCGCATTAGAATCACGCTGGAGGCCTTGAAAAAGGCATGAACCTGCATAGATTCCTGTAAGCCAAGTTGGGTGACGCTTTTATTGGTAATGACGGCACTCAAGAACTTGCCTTTCCCCAATTCTATCGAAACGTCTGTATTGACCGCCCCTTGTTCAAGCCGGCTTATGCTTCCCGATAAGAAATTACGCGCACTGACATGCAACTCATCGCCGACGGCCACGGTTACTGAGGAAGCCTTGATAAGCGCGATAATGGGAGTCCCGACGACTAGCCCCATGTCTTGCCGGCTCTGTTCGGTAACCATGGCAACGATGTGCTGATTTTCAGCGACATCGACAATCACCTCGGTATTGATGGCGCCTGTTTCAAGTTTTGACACGGTGCCGAGAAATTGATTGCCGGCACTGGTTTGCAACAAGGTATTTTTCATAAAGTTCGAAATGTCATCGAGGGAATGTAGGCGCTGATTCAAGCCTTTCAAAAAAAGATTATGCTCTTCGTGCAGCTGTTTAAAGCCATTTAGCATTCTCAGGCCATATTCTGTCAATTGCGAGCCACCCCCCTTAGTCCCTCCAGCGACTCTCGCGACAACGGGTTCCCGCGAAAGATTGCTCAGCCTTTGCAGCTTATCCCAGGCGGTCTTGTAACTTATGCCAGCCGCTTTGGCGGCCGCGGTGATAGATCCCGTTTCGGCAATAGCCTGAAGCAGGCCGATTTGATCCAGCATCAGACGCTTTGACTCCTGGTCATCAAGCCAGATTTGCCCCCGTAGTGTTGCCACAGATTGTCCCCCAATGCCGCAATAAAAATCGATTAAGATCAGCGCATTATGCCTCAAATATGAGCGGTTTACTGGCAATGTCAAACCTATTCAGGTCCTGTCTAAAGTGACTCTGGAGCAGGCTTGCCATAAGGCTAACGCGGCACTGGCGAATAGACTCACCGCAGCAAGAGTGCGGGAGGGCAGTGGGGCAAAGCAGGCGAGTTCGACATGAGATAGGGGATTCTTTTGTTGCTCTGAATTCGACTATTCTGCTGTATCCAGCAACTTTCAATTAAGTACTGACTACCCGTTGTCGTAATATCACCGAGGAGCAGAAAATGATGCTGGCGGTGCTATGTTTTCGCGGGTTTTTGCGCTCCTTGAATGGCTACCCCTCGAGAGATTATTAGCAGCAGGAAGTTATATGGCGATCGGAAGTAATAAACGATTATTATTGGAGCTGGATAAGCATCGTAGTGACGTTAATCGAAAAACTATTAATTCCTGTATAGAAGATCTTAATCTTGAGAAGCTCAAACCCATAGTGGAAATGGTCGCCAAGTCGCGCGCCGCTTATCTCTGTGAGCTGATGAAAGTATCCGCAAATCAAGCAGATACGGGGCCCAGCGCCGAGCAAATCGAGCAATTGAGAACTAGACGTTTAGAGTTTGCAGAGTTAGTCGATGCCACTAATGCACTTGAAGTGGTTATTGACCGTGGGTATCTGGACATAATAGAAGCCGAGAGCCACTAATTCTTTTCAATGTCAGTGCTTGTTTGCTGCAAGCGCTTCGCTGTTTAAAATTGGCGTTCTGTCCCGATGCTTTGCCTAAAAAGCCGGGATATGGGCGGCAATCTTTATCCACGGAATGTGCACTACTTCCCACACCGTCTGTCGTTCTCTTGTAGAATTTCCACTCAATTAGCAAGCTTTCATGATTGCTGGACTTCTGTTGCATTCATTAAAAATATTCAGCAGGAAGCTCTTGATTTTGCATTAAACGAAGTGGCTTAGGTAAGTGCTATGAATTTGTCGAAAGAAGAAATGCCTGTACTTCTGAAAGCTATTGAAACTCATCACAAGGAGATCAGTAGCCTTCACATTGACAAATCCAAGCTGGCGACTCTGGAGATTCTTAATGACATCAAAAGTAAGCTGCTAAGTGAGAGAATTGAAGGAACAGATTATGGCAGCTATCACGTACTTATTGTTGACGACGCGGAGTCCGCGAGGGAGCAACTCAAACTTTTGTTGTCTACGCATGGTTTTCGTCATATGGATGAGGCAGACGATGGTCATCATGCAATAGTCAAAATCAAAACTAAAAGCATGGCTTATGGAAAGACTATCCCTTATGATTTGATTTTAATTGATTTGAATATGCCAACGATCTCCGGATTGGATGTATTGAAGTTGATGAAAAAGGATCACAAATATTCAAAAATTCCATTTATTATGATCACCGGCGATAAGAACAAAGAGAATCTGATCGAAGCCATGAAAGCAGGGGTTCATGATTACATAACGAAACCTCTCGACGAAGTTAACCTCATGTTGAGAATTAACAAACTACTTCAGTAGATTGTCTGACGCCGTTTACTTTCATGCTCACGACGAGTTCTTCGCACGCCCTTTTTCGTCTAATTGAAAGTGAACTAGAAAACTGGAGATGATTTATTGCTCCGAGCCAGGTCTGGAATCACTCCCATCGGCAGTATCCCGTCATTACCCGAAGATGAGATGAGCATTGTCAAGTAGCGTGAATGGCTGTAATCAATTCTTCTCGATTGCATTGCTCGCACATAGGTAGCATTTATCAAGCTCTATGCAGTAATATTCCTACAGACTATCCCTGCTTAGTTGTGGCATTATCTGCACCGATTGGTTTAGTGGTGTTTGTTTGGCAACTGTCTATCACGGTATAAGCCTATTACGGTATAAGGCTATAACGGTATAAGGTACCTGCCTGAGTGTTGCCGGCTTGTTCGCAACGTATATGAGGATGTTTTTTGTCTTGAAGCATTCTGAAAAAGATAAAACTGCTAATTCTGATGAGGAAAAGACCTTCCTGTAATCACTATGAAAACGGGAAAAACAATCTTCTCATTTTTGACCTTTCTGTGCTCGTAAAATTGAAGACTATGATAACTGACCGTGCCTTTATTTTTAATTCTGAAGAAGTAATTTAGGAAGAGCTGTGGATCTCTCTGAAAAAGAAATAGCAACTTTGCATACGTCTATCAAAATCCGCCAGAAGCAGATTAGAGACCTGCATGCTACTGAATCTGAGAAGAAGAAGACACTCTGCGCTTGCGAAGCATCCCTGGCGATTCTAGAAAAAATAGAATATAAACTTTTGCAAGAGAGCGGAAATGAATCAGTAGACTATAGCGATTTCAGCGTACTTCTTGTTGATGATGTCGCGTCCGCGCGGGAATACGCAAAACTTTTGCTGCAACGTCTTGGTTTTTGCCAGATAGATGAAGCGGACGACGGTCATACTGCGATTGTTAAAATCAAAGAAAAGAACATCCAGTTCGGCAAAACTCTTCCCTATGACTTGGTGCTATGCGACCTGAACATGCCAACGATATCTGGGATTGATGTATTGAAATTGATAAAAAAAGAAACAAAGTATTCGAGAATACCTTTTATTATAATTACTGGTGATAAGGATAAGAAAAACCTGATCGAAGCCATCGAGGCTGGTGTTAGCGACTATATTACGAAACCAATTAACGAAGTAGATTTCATGATGAAGTTAAATAAAATACTTCGGTAGATTAAGCAAATATGCAATCTAACTGTTGCGGATTTCTATTTGCCCCTGCAGAGGAATTTATGCTGGTAGTAGAGGTTATATGCAAACCTCTTTGTAACGGCACAATCATGACTGCTTCTATCTGCCATCAATGATCTATAGTTATGCAGTTCTCGACCTGTTTTAGGGCTCCTGGCAATTATAAAGTCTCTTGTTGTTTGGCGATTTTACCGTTTAGGAGAAAAGAGTACTATTCATCGTTTTTTAAAATACATGGGATGATTAACCGTTTTGAGTAACAGAAATTTAGCGGGAGATATAGGGGGAGGTTTTGCCGCGGCCGCTGTAGCGCTCCCGCTTGCGCTCGCATTTGGTGTGGCTTCTGGTTTAGGTGCCCTTGCCGGAATCTATGGCGCCATTGTAGTAGGGTTTTTCGCCTCCGCATTCGGTGGAACTAGCGTACAAATTTCCGGTCCCACCGGCCCTATGACCGTCGTTGTAGCAACGATTGTTAGCCATTTTTCGGGAAATCTGGGATTGGTTTTTACTGTCATTATGTTGGCAGGAGTACTTCAGATTGTTTTTGGAAAAGCGGGTTTTGGGCAATACATTAAGCTCGTTCCACAACCTGTGATATCCGGATTTATGACAGGTATTGGTGCCATTGTCATCATTTTGCAAATCGGGCCCATGTTAGGCTTCGATTCACCACAAGGGAGTAATTTAGTGAAACTGGCCGCCTCGCCAGCGATGGTATTACATGCTAATTTCCACGCCGTTTTTTTAGGCTTGTTCAGTTTCATCGTGGTGAGCTTTACGCCAAAAAAGATAAGTAATTATGTCCCATCGACCCTACTGGCGGTTGTATTTGGCACGATCATAGGAATTCTTTTTTTTAAACAAGCCCCTGTGATAGGCGAAATCCCTAGCGGCCTGCCTGCATTATATCTGCCTTCGGTAAATCTGGCTGATTTGCCTGAAATAATCCGTTTTGCCATGCTTTTAGCCTTTCTCGGATCGATAGACTCTCTGTTAACCTCGCTGGCCGCGGATAGTAAAACAAAGACTCATCATGACTCCAATCGGGAGTTAATTGGGCAAGGGATAGGAAACTTGTCGGCGGGCCTTATTGGTGCTGTACCAGGTGCGGGTGCCACAATGCGAACTTTTGTGAACATTGCCTCTGGTGGTACGACTCGTCGCTCTGGAATTATTCATGCCGCTTTTTTGTTAATTATGGCCCTCGTCTTCGCTAAGGAAGCCAGTCATATCCCACTCGCTGTTTTAGGAGGAATATTACTTAAGGTGGGCATCGATATTATCGATTGGCGTACTTTAATGCGTATACGAAAACTGCCGCGGCCTGGCGTTTTCATTATGTTAACGACGTTGACTCTTACAGTATTTGTAGATTTGTTGACTGCAGTTGCTGCAGGCACCGTAATGGCCTCGGTCATCTTTGTTTCAAAGATGGCTGATTTTCAAATGAAAAATATCAAATCCAGTTTAGGCGGCAACGTAGCCTTTGATTTAACCACGGAAGAAGAAAATATATTGGATCAGGTAGGGGATAAAGTCGTTCTACTACAAATAGAGGGCCCGTTGAGTTTTGCAACCGCTCGCGATATCACCCTAATGATGGAAGAAACGGCGAGCAATGATGTATTACTAATCGATTTGTCGAGGGTTCCTTTTATTGACAGCAGCGCAGCGTCTACTCTGGAACAAGCAACTGAAAGGCTGGTCGCAAATGACGATCATATTATCATTTTAGGTGCCTGCGACAGGGTTCTTAGAATTTTGCAGAAAACCGATGTATTCGAAATGGTTGGTGAGGGCCAATTTGTCGCGAACAGGTTAGACGCCTTAAAACTCGCCCAGAAATTAGTAAACCAATAGGGAGCCAGAAATCTGAATCGCAACAACTGGCATAAAATTATTTCCTTTATAAAGAGGGTAGTGTGTAATATTTCCTGTCTGCGCACCGCCCCCCTGTTTTCATCAGGAAGGTGGTATTGGAATTTTTCCCGAAAGCATTTTACTCCTCATGCTTTCTTCTAAGATGAGTTTTGTATGGCTGAGATAAAAATAGAGATTGATTTTGATCAAGATCTAACGGTTTTCAACGTAAGCGGTAGCCTTGTGGCCGGCGAATTGTTGGAGAGTACGAGAACTTATCGTCAAGGTAAGACGACGAGGCAGGTTTTGTGTGATTTTACCAATGCAACCTGGGGGGGATTACAACTGAGGATCTCAGGAAAAATACCGCTATTGCAAAGCAATACTCTACTGAGGGCGATAGATATGCCTTTGTCTTCTCCACTGATTTGGATTTCGGAATGGGTAGAATGCTTGCTGCTTACGCCGAGATGGAGAAGTATGTTAGTGACATTGGCATATTTCGATCGGTCAATGATGCGATGAAATGGCTGGCGGATAATTCCTGAATTTCTAATCGCTAGCACCTACATTACCGTTGAGGAGGGCGACTATTCTGCTTTTGGCTTCCGGGTAATTCTGCATTCTTCTCGATCTAAATCCAGCAAAAAACAGGCTGCTCCTACGATGTTAGGTATATAATCACGAAAATGTTTGGATTTGGATTTGGAGTGGGCTGGCCCTATGAATCAGGGTAAAATTGGCCTGTTTTTCTTGCGTTCAATAAATATATAAAAGACCAATACGCTCCGCTGTAAAAAACTGAGAAATCGATAGAAGGAATGTTGTGGATTTATCAAGAAAGGCAATAGCTTAATTATAAAAAGCTATTCTAGTCAGCGAGAAAGAGATTCATAGTCTTCGTGCTGCTGAGTCTATGGAGCAAGAAAAAGACAATGAGTGCAAAGAAACACTAGCGGCTATTGCTAGTGTTAGAAATAAACTCGTAGGTGAGATAGGTAAATTTGCTGACTACAGCAACTATCACGTACTTATTGTTGGCGATATTGCAATGGAGAGGGAGGTCACAAGCTTTTTGCTAAAGGGAAATGGATTTTTTTCATATTGATGAAGCAAACGACGGTCACACTGCAATCGTAGAAATAAAAAATAAGAAAACTCCCTACGGCAAAAAGAGTCCCTATGACTTGGTGTTGTGTGATCTAAACATGCCTACGATTTCTGGACTGGATGTATTAAAATTAACGAGGCAAAATAGCGCATTTTTCTACAATGCCCTTTATCATGATCACGGGTCTTATGGATAAAGAAAATCTCTTGGAAGCCGTCAAGTTAGGCGTTAGTGATTACCTGACAAAACCTTTTAAGGAAGCGGATTTATTAGCCAAGATAGACAAAGTTCTCCTGTAATTGCACTTCTCCTTAGAGCAGGGCTATCCATAGAAATGTACCCCCAATAGTCTCTATTACTCTCGTAATTCTTCAATATGTGAGCCACTTCCGCCCAATTATCCCAACTTGATATACTTAACCTTATAGCCTAGAGTCAGAAGATTAGTGACATTTCCGGCGAACCAAAACTATCGTGCTTAGCAATATAATTGAAACAGATATTGATGATTTAGCGCAGCTCGTTGGGTCCTCTATTAGATACTCTACAGATGAATCAGAGCAGACAACTCAATTCTTGATCGATGAAACTATTCAATCTTTTAGTGTGTGGTGGGAGAATAATTCCTGCGGGTTTCAGAGTAAATACTCGATCGAGGGTGAAATTGTAGGGTTTATAATTGTTAAGAATTTTTGGAACCTTTCACATCTATTCGTACTTCCAAATTATCAACGATTTGGCATTGGCAGAGCGCTCGTACAAAGTGCCATCGATGCTTGTAAGGAAAGAAGCCCCGAAAAGAAGCTTAAATTGAACTCTTCGACCTACGCCGCTGATTTCTATAAATGCGTAGGATTCAGGCAATCAGGACCAAGTTTAGAAAGACCAGGCGGCTGTATTCCCTATGAATATAGCTATTGAGTAAGTACTCCAGCTAATCTCCTGTACTCTTTGCTACTGCTGAAGGAGGGTGGTTTTCCTGCTCCTCGCTTTCGCTAGTCACCCATCGAATCCCCACAAATTTCATTATGTTCTTGCTATTTCTCCTCGATCAAGCGATTGTCCACTGGTCTTCGCATGCGTTGCCAGCAGGCCTTTTACTCACACATTATGTGTAAAGCATACTGACCGTGATAGAACATAGCAGACATTCTGACTACGTTAGCGAGAGAAAAGTTAGGGGGAGAAAATGAAACCTCGTATAAGAATATTCTTCTCGGCAGTTGCAGCCGCTTCACTGATTGGATGTGCACATCAAGCGGAGCCGTCGGCTAACTCACAATCCGATCGAGGAAAGGGTTCAGATATCTATCTAGCTGATAGTCCTGGTATATCGGAGATGAGGAGCGCGCGGGCGCAATTGGAGTGGAGAAGAGCTAATGAGGAAAAAAGACCTGCAACGCCTTTATATTGAGGGTTACTAACCTAGTGCTATTTCCGGTAATCTTTATTACCGGAAATTAGGGAATATGGTGCGGCAGTGGTTAGATAGCTTGAATCCAGCAAACATGTGGCCTACCGGCTAATATAGACGAGCTGACATACATTCCACTAATTCCCCCAATGTATCAAACTGCCGCTCTTAAACATCCATAGTTAGTAAACATGAAGATACCCTCGTGAAATCACAACACGTTGCCTAACCAACTCTAATTAACGGAATTTGCAAGCCCAGTTCACTGGCGACAATAGCTGTACATAATATGATTGTAGCTATCGTGATCCCCGTTATCGTCTTAAATACCCACATTTTGATGTGATCTCTTGTTGTAGCTTTGCTGAGCTGAAATTCGGCATCTAGCAGCTTGTCGCGGAGATCCATAGCTGTATGACACGTTCTAAGTACAGGATCGCGCTTATTAATGAAATGGTTTTGTTTCTTCAATTCGGTACGAATCTGCTCCCTTTTTTCCACTATGCCTCCATTCTCACACACAAAATTGACGCAATGATTAACAAGATCGTCGACCAATGGACTGAATGTAGCTTTTTCTGTGTGATTCTTACCAATTGATAAAATGCTCGTATACAACACATCGCTCATATTAAATTTGTCAGACATGAAGACATCCTCTAAAAAATAGAAATACCCAGCTATATTATAGAAACTTTGGTGAAAAGGATTTTTTGTAAATCAGTTATCTTTATTAGCAGATAGCTTTTCGGAATTGAGCCGCTTTATTTTTGAAAGATTTATCTATCTGGCCGGCAGCACTTAATTTTCCAAGTAGTTGCATCTGCATTTTTTCCAGCTTCTTGTCATCTGAACATTTTTCAATTTCACCAAATAGCGTGTAAATTGATTTGTGGTGCTTATTTCTAACTTTAATGCCACTTCCATCTACCAATGCGCCAGTGACAACTCTTGGAAAGCCTTTACCGAAAAGGCGTGTCTTGCGAGGATGTACTTCTAATCCTGATTCTTTGATTATCTTTTTAGCATGCTTTTTGAATTTTTCATCTACTTGGTCTCCAGAGAAAGTAAAATCATCTACGAAAACAGTCATTATGATGCCCTTATTAAGACATAGGGACTCCAATTTTGAATACATTTCATAGTTCACCCAAAACGATAAGGGCATACTAATCCTGCTTCCAGTCGGCAAACAATCCTTATAAGAGCAAACTTCGGCAAGAATTCCTGCTACATCACGAGATGCATTCATCCTAATATGGAAAAAATTAAAAATGGATTTCTTTGATATCGACGGATAAAATTTTTGAATATCCATTGTGAGCAATGGATGATTCCCAATGTGCGCCTTTGCGTTAGTAATATTTGAACGCCCTTTAATACCTGAATGCAAGTAATCTGGTACAGCTACCCTCACCAACAAACTTGCTATGCGTGTATGAATAACATCAAGAGAATATTTCGGAGCTTGAATTTCCCTCGTTTTCCCACCCTTTTTTAAGCCAAAAACGCGGTAATTTTCGTCTATTCCAGCAGCCTCTATTTCGGCTATAGTTTTCCCAATAATCGCTTCAAGTCGTTTTTTAGTAGTTAAATTGTAAAGAGCTGAGTCGCTCGGAAGATACGACTTCTTGTTGGATTTTATATGAAGCTTAGGGCTATGTTTCGCTGGAAGTTTCATGCCGTGCGCTGATCCATTCCATAGCTTTAACTATCTTTTCAGCACATTTTAATCTCAACTTGTCAGACGTTTTTACAGCCTCCATATTCTCAGAAAAAATTAATAATGATGATGCCGGGACAGAAAATACTTCCGCATATTTATGAAGCAACTCCATAGAAATAGACTTACGTCCAGATTCAACTTCAGAAAGATACGATTTAGAAATTGATAGTTTCTCAGCCAGCTCTACTTGTTTGAATTGATGAAATACTCTGATCTGCTTTAAAGCTTCGTTTAACATATAACCCCCTGAATTAAAATCGCACAAGAGACCACTTAGTCGCCAGGTCCAATACCGCTAAAAAAGTCAATCAGTTTACAAACCAAGCGCAATAAAACCAGCGCTAATTTGAAAGCCCCCCAAATGACTTTTTTACTCCAACGGTTGGGTTCCTTCTTGCCTAGTGTCCACCAATAGTTACTTGCTACTTTTTTCATCATCGTTCTCCTCGTTATAGGCCATCCTAAATGGTTGGCCTCTTCACCCAACGCGGAGATGGAGAGTATTGGCGGTAAACCTTATGCTATCTAACCCTTGGAGTTCACCCCAAGGGTTCCACATAGTGCTTAGTGATTAGGTATCGATATGGATACACGGCACAATTAGCACTCGTCTTAAAATAGGGATTAGGCAGATCCCCGCGGGATAAATCGATCATCCCAATGCACTTCCGGTGAATATCGTCTCCTTAAAGTAACAGGAAGGATTAACGCATATAGTTCGCTTGCTGTCAACGTTTATTCGCTCACAGCGAACTTTTATACGATGGAAACTAAAAATAATCCGGAGAAGCGGCAGCTAGGGAAATTCGTAGTACAGACGCTGGCCTTTATCGAGCATATGGTCTCTGATACGGCATATCTGGCTAAATTCGCTGGAATCGCTCTGTAGAAGCCCTGAATCAGCGAATTCCAGGTAAAGCCCGATACAGGCTTCAATATAGGCAAATAGCCGCCTATCGTACCTTTCGCCGTATTTACCGAAGAATCGGAATTTTCTAAGGACAACTCTTAAAACGGGTGTGGCCACAGGGAATGATTGACGGGCTGTCATCTGGTTACACTCCTAAGATCGCAATCAGCAGGTTTTTATTTTCAGCATTCATACCACGAATTTCAAGGGATGATGGGTACTGGTTGGCAATACGTAAATTGTTAATAGGGGGATGATGAAGTGCTAATAAGATCAATCTTGCTAACCGACTACAGCGTGTTATCTGCTCTGGCTTCTTTGTCCATTGGTTCAGGCTTATATGGATTAAATGGCCGGGCTAATAAGAAATTTCGGCAGAATGAATACTCCACTTCGATAGGTGTCGCTTGCTGCGAGTAGCATCGACAATCCCCGCTTTTCACAGTGACAATACAGGCGGCAACTCTCGGATAACTCACAATTTCAACAAGCTCAGTAAATGCCAGCGCTGACTCGGGATGATTTAACACCAGTGGTTTGTAATCATAAAGCCCAGGTGTAACTACTGATGAAGCACTCTCGAGATTGATAGGAACTCCCACGTCAGCCGCTTGCGCGTCTGCCGCAGGAGTACCGATAATCCCTCTATTCGATAACGAATTTTTAACCCTGACAGAGAGATATGCCGCCATTATGAGCAAGCCAACCAGCGCATAAACAGCAAAAGGCATTTTCTTTTTTTGCTTTGTGTGAATCTCAGCTGATTTGAATAGTCCGAAGTTCTTTTTATTCAGCGTGTAGGAAGATTTCACAGCACCGGAAAGTGATTTTATGTTGTCCTGGCACTCGCCCCATTCGTATTGGTTACGTCCTGCCCAAGTAGATTTTAGATGAATATGACGGCCTACCAATCTGCGAACATTGGAATCGAATAACATGGGTGACTGAGTTATGAGATAAAAATCTAAGCCAGAATGCCGGTGAGTCTCGAAAGCCATAACGGACGTTGGGATCTCAGCGCCCTGCTTTCTTGGCCGGTAAATATTTTGTACTTCATCGAAACAGAGTAAAGCACCGTCGGGTGCCCATGAATCCCAATCTTCTGCTAACAGAGTCTCAAAATTACCGGGCCTGATAGAAGCGCATACCTTGCAAGAAGCCGCAGAACAAAGAACAGGAGTATGCGGAATAGTCAGATCGGGAATGCCATGCACGTAAAGAGGCCGCCCTTCTTTCTGAGCGGCAATTAGAAAATCCATCATGTAACAAGTTTTTCCAGTTCCGGGAACGCCTGTTAATAAAGTAATCATATGCTTAAAAGTTTCCCAATTTTAGGAGCGAATACAATTACTGCTCGAATAGACAACGCACCGAGAATAATGCCGAAGCCATCGGTAACACCTGAGATTGCCAGATACGCCAGTGCATCAGCGGCAATACCAGACCACCCTAAAACCATTTGTGCCTCTAAATCAGACATAATAGTTTGGTAGCCAACGAAGGTTATGGTTCCAATAGCAAGTACCGCAATCACTTTTAGAATTGCGAAAGTAGTTAGCCAGGTTAAAACGGTTCCCCACATAATTAAGCCTTGCTGGTTGCGCCAGCTATCAGCATAGCCGCTGAAAAAGTAGCAATTAAAATCATAATTGGATGAAGTAAAGCCAGCTTCGTACAAACATAAGAATTTTCGAATGAATAAACATTGCCCATAATCGTGATCGATGGCGGCTCAGGACAGACAGCCGATGCAAGAGATACAGGAGTAAGAACAGAAACAGATTGGTCCTCAGATGGAAGTGCCGCCAAGCCTTCCGTGTAATCGAAAGTGCCAAATGCCAGATCATTAAAAGCGGCCTTCATGTCGGCAATAAAGCCAACTTCATCCGAACACATAACTGAGTTTGGATTAGCGACACATACATCAACAGACTCACCTCCCCCACTCTCACCAATACCATCCACAGAAGTATAACCAGAGAGAGGCACACCGACAGGGGGAGCATCAAAGCTCATACCCGAAGGCAAAGGCGCACTAATAGCAGAGGTGCTTGTATAGGCATCATACGCGGCTGTAAGTGATGCAGAATGACCACTAAACGAAGTGCCGGCAGTTACAATCGTCATATCAAAATAATTATTATTAGTCTGAGAATAGAACGAAGGACTTAACATCGGCGGCGGTGCATTAGGTGGGCGTTGACTTGGGGCAAGCGGATTAACAGG
>JABMOK010000123.1 GCA_013204155.1 Pseudohongiella sp. | reverse complement strand
GCAGTACATATCCATGTTTTACAACAGCTATCGTCTGCATTCATACTTGGGTTATGTATGCCCAAATCAATATGAATCAGATACGACTGGATTAAAGAAAGTTGCTTAACTGGGTTGCAAAGAAAAGCTGGACCACGTCACCCCCTGTCTTGCTCTTTCTGCGCTCTATAACCCGCAGCGCTTTGCTTGGTCTTTACCGGCTTTATTGATCGAGCAGTTTGCCAGGATTCATAATGTTATTCGGGTCAAAGATTTTCTTGATCGCCTGCATATAGGCGATTTCCGCCGGCGAACGAGAGTAATGCAAAAAGGGTTTTTTCAGCAAACCGACCCCATGCTCGGCGGAGATACTGCCGCCGAATTTTTCAACGATGGTAAATACCAAATCGGATACTTCGGCACATTTTTCAAGAAAGTCTGCCAGCGCCAAGTCCTCGGGTTTAAGAATGTTCAGGTGAATATTGCCGTCGCCAATATGGCCGAACCATATTATTTCGAAATCGGGATAGGAGGCATTAACGACCTCGTCCACCTCGCGTACAAACTCGGGGACCTTCGAAACTTTTACAGAAATATCATTCTTGTAGGGGCTGAACTTCGAAATGGTTTCCGATATATCTTCACGCAAGCGCCACAAGTTTTGCGCCTGACTGGTATTTTGACTAATGCTGCCGTCGACAATCCAGCCAGACTCCATGCAGGACTCGAACAGGTTCATGGCTGTTTCCAGATCGTGCTCGGACAGATTTTCAAATTCGATCAAGGCATAGAACGCACACTCCGTTGCAAAAGGCGCTTGCAGACCTTTCTCGGCGATTACATGCTTGAGCGCTTTATCAGAAAAGAACTCAAATGCGGTTAGTTTCAATTTGTCCTGGAAGGCTTGCAATACATCCATGGTGGCACGCATTTCTTCTACACCAAGAACCAGCACGGTGGGATCGTGAGGCTGGCTACTGAGGCCCAGGGTCAATTCCACGATAAAGCCGAGGGTGCCTTCCGAACCAATAAACAAGTGCCGGAAATCATAGCCAGTGGCATTCTTCGCAAGTCCTCGATTCAGATCCAGCACCTCGCCGTTGCCGGTCACTACTTTTAAACCTTTCACCCAGTCTCGGGTCATGCCATAGCGAATAACCTTTATGCCCCCCGCATTGGTAGCGGCATTGCCGCCGAGTTGACTGGAACCGGATGAGGCAAAGTCTACCGGGTAGAACAGACCCTGCTCTTCAGCGAACTGCTGCAACTGTTCGGTAATTACCCCGGGCTGACAAACCACCTGACGATCGGCCGGATCAAATGCCAATATTTTATTCATCCTGTCGAAGGCAACCACTACTTCTCCATTGGCTGCAACAGCACCTCCACTGAGGCCCGTACGCCCTCCGGAAGGAACCAGCGCAATCTGCTGAAGATTGGCCAGCTTGACAAGCGCGACCACGCTGGGGATATCGCCGGGGAATACTATGGCTATTGGCCGGGCCTCATAGGCCGTGGTCCAGTCCTTGCCAAAGTTAGCCAGGTCCGAAGGGCTTGTCTTTAGCCACTGCTCACCGACAATGGCGGCGAGCTCCCCAAGCAGTTCAGTTTCACTGCAATTCATCACTTCGCTTTCCTCTGTTGTGCTAGACCAGGTGTGCTAGACCAGTTGTGCTAGACCAGTTGTGCTAGACCAAGTGTGCTATACCAAGTGTGCTATACCAAGTGTGCTGTACCAGGTGTGCTGTACCGGGTATGTATAATGCCTTTTTCTGCTGTTTCCAAGTAGTTTCCCTGCCCTGAAGATCGCGGGCCCATTGCTGGCGAAAAACTACAGCGAAGAATATGGTAACATGCACCAGCTTGTCGATCATCGCTCCCGGCATCAGTATCGCCCCGAGAAACATTGCCCGTTTTCAATAATCCAAATCTAAAAGTTTTTAAGCTATGAATCCAACCTCACTAGAAAAGCGGAAAATAAAATTCCTGTTATTGGAAGCCTTACATCCCAGCGCCGTTGAAACGCTGAAGAGAGCCGGCTATGAAAACATAGAATACTTAAAAACGTCGCTTGAGGGCGATGAGCTGCTGGAAAGAATTGCTGACGTACATTTCCTCGGCATTCGATCCCGTACCCAGCTCAGCGAGTCTGTTTTTGAGGCGGCGCAGAAACTACAGGCTGTTGGCTGCTTCTGCATAGGCACCAATCAAGTCGACCTTACCGCGTCTTTGGTCCGTGGCATACCGGTATTTAATGCCCCCTTTTCAAATACCCGAAGTGTCGCCGAACTGGTAATTGGCCAGGCCATTCTACTCCTGCGAGGCATCCCGGAAAAGAATGCCTTATTGCATCGAGGCGTATGGCAAAAGTCCGCCCACGGATCTTTCGAAGTCAGGGGCAAAAAGCTGGGCATCGTCGGTTATGGAAATATTGGCTCACAGCTTAGCGTACTGGCCGAATCGATGGGCATGAAAGTCTATCTCTATGATGTAGTGAGCAAACTCCCGCTAGGAAATGCAACGCAACTCAATTCCTTGCAAGAACTAATGAGCGAGTGTGATGTTGTTAGTCTGCATGTGCCGGAAAACCCGGCGACCAAAGACATGATTACAGCCAAACAGCTAGCCTGGATGAAACCGGAAGCGGTGTTCATTAATGCCTCTCGCGGTTCGGTAGTGGACATCGGTGCCCTGGCCGATTCATTGCAGCATTCGAGAATTGCTGGCGCGGCTATCGACGTTTTCCCGGTCGAGCCAAAATCCAATGACGAGGAATTTTTGTCGCCGTTGAGAAATTTTGATAATTGTATTATTACGCCACATGTTGGCGGTAGCACAATGGAAGCACAAGAGAACATCGGAGTAGAAGTCAGCGAAAAACTTATTAAGTACAGCGATAACGGTTCCAGTTTTGCCTCGGTTAATTTCCCCGAAGTAACCTTGCCCGCACATCCCGGAAAACACCGTCTATTACATATTCACAAAAATATTCCGGGTGTGTTAGCGGAGATAAACCGTGTCTTTTCCGAGGCCGGGATAAATATCAGTTCGCAGTATTTACAAACCAACGAACAGATTGGCTATGTAGTCATCGATATTGGCCTGCAGTACAGCGCGCTGGCGCTGGAAAAACTGAATCAGATCAATGGCACTATTCGTTGCCGGGTTCTTTTCTAGCGCGGCTTGCGCGGCTTCTATCCTGCTTACAGGCAATTACCCTGCTTGCGATCAATTACCCTTCTTACGATCAATTGCCCTTCACGATCAATTGTCCTTCTTGCGATCAAGCATTCAACCCGGCTGATCTACAATCTGACTGATCAATGAAAATGCCTTGTCTCGGTATTCGGCCGACTCATTCACCAGATGATGCCGTGCATCCTTAAGTTGATAGGATTTCGAGGCTGGAAATTTTTCCATAATCTTCGGAAGATTATAGTGCCAGTCTACAGTTCCGTCATCCGTGCCCTGAATTATGCTTAGCTTTTTGTCCGAGCCCGCCGCTTTAGCAAAGCGGCGCTGATAGTCGATCATCGCCAGAATCCAGCGGCGTGACAAAAACTTGCTCTGCAAATTATCCTCTTGCTGAAGAAAGCGCAGAAATTCCCGGTCGTGACTATTGTTGGAAAATTGCCGCTTGGTGTCGACAAAAAACCATCGGCTTAAGGCGAAGAGTAATTTTCCTCTGCCCCAGTGACTCGGTCGAAGTAAGGGATTGAGCAATAGATATTGCCGAATAGAAAATGAGTCCAGTCGATTATCGTCCAGTAGCGAATCGATGATAATCGCCCCGCCTGTGCTTTGGCCAATGACAGTCCACGGCCCCGCCACACTCTGTTGCTGCGCGGCTAACAGACAATCGAAAAACACTTGATTGTATTCGCGAAAAGATCCAATGCTGGCGACTGCTCCGCTGGACAAACCGTGTCCGGGAAAGTCGAAAATAACCACGGCGAAGCCCAGCTGTAAACAGTGGCGGATAAGATGGCCATAGATTCCGCCATGATCGAAATATCCATGCAGTAGAAAGACGGTGCCTCTGCTTGTGGAAGGGTTTGCAGGGGAGTTTACCGAGGGGGCTTCGGCGGCACAGGCGACAAAATACTGACAGACAATCTTGTAGGGCCCGCTTTCGACGATGCCCAGCGTATGCGCTACGGTGGTCGATGGGGTATCGAAATCAAGTCCGTAATGCTCTCGATAAGCACGAACCAGATTTCGCACGGAAGTGTCCACCCCGGATTCAACGCTAGCAGGGTCCGCAAAAGTTGCCGGGAATTTGATCGCCGCAAGGCTTTCCCGTAGTTGATCTGCATCGGCTCGGCTAAACATACGCAATCAGACCTTGCAACACTGTTGCCCACCGCTCACTAGGCGGCAATGTAGGTACCTTGTCAAGAAATGCAACGTGGCTGTAGCGAATTTGAGGGCCACCTAAGGTGCCATCTACTCAGGACGCTGCACTCGTATAGCGTTCGGCCATCTGTTCCAAACTGTACACTTTTTTAATGTTTGAAATTTGTCCAGCCGTGCCGAATGAATTCAACCGCGCCGCCACTATTCCTTTCATTGCGTCCATGGTGGGAATCAAAAATTTGCGTGGATCAAATTCAGATTTGTTTTCTGCAAGAAACTTTCTTGCCGCGCCGGTGGAGGCGAGGCGTAAATCCGTATCGATATTCACTTTGCGAACCCCATGCTTAATGCCTTCCTGAATTTCTTCAACTGGCACACCATAGGTCTCGGGTATCTCGCCACCAAACTCATTGATAATTGCCAGCCATTCCTGCGGCACCGAAGAAGACCCGTGCATCACCAGGTGGGTGTTTGGAATCTTCGCATGTATGTCCTTGATCCTTTGTATCGCCAGGATGTCCCCGGTAGGAGGCCGGCTAAACTTGTAGGCCCCATGGCTGGTGCCAACGGCGATAGCCAGTGCATCGACACCAGTGGCATCGACGAAGTCCGAGGCTTCCTGCGGGTCGGTAAGCATCTGCGCCATCGTCAACTTACCTTCGGCGCCGACGCCATCTTCTTCGCCTGCCATGCCGGTCTCCAGCGACCCAAGGCAACCTATTTCGCCCTCGACCGAAACGCCACAGGCGTGTGACATGGCGACTGTGGTTTTGGTAACCTCGACATTGTAATCAAAGTCGGTTGGTGTCTTGCCGTCTTCGGCTAGCGAGCCATCCATCATTACCGAAGAGAAACCCAGCTGAATAGAACGCTGACAAATAGCGGGCGACACACCATGATCTTGATGCATAACAATGGGAATATGTGGAAATTCTTCAATGGCGGCCAAAATCAAATGTTTAAGAAAGTTCGAGCCGGCGTATTTACGCGCCCCAGCGGAAGCCTGCAAAATAACCGGACTATTGGCCTCGTCGGCTGCTTCCATTATCGCGCGAATCTGTTCCAGGTTGTTTACGTTAAAGGCAGGAACGCCATAACCGTATTCTGCCGCGTGATCCAGTAACTGTCGTAAACTAATTAGTGCCATGTCTAAACCTCTTTCGTATCAAACTATTTTTTTTAGAGCTTGAGCGCGGCTTAAGCTCGACTAATATTAAGAACCGAGTCTCATTACAAAAATTTCTTTACCCTGCTTTCTAAAGCTCTCGCTTCCAGCATTTTTACAGCCGGCAAAATTGCCCCCTGTATATGCTCGAGAAATGCGCCGCCCCCAGTAGAAATATAAGAAATGTCTTGGGTAATTGAAAACTTGTCGATCGCGGCTATTGTTTCTCCACCCCCGGCAATCGAAAAACCCTTGTTGGCCGCTATCGCTCTGGCGACCTCCTCGGTGCCATTGGCAAACTGAGGATATTCGAAAACTCCCAGCGGCCCATTCCAGATTATGGTTTTCATGGTAGCGATTAAGTCGATGAAATGCTGCGCCGTGGTCGGCCCGATATCCAGAATCATATCGTCATCTTCAATTTCTGAAATCAGCTTGATGCTGGCGGTCGCCGTAGGACTTAATTCTTTTGCCACAACCACGTCTGTCGGTAACGGGATATTGGTTTGCGCCATGAGTTCAGTGGCCAGAGGAAGCAATTCGGGTTCACAAAGAGATTTCCCAACTCTGGCTCCGCTGGCCAGCAGAAAGGTATTGGCTATGCCTCCACCAACAATCAGCTGGTCTACCTTTGTGGAAAGATTTTTCAATATTTTCAATTTGCTGGAAACTTTCGCGCCACCCACCACGGCAAGTACCGGTCTTTCCGGCATTTTTAGACATCGATCGAGGGCATCCAACTCAGCCACAAGCAAGGGACCGGCGCAGGCTGTAGCCGCGTATTCCGCCACCCCATAGGTGCTGGCTTGAGCCCGGTGCGCCGTAGCAAATGCATCCATGACGAAAACATCACAGAGGGAGGCGTAATATTCCGCCAGTTCATCATCGTTGGCATTTTCACCCTTGTTGATACGCACATTTTCTAATAACAACACCTCGTCGCCGGCCACCACGGCATTAGCCTCTTTAATGTAATTCTGCACCAGCCTTACTTCACAGCCAAGTAATTCAGCAAGCCTCTCGGCAACTGGCCGCAGTGAGAACTTCGCCTGTGCCTCGATGGCGAGACCCTCTTCGGGCCTCCCCAGATGTGACATAAGAATTATTTTAGCCCCAGAGGAACGTGCCAATTCAATAGTGGGCAAGGCCGCACGGATTCTTGTGTCGTTAGTCACCTCTCCATCTCGAATCGGAACATTAAAATCTTCACGAATGAGAACACGTTTTCCGGTGAGGTCGACTTGATCCATATGTAACAAGGTCATTGCGGAACTTTCCTGTAAACACGCATTTTAATTAGTCCGCTCGATTCATTGAATGCAGATATTGCGCAACGTCGAGCATCCTGTTGGCATAAGCCCACTCATTATCAAACCAAACCAAAAGCTTTACTAATTTTTTATTCGCCACGCGGGTTTGATTGAGATCGACAATCGCCGATCTTGGATCATGGTTAAAATCGCAGGAAGCCAAGGGTTCATCGGTGAATCCCAAAATATTCGCCGGCAAACTCTTACTGGCCTCTCGAATGACATTATTAACACTCAGCACATCGCTTGCGCGTCGAACCAAAACCGTTAAATCCATCAACGACACATTGACAGTAGGTACTCGAATCGCCTGGGCTTCGAGCAACCCGCTCAGGTTCGGTAAAATTCTCTCTATGCCTTTTGCCAGCGCTGTATCGACAGGAATGATCGATTGCATCGCGCTGCGGGTTTTTCTAAGGTCTGTATGGTGATAACTGTCGATCACCGGCTGGTCATTCATCGCCGAGTGGATGGTGGTGATTACGCCGGATTCGATCTGAAAGGCATCATCCAGAGTTTTTAACACCGGCACGATGCAGTTGGTGGTACAGGACGCATTGGAAATTATCTGTGCCTTGGCATCCAGGGTTTCATGGTTAATGCCAAAGATTAAGGTGGCATCAATATCCTGCTCGGCGGGCTGTGAAAAAAGCACCTTGCCGGCGCCGTTGCGTATATGCAGTAGCGCTGTTTTGCGATCGCTAAAGGCGCCGCTGCATTCCATCACCAGATCGATATCCAGCTCATTCCAGGGTAGGTCTTCAACGGCTGCACTGTTGAAGACAGCAATCCTGTCGCCATTTACCAGCAACTCCTTATTGCCTTCTTCCACGCTGCCGAGGAAGCGGCCATGGGTACTGTCGTAGCGCGTTAAGTGAGCGAGATTACTGAGTCCGGCGAGATCGTTGATGGCGACAATTCTCAGGTCTGCATAATTGCTCGACTCATAAAACGCGCGCAGTACACAGCGGCCGATACGCCCATAGCCATTGATTGCGATGCGATAGGCCATGCGCCTCTACCCTGCCAAGTAAAAAGAAAAAAGAGAAAAGAAATTGGCTGAACCCAAGCCGCTCACTCAGCGAACGACTTGGCCGTTTCGACAACATTCTTTGCTGTAAATCCAAAATGCTCCATAAGCGTGGGCCCCGGAGCCGATGCGCCGAAGCTGGTCATGCCGATAATCTTTCCATCGAGACCAACAAACTTCCACCAGTACTCTGCCGCCGCGGCCTCAACGGCAACTCGATTACGCACGGAGTCGGGCAATACGTGTTCGCGATACTCGGCATCCTGCGCATCGAATACATCGACACAGGGGACAGAAACCAGACGCGCTTTTATTCCCTGCTGTTGCAGGGTGGTGACGGCTTCCACACAAATATCAACCTCGGAGCCCGTCGCCAGAATAATAACGCTAGGTTCCCCCTCGCAATCTTTCAGTATGTAGGCGCCACGGGCAATATCCCTCAGCTGCTGCTCGCTGCGCCCCTGATGCTTCAAATTTTGTCTTGAGAAGACCAGCGCCGTGGGTCCATGCTGTCGCTCGATTGCCGCCTTCCAGGCAACGGCTGATTCCACGCTGTCACAGGGGCGCCAAACCGACATATTGGGTGTCGTGCGCAGACTGGCTAGCTGTTCTACCGGCTGATGGGTTGGCCCGTCTTCGCCCTGACCGATTGAGTCGTGGGTGTACACGTAAATGCTCTGCTGTTGCATCAATGCCGCCATTCTTACCGCATTCCGGGCGTACTCCATAAAAATCAGGAAGGTGGCTGTATACGGGATGAAACCCCCGTGCAAGGCGATGCCGGAAGCCATGGCTGTCATGCCAAATTCGCGCACACCATAATAGATGTAATTGCCGTCAGCGCTCTCGGAGATGGGCGAGGTGCCTGACCAATTAGTCAGATTCGACCCGGTTAAATCGGCTGAGCCGCCGATCAATTCGGGCAACAGGGCGGCATAGGTCTCGATGCAGTTTTGCGAGGCCTTGCGGCTTGAAATGTTTTCCGCTGATTGCTGACACTGGCTGATATATTCGTCTGCCTTGCCGGTAAAATACCCGGGTAACTCACCCTTTAAGCGTCGCACCAGTTCCATCGCCAGATCAGGATATTCTTCCTCGTAGATAACCAGCTTTTCCTTCCAGGCAGACTCTGCAATAAAGCCCTTTTCGGTAGCATCCCAGGCCTGCTTGATTTCCGCCGGCACGACAAAAGGCGCGTGCGGCCAGTCCAGTGCCTCACGGGTCGCCACTATTTCGCTCTCACCCAGAGGAGCACCGTGGGTTGCCGCGGTACCCTGTTTGTTCGGCGAACCGTAACCGATAATCGTCTTGCAGCTAATCAAGCTGGGGCGGCCTGTTTCGGCCCGTGCTTGCTCAATCGCCGCGCTAATCGCGTCGGCATCATGTCCGTCAGCGGACAATACCTGCCAACCATAGGCTTCGAAACGTTTGCCGGTGTCGTCTGAAAACCATTGCCCGACTTCGCCATCGATTGAAATACCGTTGTCATCATAGAAAACGATTAACTTGCCCAGATTCAGGGTGCCCGCCAGGGAGCACACCTCGTGGGAGATGCCTTCCATCAGGCAGCCATCGCCGGCGAAGACATAGGTGAAGTGATCGATAATCGGGTGGCCTTCGCGATTGAACTGTGCCGCCAGGGTTTTTTCGGCGACCGCCATGCCGACCGCATTGGCCAGCCCCTGGCCCAGTGGACCGGTGGTCGTTTCGACGCCGGGAGTATCGCCGTATTCAGGATGGCCCGGTGTCCTGGAGTCAAATTGTCGAAATTGCGCTAATTCTTCGATGCCTAAGTCATATCC
Organism: Pseudohongiella sp.; assembly: GCA_013204155.1. Classification (GTDB taxonomy): domain Bacteria; phylum Pseudomonadota; class Gammaproteobacteria; order Pseudomonadales; family Pseudohongiellaceae; genus UBA9145. Next base: position 3,565 of record JABMOK010000123.1, on the reverse strand, counting down.
CGACAGATGCAGCAGGGAGTACATCAACATGGAACCGTGCCCATTCGAAAGCACAAACCGATCGCGGTTGAACCACTGGGGATTACCGGGATTATGTTGATAGAAGTCGTTCCAAAGCACTTCGGCTATGTCGGCCATTCCCATTGGTGCCCCGGGGTGTCCCGAGTTGGCTTTTTGTACAGCATCCATACTCAATGCACGAATTGCATTGGCGCATTGTTTCCGTGGCACAGCCTGTTCCGCCATCGATCGAACTCCCGTTCTTGGTTACTCTATTTAATTTACTGAAGCCGATTTAGCCCTTGCTCGAGCACGAAGTCGGAGAGTTGAGGTCCAGACAGGCAGAGGTGTGGATAAATCTACTTCAGAAGAAGGCGGCTATTTTCCCGCACCTGAGAGCAATTTGCTATACAGATAGGGGTTAATTTCAAAAAATCGCAGCGCGAACGCATGGCCTGATTGCAAGTAAAGCAAGGGGAAGGATAAACGCCTAATTCCAGTGCTAACGTGAGAATTTTGCTTCTTAACTAAATCGAAATGTAAGAATTACCGGCCTGCTCCTAATTGAGCGCAGCTGAGGGACAAGGGTTTCGATAAATTTTATAATCCCTCCCGCTGAATTCTATATCAAAATATATTGATATAGGTTTGAAATAAGCCGCTTTTGCTGCTAGATTGCGACTTTTCCCAATAAAGACTCCTACTAACTCCTACAGTACAGACAGCCAAATGCCAGCCACCGCCCTAAAAACTATCAATCCCGAGCCGCTAGATTCATTGGGCTGCTTAACCAGCCTGCATAAAGCGCTGGCGGATAGTTTGCGGCTGCAGATTTTGCGCTTATTGAAAAATGAATCCTTTGGCGTGTTGGAGCTGTGCCGGATACTCGACATCCGCCAGTCGGCGCTCAGTCATCATCTGAAAATACTGTTAACCGCCAAGCTGGTCTCCACCCGGCGCGAAGGAAATTCAATATTCTACCGCCGCGCCTTCTTGTCGGAGGAAGATTGTTTTATCGATATAAAGAAGAGCGTGTTCGACGGTATTGAATCGCTGCCTGTCTCCATTGATCAGCGTAAGAAGATTAAACAGATTCAGCTGGAACGCGCGCAGTTGTCCTTGAAATTCTTTAATCGTAATGCCGACAAATTTAGAGAGAAGCAGGGGCTAATTGTTGAACATCCTCATTATGCCAGTAGCCTGCACGATGTAATAACCGGCTTGGGGCTAGGTGCGGATGCCAGTGTGTTGGAGGTTGGGCCTGGAGAAGGTCAGTTACTGGAGGAGCTTGCTTCTCGGTTTAACAATGTAACGGCCCTGGATAATTCCAGAGAGATGCTGGAAAAATCCACAGACGCGATGGCAAAGGCCGGACACAGCCATGTGAATTTTATGTTGGGCGACACCGCCGTCGCACGAAAAAATAACCTTACTAGTGATCTGGTTATTTTCGATATGGTGCTGCACCACATTTCTTCACCCGCCAAAACTTTTAAAGATGTTGCGGTAATGCTAAAGCCATCCGGCTTCCTGCTCGTAGTAGACCTGTGTAACCACGATCAGGATTGGGTGCGAGAATCTTGCGGCGACTTGTGGCTTGGTTTCGACGAAGGGGATTTGGACCACTGGGCAAGCAAGGCTGGCCTGGAAGCACAGCAAAGTTCCTATCTTGGGCTAAGAAATGGTTTTCAGATTCAATTTCGAACGTTCAAAAAAACAAATGAACGGAAATTTATAGCATAATTCGATGAAATAGACGGCAAACAATCCAGCCGATAATTGAATAGAAGAAGTTGGCGAACGATTGGCGAAAGAAATCAAACGGAATATAGCGAAAAAAGGAAGCAAAAGTTAGCGGATCAGTTCGCTCATTAACTTATTACGAATTTTTTTAACACTGATACTTAATATATACATAACGAAGGAAATGATAATGGCAGAATCTACACTGTTTACATCTGAATCTGTATCCGAAGGCCATCCAGATAAGATGGCCGATCAAATTTCAGATGCGATCCTGGACGCGTTATTGGAGCAGGACAAAAATTCGCGAGTCGCGTGTGAAACCATGATCAAGACTGGCATGGTGGTGGTAGCGGGCGAAATTACCACCGAGGCCTATGTTGATATAGAAGACATTGTCCGTGTAGTTGTCAACGATATTGGCTACAACCATTCCAAGAGTGGATTCGACAGCAATACCTGCGCCGTTCTCAATGCCATCGGCAAACAGTCTCCCGACATCGCCATGGGCGTAGACGATTCGGAAGATCATGAGCAGGGCGCGGGCGATCAGGGTCTGATGTTTGGGTATGCCAGCAACGAAACCGATGTGCTAATGCCAGCGCCAATTTACTACTCTCATCTGCTGGTTAAGCGCCAAGCCGAAGTTAGAAAGAACGGCACGCTGCCGTGGCTGGAGCCGGATGCGAAAAGCCAGATTACTTTCCGTTATGTGGACGGCAAACCGGTGGCTATCGATGCAGTCGTGCTCTCCACCCAGCACCGCGATGAAATTTCTCTGAAAGATTTACAAAGCGCGGTGATGGATGAAATTATCAAACCCGTTTTGCCGGCTAATTTGATAAACAAAGACACCAAATATTTTATCAATCCAACCGGACGTTTTGTGATTGGCGGCCCCTATGGTGACTGTGGACTGACGGGGCGCAAGATCATTGTCGACACTTACGGCGGCATGGCGCGTCACGGCGGTGGTGCATTCTCCGGCAAGGACCCGTCCAAGGTTGACCGTTCTGCCGCTTATGCGGCGCGCTATGTGGCCAAGAATCTGGTGGCAGCCGGCATCGCCGATCGCTGCGAGATTCAACTGTCGTATGCCATCGGCGTTGCAGAGCCAACGTCCATCAGCGTAGAGACTTTTGACACCAACAGAATTAGCAATGAAAGAATCGTAGCGCTGATCCGCGCTCATTTTGAATTACGTCCAAAGGGTTTGATTAAAATGCTTGATCTACTCAACCCAATTTATCGCGCCACTGCCGCCTACGGTCACTTCGGAAGAGAAGACCTGGACCTCAGTTGGGAAAAAACAGACAAAGCCGACATGCTTCGAAGCGAAGCCGGTCTATAACACTATTATACGGAGCAAGAAATGAACGATTCATCCCATTCAGAAAACAACGGGGCTACGCAGGATTATAAAGTAGCCGACATAAGCCTTGCCGATTTTGGTCGCCGGGAGGTTACGCTTGCAGAGTCAGAAATGCCTGCCTTGATGTCACTGCGCAGTCGCTACTCAAAGGAGAAGCCACTGGCTGATGCCAGAATTCTTGGCTGTATTCACATGACCGTACAAACTGCAGTGCTGATCGAAACACTGGTCGAGCTTGGCGCCGAGGTACGCTGGTCTTCCTGCAATATTTTCTCGACACAGGATCATGCGGCCGCCTGCATAGCCGCCGCCGGCGTCGCCGTGTACGCCTGGAAGGGCCAGACCGAAGCAGAAGGTGAATGGTGTATCGAGCAAACTATCCTGAAAGATGGCAAGCCCTGGAACGCGAATATGATTCTTGATGACGGCGGCGACCTGACTGCCATGGTG
>JABMOK010000122.1 GCA_013204155.1 Pseudohongiella sp. | reverse complement strand
CTGTTCGGTTACACTCAGGTTTGGCTTACGAGTCGCCGATAGAATATGAACAACGTGCAGCGTAGATAAAATGGTGTCAATTTTATCGGGGGAAGATCATGCGCTACGCGCACTCTTTATTAAAAGCGTTATGTTTCTGTTGTCAATCTACGATAGTTGAGAATCTATTGAGATCTATGGTGTAAATAGTGAAACGCATCTGAATGCATTTGGAGGCAATCATGACTGAAGAATCAAATGTGAACGTCGGAATGTGTTGGTATCAGCGTGAACAGTGGGAACTACTAAAGGAATCCGCTGCAGACCCGGAACGTTTGGACGATAGCTATGAAGAATGGAAAACTGGTGCTAACGGCGCCATACAGGATTTGGAGAAACAAGGTATATACCCTAAAAAAGTATCAGTTAGAGTTAGCGAACTGATTGAATGGTGTAATGAAAAAGGGTATGAATTGAATGGTAAAGCTCGATCCGAGTTTGCGACATATTTACTTTCAAAACGTGCATGACGAAACATAACAAAAAGATCAAGAAGATGCCGCAAGCGGCACTCTTTATCAGGGGAGTTATGTGTACTAATAGTGATATCGAAGTTGAGCGATAAATATTGAATCATCCTTTACGGAGTAAACAATACGATGAGCATCATTTATCCAGCGCGACCAATATCCAGAGAGAGCGTGTTTCAATGGCTCTGGCTTACCGATTCCCCCAAAGGGGCTTCGTTTAATATCTTTGATAAGCGTGTTAATGCGATTGAGCATTTTCTTGTCTTGCTTCTGCCAGTATAGGTAATCTTCCCATGCAGATTCAGCAAAGATCAGCTTCATTCAGCCAGCGCTCTTTCTGTGCCCTTTCCATTTTCAAGCTCAGATATGGCCTCAACAAGGCGTCTCACATTTTTTGGGCTACGGAGAAGATAGGCTGTCTCTTCGAGGGCTTGGAAATCGTCCATCGACATCATGACTACGGCTCCTTGCCCTTTTCTGGTGATCGCAACAGGGGCATGGTCATCGCAAACATGGTCCATGGTCTTTGCCAGGTTGCTTCGAGCTGAGGTATAACTTATGCTGTCCATTATAGGATTCCTGTACATGTACGTTAAACTGTACAACAGTGTAACGACACATAACAAACAAGTCAATAAGGGACACAGCCTGCTCCACACGGCTTGTGAATGGCTTCGCCATTCTGTCACAAGCCCCGCTACGCAGACTGCGCCCATTACTACGGGCGTTATGTAGGCCAGCATCGAGCTGCTATTGACTGAGTGTATCCATACGGATACACTGCCAATGTGTATCAACTTAAAGAGACAGATTACTTTATAAAGTGGCGCTCCAAGATTAAGGATACAAAGGCTTTAGCCCGTATCTTTATTCGCTTGGAGAACGTTCGCCAGGGATATTTTGGTGACTCCAAGTCGCTAAAAGGCGGACTCCACGAGCTTCGAATTCATATTGGGAAAGGCTATCGAATTTACTATACCAAGAAAGGGAATATGGTAATTCTCCTCCTTAGCGGAGGCATTAAATCGAGCCAATCTAAAGATATTGAACGAGCTAGAGAAATACTGTCGGAATTGAGGTCATAAGTATGGTTAAAGTAACTGATTTTGATGTTAGTGAATATCTCGACAACGAAGAGCTTATTGCTGAGTATCTTTCTGCTGCATTAGAAGACGAGAATCCCGATGTGTTTCTTGCCGCTATAGGTCATGTAGCAAAAGCCAGGGGCATGTCAGAAATCGCTAGCAGGTCTGGCTTAGGAAGAGAAAGCCTCTACAAGGCATTCTCTCCTGGAGCGAAACCTAGGTACGAAACTGTGCAAAAGGTTTTAGGCAGCCTCGGCGTAAAAGTGCATGTCACAGCTACATAACAAACAAGTCAAAAAGGATGCGCTGCGCGCACCCATTACTACGGGCGTTATGTTCCAACCAGCCTCGGACATCGAAGATCGGTAGTAACGCTTGACGTTAATGTTGCATGGCGTTACTATTTGGAAATGATTGTTTCGTTCAAATGTGCTGAAACAGAAAAGCTTGCGAAAGGCCGTAGAGTTAGGCGCTTCATAAACTTCGAGCGAGTCGCTCTTCGGAAACTCCGCCAACTCCAAGTTGCGGAAAGGCTAACTGATCTTAAAGTCCCTCCCGGAAATAGACTAGAAGGACTAAAAGGAAGCCGGAAAGGCCAGTACAGCATTAGAATCAATGATCAATTTCGCATTTGTTTTCGCTGGACTACGGCTGGTGCAACTAATGTCGAAATCGTGGATTATCATTAGGAGTAGGACATGAGAAAACTAGAGCCAGTAACTCCCGGCGAACTTTTGAGAGAAGAATTCCTCGAGCCTATGGGTATCACACAGTACCGCCTTGCGAAAGAGATCGAAGTGCCAGCTCAGAGAATTGGAGCGATAGTTTCTGGAAAGCGCTCCATTACTGCAGATACAGATTTGCGCTTATGCCGTTTCTTTGGGCTTTCGAATGGATATTGGCTTAGGGCACAAGTGGCGTTTGACACCGAAGTAGCTGAAGAGGTTCTCGCAAACGAACTTAAACATATCCAACCTTGGAAGCATGTGGGTACACGTTTGGGTCAAGGAACATAACAATCAAATCAATAAGGGTAAACCGCTGCGCGGTTTACCTATTATTAAAAGCGTTATGTGAAAGAGAGGAAATGCAGATGAATGCACATGAAAAAATAAGCTATGTGGAATTTCCGGCTAAAGACATCCAAAAAACAAAAACGTTCTTCACTGATGCATTCGGCTGGTCATTTGAAGATTTTGGTCCTGACTATATATCATTTTCTAATCAAGGGATCGATGGTGGTTTCTTTAAAGCAGACTTGTGTTCTACCACAAATAATGGAGCTGCTCTTGTGGTGCTCTACAGCAAAGATCTTGAAACAACCCAGGATAAAATTGAAAAAGCGAATGGCGTTATAGTGAAGGAAATATTTCCATTCCCAGGCGGTAGACGTTTTCACTTCACTGAGCCAAGTGGTAATGAGTTTGCCGTATGGTCAGAATAATGCATAACAAAGCGTCGAATTCGGTCGCTGGCGCTCCCTGAAACCGCTATCTTGCCGCTTCGCGTCAAAATAACGGCCCATTCCCGCGACGTTATGTTGCTTAATATTCCGACTTAACCCCAAAGAGGCAAACTTTAATGTTTGAAACAGCAAAATTTGCAGTCTCGCTGGTTTTCTTTACTACTATTTCCCTGAGTCCCAGTTCAATGGATCAAAGTAAAACTGTAGAAGATAGCGTATTTACTCAAACACAGGTTGCAATAAGTGCATTCAGTTTAATAACGACAAACCACGCAGTGGTTTGCGTCTTAACAAGGACATTATGTGTCCAGTTACCGGCCGAGGAAAACAATGTATTACATAGTTGAATCAGAGAAAACATTCGAGCAAGCATCACAAGATTTGGACGCCGCTGTAAAACGCCACGGTTTTGGTGTGTTGCATGTTCATGACCTTGGCGGAACACTCCGAAGTAAAGGAATTGATTTCTCTGAGCAATGTAAAATTTTTGAGGTTTGCAATCCAATACAGGCAGCAAAGGTATTAGCTAGCGACATGAGATTAAATATGGCGCTGCCTTGTCGAATCTCCGTTTATACAGAAGCTGGCACTACAAAAATTGGATTGATCAAGCCTGCACAAATGTTGTCTTCTTTATCAGAAGATAAAAGGCTGGCGGAAGTAGCGGCTGAGGTTGAAAACAAAGTCATACAAATGGTTGATGAGTCAAAATGAGTTAGGGACACATAACAAAGCGCTAACGGGTGTTCCATAGCAAGCTGGCTTTACCGGATGGCCGCACAGAAACGTCTACATTCCCGGCTCAGACGCCAACATACCCTCTAATTCTGTCACGTAAACAAATAAGGGAATTAACAATTCGCCAAGCTGGCTGTGCATCATGCCGCGAACTTCCAGCCAGTCAATGCCGCCAAATCCACCACCCAGTTTTGGCATGGCAATAGATGTAAACCGGTGCTCTGTTGCCATTTTGTTGAGAGCCCGCATAGACCGGTGTAGCGCGATTTTACTTGGTCTGCCGGGCCTGCCTAATGCGGGATCTGCGCCTTCGCTGGTGATTAGATTAACAATTTGTAGCCTCCCTTCTTTGCCCCAAAGCCAGATATCTCCAGGTTCTGGATTAGTTTCCTCACACCACTGATCAAACTCTTCCCGCATGGACGGAAATTTTTCTTGCAGCCTTCTCGCCAGACCTTGGGTCATGGGGTCATGAACCGCAACGCCCTGCGCAATAAGCTGGGCGCGGGTCATCAAGATATCGCCTTCCACCTCGTAAATCATAAGCTGCTCTCTCCTCCTGTCGCTATGGCTAAAGATTATCAACAAATCTCGGCCAGAGGAATATTTGAGGAGCGAAGGCTGAACGGAACAGCAATAATCGATTAACTTAACAAGCTTCCCGATTTGTTTACTCATCGGCTTTCGATTAGTCTTATCTTCTCCTGATGCCCCGAAACCCGGAGACTACAATGACCCCTACGCCAGGTAGACTGAGTGTGCTACTCCTCCTTGCCGCTCTTGCTTCATGCAGTGATCAAGAGGCTACTGTTGCCACCGGTGAAGCGGCAGCGAGCCTGGAACCCGCGGCACAGATCGCCAGCGGGGAGTCCGCGGCGATTACTGACACAATCCTTCCCTATCCCATCCATCAACACCGCTTGGCGAACGGTCTTAACGTAGTCACCGTGCCTTTCGACAGTCCAGGTACCGCCGCGTTCTATGCGGTGGTTCGGGTGGGCGCCCGGGACGAGGTGGAAGAGGGGGTGACCGGCTTTGCCCATTTCTTCGAGCACATGATGTTCCGTGGCACCGATACCTATTCGAAGGAGCAATACCGGAATGCCCTGAAATCCAGTGGCGCTTCGGCCAATGCCAACACCTCGGCGGACCGAACCGAGTATCACATGACCGGCAACGTAGAGCGGCTGGACCTAATGTTCGAGCTGGAAGCAGACCGCTTTATGAATCTGAATTACTCCGAGCACGATTTTCGAACCGAAGCCGGCGCGGTTAAGGGCGAGTACACCAAAAACTTCGCCAACCCCTATCAACAGCTCAATGAAATGACCAAGAACACCGCCTTCGATACCCACACCTACAAGCACACCACCATGGGCTTCTTCGACGATATCGTCGATATGCCGAATCAGTACGACTATTCCCTGGAGTTCTTCGATCGCTTCTATCGACCGGAATACACCACCTTGATCGTTGTTGGGGATGTAACGCCAGAGCGGGTTAATCAACTGGCTGAAACTTACTACGGAACCTGGGAGCGCGGTAACTACAGAACAGAAGTCCCGTCCGAGCCCAAACAAACGGCTACCCGACGTGTGCATTTGCAAAATGGATCAATTCCTCCCCATATCAGCCTCAACTATAAGGGGCCGGCCTTCGACGATAGAGCCATCGATATGCCGGCGCTGGACGTATTGTCCCAGCTGCTGTTTGCCAGGACTTCGCCGCTTTATCGAAAATTAGTATTAGATGAACGCAAGGCCCGATCCATCGGTGGGGGTGCCGGGGACTCCAGGGATCCCAATCTTTTTGGCATCGACGCCTCCCTAATCGACAAGGCCGACATGCAGTATGTGAAAGACGAAATCGTGGCTGCCATTGAGCATATTGAAGCGGAAGGTGTTGATCTGGCCACCTTGAATAGTATCAAGTCGAACCTGAAGTACAGCTTTGCCATGAGCATCGACAATCCAGACTCTATCGCGCGCTCGCTGTCACACTACATTATGTTAACCGGCGACCCTGAAACCATAAATCGCCTGTATGCCCAGTATGATCGAGTGACGGTGAAAGATGTGCAGGAAGTTGCTGCCCGGTATTTCGTCGACACTGGCCTCACTATCGCCACCATCAGTGAAGACGATTCTGGAGGTATTCAGTAATGTCGGTATTTAAAGGTTTGAAATTGAAGAGAGCGCGGGAAGTCGTTAGAACACTGCTGTTGATTGTTATTCCCCTGTCGTTCTCGTTCGCTTCGCAAGCGCAGGAAATTGTTGAACTTAAGCTGCCTAACTCGAATAAGGTCGCGATCAAGTTGATGTTCAAAAATGGTTCCATGAGTGATCCCGCCGGGCTTGAAGGAATTACTCAGGCCACAGCCAGCCTGGTCGTACAAGGCGGCAGCAGAGAGCTTAGTTACAGTGATATTCAGGATCGCATCTTTCCCATGGCCGCGCGTTACGGTGTCAGTTCGGATAAAGAAGTAACGACTTTCTCATTTGAAGTGCATCAAGACCATCTGGATGAATTTTACCCGATACTGAAAGGCCTGATACTTACCCCACGCTTTGCCGAGGAAGATTTTAGTCGGGTTATGGTCAGCCAGCAAAATTACGTGGATCAAACCATACGGGCTTCCTCCGATGAGGAATACAGCAAGAAGGCGCTGGAAGATTTATTATTTCGTGATACCAACTACCAGCATATGAAGCAAGGCAGTTCCGCGAGTGTTAACAATATTAGCTTGCAAGAAGTGCAGTCCCATTATCAGTCGATGTTTACTAAAAACAATCTCATCATCGGCATTGCTGGCAATTACAGCGACGGCTTCTTGCAGCAACTGAAACAAGATCTTGCGCAACTTCCCGACACGGCGCCCACTGTTCCAGCGGCAGGCGTGGCGCGCATGCCCAATGGCATCGAGGTAGAGATAGTCGCGAAGGAAGGGGCTTTCGGCTCGGTGATATTTACCGGTTTTCCACTGAAGCTAACCCGGGCCGACGATGAATTTGCAGCGTTAATGGTAGCGAATTCCTATTTGGGCGAGCACAGAAAAGATTATTCCCGGCTCTATCAAAAAATTCGCGAAGCCCGCTCCATGAATTACGGAGACTACTCCTATATTGAATGGTACGAAGGCGGCGGTGGAAATATGCTGCCTCCCGCTGGAGTACCGCGCTCCTCCAATTATTTTTCCATGTGGGTTAGACCGGTACAGATAGCGACGCAATTGCAGCAGCAGTATCCGGAGCTGGCTGACCTGAAAATTGGTCACGCCCATTTTGCCTTGCGAATGATCGTGAAAGAGTTGGCAGTACTGGTGGAGCAGGGTCTAAGCGAAGAAGATTTTGAAGCGACTCGTGATTTTCTGCTCAGCTATACCAAGCTTTACGCACAAACGCCAGCATCACGATTGGGTTATCTGATGGATTCACGCTTCTATGGCCGCGATGACTATTTGCTAGAGTTAGATCAGTTGTTAAAAAACCTGACGCTTGAACAGGTAAATGCGGCGATTAGAAAATACTGGCAGGTGGAAAACATGTTCGTCACTATCATCACCGATGTTAGTGAAGCGCAGCCTCTAGCCGATAGTCTGGTGAATAATCTAAGCTCACCGATGAGTTACTCTAATGTGATGCTTCAAGGACTGAGCGACGAGATCAAACAGGAAGACCTGCTAGTCGCCGATTACCCCCTTAATATCACCAAGGTTACCATTGTGGATTCGGCGGATACGTTTGAGTAATGCCATTGGCTCGCGACGAGTTGGACCTTATCGATGAATTTGAAAGACAATTTTAGCCATGAGGAAATTCAAGCCCTGTGCGCGCGGAGCAATCTTCGGGCCTGGTTGGCGATACTCGCTAACGGGAGCATTATCGCCTTCGCTTTTGCCCTTGTAGCGGTTTGGCCGAATCCACTCACAATCGTAATTTCTCTGGCACTATTAGGCGGCAGGCAACTTGGCTTGGGCGTGCTGATGCATGAGTGTGGGCATGGAACGCTGTTTAAATCCAGGGGCCTGAATCAATGGGTAGGAAAATGGTTGTGTGCCGGGCCGATGCTGTACCGCATCGATGACTATATGAGCAATCACCTTAAGCATCATGCTAAGGCAGGGAGTACCGAAGATCCGGATTTGTCCCGTTATCAACACTATCCAATGGCTAGCGCCTCATTTAGACGCAAGCTGTTTCGAGATTTTACCGGGCGAACCACGTTCAATTTTCTTCGTACGAGCTTTCGAAGCAATGGCATTATCACCGCCGACGAGTCAGGGCGGAAACGCTTCGACCTTTGGCGGCTTCTGCTTCGATTGCACGCAGGAATTATTTCTAACCTGGCACTATTGCTCACTCTCGTCTGGCTAGGCGCGCCGGAGTTATACCTGCTGTGGTGTGTCGCCTATTTTAGTTTCTATATGGTATTCAGTCGAATTCGAAATCTTGCCGAGCATGCTGTTGTGCCAGATTTATTCAACCCAGATCCCACCTTGCACACGCGAACGGTCTTGGCGAGATGGTGGGAGCGACTTAGCTTTGCACCTAATCACGTGAATTATCACCTGGAACACCATTTACTTCCTTCCGTACCTAAATACCATCTTGCTGATTTTCACCAGGCACTAAATCAAAAAGGCTTGCTTGCGCATGCAGAAATCATGGTGGGCTATCCTGGTTTGATTCGTAAGTTAGTGATTTAACAAGTCACGCAGGGGCTTAAGCCGGGAATATAAAGAACCGGTGACAACTGCCCCGTAGTAAACATTTCGTTCCACCCGTTACTTCGCATTAGCCAATACCGGTTTCACAAACTAAAAGTAACCAAACACACCAAGTATTCGTCAAATCTACTGTGCGAGGGTATTAAGGGTTGAGCACGGCTGCCGCATAGCGCGGGGTTTCAGCTTGGCCCATGATTTGCTAATAGAATTTATTAGTAAAACTTATGAATAAATTGGCCATGTAAACGGTTAACCGAATTTTGGCCAGCATCAGCCAGCGATCAGGGGTGGAGCTATCACTTATTTACAGGTAGAAACCAGAGATGTTCGTCTCGATTATGGCGAGTTGACCGCGGTAGACAATGTCAGTTTGCAGATACCCAGCGGAGAGATCTATGGCCTGGTTGGCCCCAATGGTGCGGGCAAGACTAGCCTGCTAAAAATGCTGGCCAAGCTGATAAGTCCTACCTATGGTGAGTTATTCATCGGCGGAATTAATCTGGCTGAATACCCCAGACAGGCCTATAAGAATATCGGTTATATGCCGGATCTTTCTCCAGTCGCCCCCGAATTGAAAGTGTGGGAATTTCTGGAGTTTTTTGCTGCTAGTTACGGCATCCCCAAATCAAAACGCAAAGCGCGAGTAGATGAATGCTTGCAACAGGTTCAAATGGCCGAGCACAGCAATGCATTTGGCAAGAGCTTGTCCCGTGGCATGATGCAGCGAGTGGTGCTGGCGAAAACATTGATACCGAATCCCAAAGTATTACTGCTCGATGAACCCGCCAGCGGCATGGACCCAATCGCCCGCATCAATTTGAAAAATATATTGCTTGAACTGTGTGCCGAAGGCGTAACCGTAGTTATATCCTCCCATATACTGACCGAGTTGGCGGATATGTGTACCTCGATGGGCATCATGAATAAAGGCAAGCTGCTTAGATCAGGTCCGCTGGAAGACATGTTGCATACTCGACTTGTCAATACCATCTACCTTGATGCAATTGCCGGCCTGGATACTATCGCCAGTATTCTTGAACAGAGTGAGTTCGTTGCTGATGTAGTGATAAAAGGCAGCGCATTTATTATTGAATTTACCGGTGATGTGGAGGATGAAGCCGCGTTATTGAGAAAGCTTATTCTCGCCGACATTAAGGTTATTTCGTTCAGCAAATTGGCAGCGACCATGGAGGACACCTTAATCGAACTGGTAAGCCCTGACGATTTTAGTCACCGCATAGAGAGCGACGAGTTCCAGGAGCGCACAGAATGATTGAACTTTCAATGGGGCGACTGCGCTCGAATGCTCAAGTGTTGGCAATTTGGAACAATCCCATTGTCTGGAAAAATTTCAAAAGCCGAATGCGCATGCAGGCCTTGTTCTATTGTCTTCTTGTGCTCATTATCTCGGCATTTATGACGCTGACCATTTTCAGCGGAATCGATCGGATACAGGAGGATTCAGTACAGGCAGCCAGGGCAGGAATAATTCCTCTGGGCATTGTGCAATGGGTCATTCTTATGTTGTCTGCAACAGGGAGAATAAGCTCCGGCATTATTCATGAGCGGGTAACGGGGACTATCGATTATACCCGCCTTACACCGATGAGCCCGATGACCAAGGTGCTCGGCTATCTTTTCGGATTGCCGGTTAGAGAATACATAGCCTTTGCGATAACCCTGCCCTTTATGGTGTTTCTATTGATTGTTGGAGAAATACCCCTGTCTGTAATACTACCGGTCTATCTGGTATTTTTTTCTTCGGCTTTGCTGTATCACCTGATCGGAACGGTGTTTGGCCTGGTGATGAAGGAATGGCGGATGTCTGTGGTTTTTACTGTGGGCATCGTAGTTCTGATTAATTTGGTGTTACCGCTATTTTCTTATTTGGGATTCCCCTTCTTACAATATCTGACCATACGGCCGGTAGTGGTTGAAAAAATATTTCCCTATCTGGCCGAAAATTCAAGCTGGCGATCCACTTTACCGGACGGGCTTATTAGCACGCAAGTGGACTTTTTTAACTGGAAGGTTTCCACCACGTTCTTTTCCTTGCTGCTGCAATCCTCGCTTATATTTACTCTGGGACTAATGGTGTATCGAAAGTGGGAAAGCTTCGACAGCCATTCCCTGAGTAAAATTTACGCCCTGTTTTTCTTTATTGGCATACAGGTATTTTGTATCGGAACACTGTGGCCAAATTTGGTGTTCAATGAAAACTCGATTTTTAGCCTAGCACTGGCAGGAGACGAGTCATCAATCGAAGAGTTTGCCGTTGTCATTCCATTGGTTTATTGCTTTTTCACATTACTGTGCGTGTTTTGGTTGTTATACGTGATTACGCCTACCCACGATGAATACAGAAGCGGGTTATTACGCGCAAAGAAACTGCAGCAAATGAAAGCCTCCAAACTCCCTGTTTTCGCCGACTTTGCCGGCAGTTTGTTCTCTGCCATCGCCCTTGCCGCATGCACTTTTGCTTTTCTGTTATTTGTTCAGGCTACGATGATTAATTCGGGTCCGCTAGCCGATATTCCAATTACCAGCATTAATTATTTCAAAATGCCCCTGGCGGCGGTGCTGATCATTTTCTATTACTATGTGTCATTGGAATATTTGGAGCTGAATAAATTTGCCATACTGTTTTTGTGTGTCTGGGTCGTGCCGATTCTACTCGCCATTTTCCTTGGAGTAGCATTTGAGTTCGAGGATTTAACGATCTATATTGCCAGTGTATCTCCCATCAGCTTGACAATTCTATCGGTGCAGGGAATGGCGGGCGACAGCTTAAGATCCGCGGATTACCAGTTGGCCAGCAATGCTTACTGGATTGGTGCCGGCGTAATATTGATGCTTACCGCGTTTCTTGGTTACCAACTGAAAATGCTGAAAGCCAAAACGAAAATCAAAATTGCGCAGCCTAAATAGAAACGAAGGGCGTAATCGCTTGGAAACTGACGATTATCTGCCAGAGTTAGATTAGTTGTTAAAAAACTGACGCTTGAACAGGTAAATGCGGCGATTAGAAAACACTGGCAGGCGGAGAATATGTTCGTCATTATCATCACCGATGTGAATGACGCGTAGCCTCTGGCCGATAGTCTGGTGAATAATCTAAGCTCACCGATGAGTTACTCCAATGTGATGTTGCAAGGTCTGAGCGATGAGATCAAACAGGAGGATATTCTAGTCGCCGATTACGAGCGTAATATCATCGCGGTTACTATCGTGGACTCGGCGGGTACTTTTAAGTAATATTGGCTGTCGTTAAAAGGGAAAAGATAAGGAGAATCAGGGCTGTATTTGCCATGGATTGCAATTAATTCAGATGTAAAGGCCTGGCTCTCAAGCTTCTAAAAAAGGACCTACTAAAATCGCCATTATGAAAAATTCTCAAGTCTTAAATGAAATTCTAAATGCTTCCGATTTGTTGGTTAATAAGACCTGCGTATTAGTCGGCGATGAGCCATCGAAAAAGCGTGAGGAGATTCGCCAATATTTCCACAGAACATTTACCTTGTATGAGCATCTATTTGAATGTCTGGCGAATGACCAGGCTTTCTATGAAGCAGCCAATACATTGCGTCATCCATTAATTTTTTATTACGGTCACACAGCCACTTTTTTTATTAATAAGCTTCATGTTGCCAAACTAATCCCTCAGCGGCTAAATCCAAAAATTGAATCGATGTTCGCGATTGGCGTTGATGAAATGTCCTGGGATGATTTGAACGAAAAAAACTATGATTGGCCGAGTCCAATCGAGGTTCGAGAGTACCGCAATCAAGTGCGGGATATTGTTGATAACTTTATTCAAACTACGGCCATAGATTTACCTGTAGCCTGGGAAGACCCATTATGGATTGTGATGATGGGCATCGAACATGAAAGAATTCATCTGGAAACTTCTTCGGTCTTGATAAGACAATTACCTATCGAATTTGTGAAGCCGCACTTTCTGTTTCTCGAATGTCCAGGGCATGGCAGTGCTCCAGCTAACATTCTATTGCCGGTCAAAGGTAAAAATATAAAGCAAGGAAAGGTCAAAAAGGAATCGGTGTATGGCTGGGATAATGAATATGGAGAATTAGAAACCAATGTAAAGGATTTTAAAGCCAGCCAATACTTGGTGAGCAATAAAGAATATTTGGGATTTGTTGAAGATAGCGGGTATCAGACAGAGAGGTTCTGGACAGAGGAGGGCTGGGCCTGGGCCAGCCATGCCAAGGCAATACATCCACCGTTTTGGGCCGGGAAGAAAGGTTGTTATAGTTATCGAACCATGACCCGGATTATAGAGATGCCATGGGATTGGCCTGTTGATGTAAATTATCTGGAAGCCAATGCTTTCTGTCAGTGGAAGTCTGAAAAAACCGGCAGGAAAATTCGTCTACCAACCGAGGCTCAATGGTATTGTCTGCGGGAGGAAATCGCCGACGACCAGCCCGATTGGGAGTCGGCACCAGGGAATATTAATTTGGAGCACTGGGCCTCGGCTTGTCCGGTAACGAAGTTCCCGACTCAATGTGCGAATGGTTCGGTTTTCTACGATATTATCGGCAATGTATGGCAATGGACCGAAACCCCCATAGATGGATTGCCCGGGTTTGAGGCGCATAATATCTATGATGATTTTTCAATTCCAACCTTTGACGGCAAACATAATTTAATAAAGGGCGGGAGTTTTTTTTCTACCGGCAATAGCGCGCTTAAAAGTTCTCGCTATGCCTTTCGACGTCATTTTTTCCAGCATGCAGGATTTCGATATGTTGAAAGTGAGGAGGCGGTCATCGCCATAAATAATCAGTACGAAACGGACGAACAAGTTTCTCAGTATATAGAATTTCATTTTGGCGACGAATACCATAGTGTCGCGAACTACGCCAAGGCCTGCGGCGACCTGTGTCTGGAATATTTCGCCACGAAAGCCAAAGGCAGCGAGGCAAAAAGAGCCCTCGATTTGGGCTGTGCCATTGGCAGAACCAGCTTTGAATTGGCGACGGTCTTTGATTATGTCGATGGCATAGATTTTTCGACGCGTTTCGTTTCTGTTGCCACCCAACTCAAAGAGACTGGGGCACAGCGCTACAAGATCCGTGCAGAAGGCGATTTGTTTGATTTCAAAGAAGCTCGACTAGCCGACCTGCAATTGGATGAGGCTGCTCAGAAATGCAATTTCTGGCAGGGTGATGCCTGTAATCTTGCAGATAAATACGCAAACTACAATTTGATCTTTGCCGGAAATTTAATCGACCGTCTTTATGATCCCAGGTTTTTTCTGAGCACTATTCATGAAAGGTTAGCCGATAATGGCTTATTGATTTTGACATCACCCTATACCTGGATTGAAGAATTCACAGTGTCAGAGAAATGGTTGGGTGGATACAAGCGCGACGGCGAGAATTTCTCCACCCTGGACGGCTTAAAAGAAGTACTCGCTTCAAATTTCGAGCTGGCTGATAAGCCGCGTGATGTTCCCTTTGTCATTCGAGAGACGGCCCGGAAATTTCAGCATTCAATTGCGCAGATGACCGTATGGCAACGCAAGCCTCGCTAAGGGAATAATTTTTGAGCGTTCAATTTCCAGACTATCTTCTCAATCAATATCAGGCAGCCAATAATGCGGCGGCTACGAGTCGACTAAGCGCCGCAAGTCTGGAGCCATTAACGCTACAGATGATGATGGAGTATGCAACGGAAGAAGAATTAGCCCAATGGCATGGGCTTTCACTTCAGTATGCCGACGAACGTGGCAGTGTAGAATTGCGGTCGCTTATTAGTAGCCAGTATCCTGGTCTGGAAGCTGACAATATTTTACTTTTCTCGGGTGCGACGGAAGCATTATTTTGCGCCTTCAATGCCACGGTTACGGCTGGCAATACCGTTGTCGCTATCACTCCAGCCTACGAGCCACTGCTGGCCATTCCGAAAGCCCTTGGCGCTCAGGTCAAGGCAATTACTTTACACAAGAGCGGCGGGCCACTCACGACTGACTCTGGGCGCGAAGCCCATGGTTCCTGGCAATTTCCTGTAGATGAATTACAAAACCATCTTCAAGGGGGTGTAGATCAATTAGTGATAAATTTTCCCCACAACCCAAGCGGGGCGCATATTAATAAGGCGACGCAAAGCTCAATTGTTGAATTCGCGCTAAGTGCCAACGCCTGGCTGTTCAGTGACGAGGTTTTTCGTGGACTCGAACATGATGCGCAGCATCAATTGCCACCCATCGCTTCACTCTATGCCAGAGGCATAAGTCTTGGTTCCGTTGCCAAGCCTCACGGCTTGGGCGGGGTGCGCATTGGTTGGCTCGCCTGCCAAAACAAGGAGGTATTGCAGCGGGCACTCACTATTAAGCGCTCTTTATCGATCTGCCCTGCAATAACCGACGAGTGGCTGGCTACGGTCGCACTTCGCAACTCGAAGAAATTGATCGCCGCGTCTCAACTATTGCTAAGCAAGCATATTGATCTTATCGAAAACAGCGTGTCTGCTTTGGGAGGACGGCTTAATTGGCTGTCTCCACAAGCCGGGTGTGTGGCATTTCCTGAAATTGGGGACTCTATTGATGTTGGGCAACTGGCGGAAAAGTTGCTTACCGATAGAGGAATTATGATTATCCCCGGCAATTGCTTTCCCTCCCTGTATCAGAACCATTTCAGGCTGGGCTATGGATTGAAGAATTTTCCCGATGTATGGACAAATTTTGTGGATTATTTACTACGGTATTAGGCTTGATTGCAGACCTGAGCCCGGCGTTTGCTGTATCCTAAGCATCCAATCCCAGACCACAGAGATGTAATTCCGAATGGCCAAACCCAATTACGCTTTTGATAAACGACAGAAAGAAATAGCCAAAAAGAAAAAGAAGGAAGAAAAACGACTGCTTAAGGCGGGAGTAGGCGAGAACACAATAGAGGATGCTGAATCACCACCAGTCAATGAGGACAAACCATTGACTGAGGGCGACAGCTAATCTTGAGTCAGAGTAAATACTTAATCCCGATCTCGTCTCAGCATTAATTTCCCGCGGCCATTCTTTCCTCGGCCCGGTGTCCGGAAAGGATATTCGCCATACCGTAGTTCCCCTCGTGGCAGGCATATTCAAAAATGTCGTCAGGGGAATGATCCAGAATAATCTCGCGCGTGTAAGGGGCCGTGTAACTGCCGGGGTCATTGGAGGTTAATTGGTATTGAATGGCCGATTCACTTGTTCGAGTCAGGCGCTCAACATTTAGTTTTTTCGAGGTGTCTGGCCCGGAGCTACTCCTGTCAGAATAGTTGCTGGTTTCAATGACCAGAGTATCCCCGTCCCAATAACCTCGTGAATCGCCATGCCAGAGCTTTATGTCTTCATCGATATGGGGTTTCTCCACTAAAGGAATAATCCGCACGTCATGGGCCATTTCCTGAATAATGGCGACGGTATCCCGTGTTTGTACAATCTGCCAGTAGCTGTTGTAACCGGAACCGAGGCGAGGCGCACCAAAAGACACGCAGCGTTCACCGAGAGGGCGATCGAGCCAGGAATCGGCAGGATGATCCTTTCTGCGCTGGGCTTGTTCACGTGATGTCGCAATGGCTTGTTCTGTTCGCGGCGGGAATTTCCCGTTCGGCGGGTCAATTATTTGCGAGGTGCGCCGGTGTATTGTGCGCTCAGCCATCCACTGGGAATCATAGTTTCCGGTTGAAGGGTCATAGGATTTTATTTCGCCGCTGAAAGCCGCCTCCAGGACTCCTTCTCCAAACAGGGCATCGGACCCTGCCGAATCGATTTCGACAAGTCGGCGCTGTAGAAATTCAACATCTTCATCGGTGAGAAGTTGTTTGTCACCAAAGACGTCGGGTCGCTCCACCGGTGTAATCGTGTTGTTTTCCCAGACCCCTTGTAGATCGGGGTGTCCGTCGATGGTTCTGGGTAACTGCCAATTACTATCGGCTTGAGCTGATGCCTGAACAGCCACCAGCAGAAAGGCGAGACCGCTTAGGCAATGGGCGAGCGAGCTGCAGATTGTTAGTTTTTTCATGGCGCAGTCCCTTCATAAATAGAGGATTTGGGCAATATCCTCAACCAAATAGTCTAATTTATCAAGGATATTTGGGGCAGAGTAAAAAATTGTTACACTGACCCTGCATATCAGGCTACTAATCTAACTGTTTAGCTACCAAACTGGGTTCCCACTAACTTAGCATCGCAGCCAAAGATTGGGCCCTATAGGCCTTCTAATCGAGGCACAAGGATGTAGATGGAAAGCTTAAAAATTTTGGCATTAACCGGGAGTCTTAGGCAGGCTTCCTACAATACAGCCGCACTAATAGCACTAGAGAAACTGGCTCCCGAGCATGTTGATGTAATGCTCTATGAGGGGATTGGTGAACTGCCACTATTTAATCCGGATCTCGAGGGACAAGCCATTCCGGCGTTCGATGATTTACGCGGTGCATTGGCCGAGTCCCATGGGCTCATTATCGCCAGCCCGGAATATGCCCATGGAATTAGCGGCGTTCTGAAAAATGCGCTGGATTGGCTGGTTAGCGGGGAAGAGTTTGTAAATATGCCGGTAGCGCTTATCAACACCTCTCCCCGAGCCAGCCATGCACAGGCGGCGCTGCGGGAAGTAATCAAAACCATGTCGGGCAATATTATCGAGAAGGCCTGTGTTTCCCTGCCCCTGTTGGGCAGTAATCTGGATGGCAATGGCATCGTCAACGAGCAAGCCCTGTGTGCTTTACTTAAATCTGGCCTGAGCGAGTTTTGTGCGTCGATTCGGCTGTTTAACAACAAGGGGGCGTGAATAAAGAGGAGCGATTTATTTGGTTTTTCGCCAAACCAATAACTGATTATTAGCCGGCATGGCGTTGTCTTCAAGCAGCTCTAATCCCACACTTTCAGCCAATTTTTCTATCCATTCAAAATCCCGGACACCACTGCGGGCATCCCGGCCTTTAAGCCACAGATCGAATTGGGCATTGCTTTCGGTAGTAAATTCACCGCCGTATCTGAAGGGGCCGTAAACCAATAGCAAGCCCTGTTCTTGCAGTTGTATGTCAACACCGGCGAAGAAATTCTCAACCGAATCCGCCGACATGATATGCAAGCTGTTTGCGCTGTAGATGACAGTAGTCATTGCGCAATCCCATTGCGCCTGATTAGCATCGAGAGGAATAGCCAGAGGGAGGTTCGGCAATTGTGCGGCGGCTATTCTCAGATTCAGACTATCCACGTTAGAGGGAATGTCAGAAGACTGCCAGTGCAAGCCGGGAAAATGTTCGGCAAAATGCTCTGCGTGTTGACCGGTCCCGCCGGCGATCTCCAGCACAGTATCACCGTCAGAGAGATGCTTCTGCAGAACGTTGAGAATTGCCTGCTTGTTGTTCTCGCAGGCTTGGCTGAAGGGAAGGGCGCTGTTCATGTAATAAAATCGTTCATGTAATCAAATCGTTTATGTAATTAAGTTGTCCATGCCATCACGCGATTCATGATGAATTGTTTATGTTTGCTTGCGCAGAAACACGGGCCTGGAATCGGTAGATTCAGATTCACTGTATTGATAGCCATCGACAGCAAATTCTTTTAGCTTGGTCGGCGCGGTAATTCTGTGCTTGATAATGTAAGCCGTCATCGCGCCGCGGGCTCTCTTGGCGAAGAAACTAACTACACGATATTTTCCACTGGAGAAATCTTTGAATACGGGCGTGACTATTTGCGCATCCAGTTCTTTCGGCTTGATCGAATTGAAGTATTCATTGGAAGCCAGGTTTATTAAAGTTGGAGTTTTCTCTGTAGCCAATAAACTATTTAGTTTTTTTGTGATTGTATTACCCCAAAATTCATACAGGTTTTTGCCTTTCTTGTTGTTGAATTTCGAGCCCATTTCCAGGCGATAGGGCTGCATTAAATCCAGCGGACGTAGCAAGCCATACAGGCCTGATAAAATCCGCAGATGCTGTTGCGCAAAGTTCAGATCGGCCGTGGTAAATTGCTCCGCGTTCAAACCAATATAAACGTCACCCGTAAAGGCAAATATTGCCTGCTTGGCATTTTGTAAATCGAACGGGGTATGCCAGTTGGCATAACGCTGGTGGTTCAACTCGGCAAGTTTGCTGCTGATGTGCATTAGCTCAGAAAAATCTTCCGGGCTTAATTTCTGCAATTGACGTACAAGTTGTGCGGACTCCTGTAGATATTCCGGTTCGGTGAATTTCCGTGTTTTCGCGGGCGATTCAAAATCGAGAGACTTGGCAGGGGATACAACAATTAGCATAGGGGCACTACTCTTTTATTAAATTTCTTGTTCTGCTTGAACTTTGGAATAAACTATTCTGGACTATTAAAGTCAAGCCACCATCCCAGAGGCGTCGAACCATCTTCAGGATCATACACATTGCCATAGTACCAAACCGTATCCGGATAAGCTTCGCAGGCCTGGTTCAGCAGATTTTCTATAGTCTGAAAACCAATTGAATAGTGAATACTATACACCAGTGCGCGATCGGTTTGCCGATCGAGTACCCCGTCGAGCTTCTCGATCTCTGGTGTCAATTGCTCCGCCAGCTTTTCTAATTGATATGCACAAAAAACACGAATGCAGAGATTGCCGCTTCGTTGCAGTAACTCGTATTCGGCCGTCGAGATGTTGATGAGTTTAACTGTATCACCGGCGGCCAGATTCCGAGCGAACAGGGGCGACTTAAGCAGGCGAAGCTCTTGTGTAGAGGCATCGAGTAATTCTACCTCAATGCTTTCGAGTATGGGCTCGCCTAGCGAATTTATGCCGGCGAGAAAGGGTAATTCAGCGACAGCATTTGAAGCGTCAGAGAAAGAATTCACGAGTAATGCCCTTATTTTCTATGTGGATGATTCTCCGCCTGGAAGGTAAGCTGAGGGTCCTGTGACTTAAAATCAGGTTTCCAATGATAGAGCGCCTACAGAGAATTGCTACTTTTTTAGAACGACTGCGGTGGTTGCTTATTATTCTTGGCGGCCTCTCAATGGCGGGCATTTTGCTAAGCCTGATTGAGACGCACTGGCTCAGTGGGGACGCGCTATTAATTCCCTCAATCCTGGCTTTCAGTTGGGCGGCCACGCTGTATAGCATTAGTAAGTTATTTACACGGGTTCCAGCAAAGCCTGCGGCGGAAGCGGGATTTAGAGACCGTCTCTCGGCCCAGTTAAGGCGAGGAGCGTTGTGGGTTCTCGCCGTGGTGATGATTGCCCTCACCTTCTCAGTGATGATTCTGAGCTATCAGCTATTACGGATCGGGTTTTGAATGCGTATTTGCCCGTTATTTCCCTGTCATCGCCGTTCGGCTGTGAGCTGTGTAATAATGCGCAGCCAGCAAGGGCCGATGCGGCTGTAGAGCTTAATCCGCCGGCTTGCATCTGCACCGAGTAAGCCTAATTGAGTATCACATTGCTACCATGAAAAAAATCTCCACCCTGCTAGACAGCTTTTCAGAGCAAACGGGAAAGATCTTCTCCTGGCTAACGGTGTTGATGGTACTGGTCATGGCGACTATCGTGGTGCTGCGTTATGTTTTTCAGCTTGGCTCAATCGCCTTGCAAGAATCGGTAATGTATATCAACGCACTGATTTTTACCCTTGGTGCCGCCTACACGCTCAAAGAGAACGGCCATGTGCGGGTGGATATTTTTTACAGCAAGCTCAAACAACGACAGCAGGCGATGGTCGATCTGCTCGGAACGCTTATATTTCTCATCCCCTCGACGGCCTTCATAAGCTGGGTCAGTTGGGGCTATGTTTCGGTGTCCTGGCGCATTAAAGAAGGCTCGCCGGAATCCAGCGGTCTGGCGTACGTTTATTTACTGAAGGCAACGATCATAATGTTGGCCGTACTGCTCTTCCTGCAAGGTATCTCCGAAGCAATTAAGGCCATCAATAAAATTCGTCAGAGTAAGGCCTAGTGTTGGAGCTGGTACCAATATTCTTTTTCGCCGTGGTTTGCCTGTCGCTTATGGCCGGCTATCCGGTGGCATTGACACTCACCGGCGTGTCTTTGTTTTTTGCGCTCGCCGGGTCCCTCGCCGGCGTCTTTGATAGTGCCTATATCTCCCTGATTCCGAATAGAATCTACGGCATTCTGGCGAATCAAAATTTGTTTGCCGTACCCTTGTTCGTGTTTATGGGGGTGATGCTGGAAAAGAGCCGTATTGCAGAAGACCTGTTAAAAAACATGGCCATCGTGTTTGGAAAATTTCCCGGAGGTCTGGGCCTCTCTGTAATAGTGGTGGGCATGCTTTTGGCAGCAAGTACCGGAATAGTCGGCGCAACCGTGGTGACTATGGGAATTCTCTCCCTGCCCACCATGATGAAGGCAGGTTACAAGCCCTCACTGGCCGCAGGAACGATATGTGCAACCGGAACCCTGGGGCAGATCATTCCGCCCTCAATTTGTCTGGTATTGCTCGGTGAAGTTATCTCCAATGCCTATCAACAATCACAACTCAATGCCGGGGTGTTTGCACCGGACTTTATCTCTATCGGCGATCTGTTTGCCGGGGCAATAATACCGGGACTTATTTTGGTGCTCGCCTATGGGACTTACATCTTGGTAATAGCGTGGCTGAAGCCCGAGGTGGCGCCAGCGCTAGAAAAGCCGGAGCTGGAACTGACGAAAAGCGAGATCATTCTCGCCTTGCTAAAGGGGCTACTGCCGCCGGTAGTGCTCATGGTCGCCGTACTCGGTTCAATTCTGCTGGGTGTTGCGACACCCACCGAAGCGGCCAGTGTTGGCGCAGTAGGTGCGATGCTACTGGCGTTACTCAAGCAGGCGCTTAAGCTGCAGATGCTGCATCAGGTTGCCATTGAAACCCTGAGAGTGACTTCCATGGTTTATCTAATTCTTGTGGGCGCGGCAATTTTCTCCTCGGTTTTTCGAGGTTTTGGCGGCGATGTACTCATCGAAGCGTTACTGACTAATTTACCCGGCGGGGTAGTCTCGGCCACATTCCTGGTGATGCTGCTGATTTTTCTGCTGGGCTTTATACTGGATTTTATTGAAATCACTTTTATGATTGTGCCTCTGGTAGGACCGATACTGCTGGCAATGGGCGTCGATCCTGTCTGGCTGGGAATAATGATAGCGGTGAATTTACAGACCTCATTTTTGACCCCGCCGTTTGGCTTTTCATTATTTTATTTACGCAGTGTGGCGCCAGCGGAGATCCGCACCAGTGATATTTATAGAGGGGTGATTCCTTTTATTATTATCCAACTTGGATTGATGTTGCTCCTGGCATTGCAGCCATCGCTGGCAACCTGGTTGCCCTCGATATTGTAAACGCTGTTTCTCGCCCTAAAGCACAGCCACTGTTTCGTTATTGGAGATTATTATGACTGGAGAATACTATGACTGGAGAATACTATGACTACAGCGCCGTTAAGTGAAGCAAAGCCAGCGGGTGAATTGGCTTTGCAAACACTCGCCATGCCAAGAGATACCAATGCCAACGGGGATATTTTCGGTGGCTGGCTAGTATCCCAGATGGATCTGGCGGCAGGCATTGCCAGTAAAAAAGTCGCCCGTGGCCGTTCGGCAACGGTGGCGATAAAGAATGTGAATTTTCTAAGTCCGGTAAAAGTAGGTTCAACGGTTAGTTGTTTTACCGAGGTGGCGAGTATCGGGCGGACATCGGTGCAGATTAACGTTGAAGTCTGGACCTCGATTTTCAGCATCGATGATGGCCCGAAAAAAGTGGCAGATGGACTCTTTGTTTTTGTCGCTCTCGATGATGACGGCAAGCCTCGTCCGATTCCCCAATAGGCAGAAAGACGAGGCATCGTCGCCTATTTAATTTAGAGGCAGTTTTCGCGCTTCTATATAAGCTTCTTCGGAGATGCGGTGATAATTTTCTACCCCAGCCTGAAAGCTCTTATAGGATTGGTAAATTCTTTGTGTAACTTCATCGGTCTCGGCTAATTCACTTACCACTTCGTTGGAGATTTTTCGGAGTTCGATTAACACCTCATCGGGCAACTTTCTCAGCTCGACACCGTGCTCTTCAACCAGCACGCGCAAGGCTTCATTGTTTTTCGCCGTCAGTTCGTCCATTAGCAATTGATTCATTACCTCGGCGCCGGCCTTCAGTATTTCCTGCAGGTCTTCCGGCAAGGCTTCAAAAGCCGATTTGTTAAATATAACTTCCAGCGTCGAACCAGGCTCGTGCCAGCCCGGATAGTAGTAATAATCCGCTACCGTGTGGTAACCCGCGGCCATATCGTTGTAGGGACTAACGAATTCGGTCGCATCGAGCGCGCCGGTTTGCATGGCGGTGAAGACTTCACTTACTTGCATCGTTACCGGAATGCCGCCGGCACGACTGAAAACTTCACCACCCAGCCCTGGAATTCGCATCTTCAGGCCTTGTAGATCATCCAGGGAATTAATTTCTTTATTAAACCAGCCAAACATTTGAGTGCCGGAATTACCACCCCTCATGGGGATAAGATTAAACGGCGCATAGATCTCCTGCCAGAGTTCATTGCCACCGCCATAGGCGAGCCAGGCATCCATCTCGGTGCCGGTGAGACCAAACGGGATGGTGGAGAAGAATGGAGTGCCAGGGATCTTTCCTTGCCAGTAGTACGCGCCAGAGTGGCCTATCTCTGCGACCCCCTGGGAAACCGCGTCAAACACTTCCAGCCCACCGACTAATTCATTGGCACCAAATACCCGAATCTTCATCCGGCCGTTGCTCATTTTCTCAACGATGTCGGCGAAGTGTTCTGGAGAGGTGCCCAGGGCGGGAAGATTTTTTGGCCAGGAAGTAATCATCTTCCACTCGTAAAGGGTTTGCGTATTACTGGAAGCCTCGCCACTACTCGCCGAGGAGGGTTGCGGCTCGCCTGAGCAAGCAACGAGAGCGCCCAGCAAGGCAAACAGCAAGGCAAACAGTAACCGCGGCTTGACGGTTGAGTTATTAAGAAGAGTGCAGCGCATTTGTGTTAATCCCGTTTCACTTAATTCAGTTTATTAACCCCGTACTTCTGTTAACTCAGTACTTCCAGCTTGGCATAGGACAGCACCAGCCATTTACTCCCCGCCGCATCGAAGTTGACTTGCACCCGCGCGTTGGAGCCCTGACCTTCATAGTTCAATATAATTCCTTCGCCGAATTTGCCGTGGGCAACCCGTTGGCCCAATGAAAATGTTGTTTCAGGGACTTCAATGCGGCCATTAAGGCTCTTGTTGATATTGTTTTGCCCGAGTCTCGGGCCGCCCACGGAGGGTCGACTGACAGAGGACTTCAAGCGGATTTCCTCAATCAGCTCAGCGGGAATCTCATTAATGAAACGGGAGGGACGGCACAAATTAACCTCGCCGTGCATTCGCCTTGATTCGGCATGGCTCAAGTAGAGTTTGCTTTTCGCTCGGGTAATACCCACATAGCAGAGTCTTCTTTCTTCCTCGAGGCCGTTAATATTGTCCATGGACATTCTGTGGGGGAACAAGCCTTCTTCCAGGCCCGCCAGGAAAACCAGTTGAAACTCCAGCCCTTTGGCGGAATGCAGTGTCATTAGTTACACCGCGTCGGCAGATTCGTCTGCCTGAGTATCGCCCGCATCCAATGCGGCCTTGTCCAGAAAGGCGGACAGGAAAGCATTCGACTTTAGATCGAAGTCTTCACCAATATCAGGATCATCAAAATTATTGGCGGCATTAACCAGCTCTTCCAGGTTCTCAATTCGTGCCCGTGCCTTTTCTCCGCCCTCTTTTTCGTGATGTTGAATCAGGCCAGTATGGGCGATGATGTATTCGGCCTTCTCATGCAGTTCCAGCGTATCGCATGCGCTCTGCAGCTTATCGATAAGTTGCAGAAACGCCAGCACGGCATTGGCGGCTCTGGCGCTTAACAGGGTTTCATTGACGCATCGGGTGCAGGCCTGCCAAAGGGAGCAGTTTTCTTCCCTGGCGAGGCTGCGAACTTGATCCAGTGTGCGCCCACCTATACCGCGAGTCGGAACATTGATGACTCGCTCCAGCGCGGTATCATCGTCGCGATTTATCAATAGTCTCAGGTAAGAAAGCGCGTTTTTAATTTCCAGTCTTTCATAGAAGCGATGGCCGCCGTAGATCCGATAGGGCATGCCGACGCGTAGCAGTGCTTCCTCCAGTTCTCGCGATTGTGCATTCGATCGATACAGAATGGCGGCGTCTGATCTTCGGTTGCCACCATTGAACCAGTCCTGAACCCGGTCGACGATAAAGCGCGCTTCGTCCTGCTCATTAAATGCTCCATACACACTGATCTGTTCGCCTTCGCCACCCTCAGTCCAAAGATTCTTGCCAAGTCGCCCCTGATTGTTGGCAATGAGTTTGTTGGCGGCGTTTAGAATTGTGGCAGTGGAGCGGTAATTCTGTTCCAGGCGGACCATTTCGGCGTCGGGGAAATCGACGTTGAATTGCTGAATATTCTCTATCTTCGCTCCGCGCCAACCGTAAATCGATTGATCATCATCGCCGACCACCATTAGATGATTATCGGTTCCTGCCAGTACGCGTAGCCAGGCATATTGGATCGAGTTGGTATCCTGGAACTCATCAACCAGAATATGCTGAAAGCGCTTTTGATAGTGGGCGAGTAGCTGCGGGTTTCTTAGCCATAGCTCGTGAGCCCGTAGCAGAATCTCGCCAAAATCGATCATGCCTCCACGATTACAAGCCTCCTCGTAGGCGGCATAAACCTGAAGCATGGTCTTGGTATAGTCATCTTCGAAGTGATCGATGTTGGCGGCTCGCAGGCCTTCATCTTTTTGTGAGTTGATATACCACTGGCACTGTTTTGCAGGCCATTTGTCATCGTCGATATGCAGCGATTTATTTATTCTCTTAATCAATCGCAGCTGGTCGTCGCTGTCGAGTATCTGAAAATCTTGTACCAGCCCTGCTTCGCTCCAATGGGCCCGCAGCAAACGGTGGGCAAGACCATGAAAAGTGCCGACCCACATACCATTAAAAGATTGGCCCAGCAGAGATTCGATGCGGCCGCGCATTTCCCGCGCCGCTTTATTGGTGAATGTGACGGCCAATACGGCGAATGGGGAGGCCTGCTCTGCCTGCAGCACCCAGGCAATTCTGTGTACCAGAACCCGCGTCTTGCCGCTGCCGGCGCCTGCCAATACCAATAAGTGCTGGTTCGGATTAGCCACCGCATTGCGCTGTTCGTCATTCAGAGAGTCGAGTATGTGAGAGACATCCATGGCGCGCTATTCTAGCAAAAACTCTGTCATATTCTCGGATTTATCTGGGCAATCGTTAAACAGATCAGGATTCAACGGTATTTAGAGAAAAACAAGGAAATTTGATAAACTATCCGGTCGGGGATCAGCCCCGACTACATCCACGGTATTTAGCTGGCAAAGTTCAATAGAAAACCAATCGAGTCCTCTGGCGGAGGGCAGCCCTGGGCTATTTAGGAGAAAAATATGTCTGTCAGATCGGACAATGTACCATTTCATTGGCAAGACCCATTTTTAATGGAAGAGCAGTTATCGGAAGAAGAGCGTCTGGTTCGCGATACGGCCAAACAGTATGCCCAGGAAAAACTCCTGCCCCGAGTGCGTGACGCTTACCGTAACGAAAAAACAGATCCTGAAATATTCCGCGAGATGGGCGCACTTGGCTTATTAGGCTGCACCATTGAGGGCTATGGTTGCGCCGGCGTGAACTATGTCTGTTACGGCCTCGCGGCCCGAGAAATTGAAGCCGTAGACTCGGGCTATCGCTCGATGATGAGTGTTCAATCCAGCCTGGTAATGCACCCGATTAATACCTTTGGCAGCGAAGAGCAGAAGCAAAAGTATTTGCCCAAGCTGGCAAGCGGTGAAACTATCGGCTGTTTTGGTTTAACCGAACCCGATCACGGTTCTGATCCAGGCAGCATGAACACCCGGGCAAAGTCAGTCGCTGGCGGCTACAGTCTCAGCGGGGCAAAAAACTGGATAAGCAATTCGCCGATTGCCGATGTGTTCGTAGTCTGGGCCAAGGACGATGACGGCACTATATGCGGATTTATCCTCGACAAGGGAATGAAGGGCCTAAGCGCACCCAAGATAGAAGGAAAGCTCGGCCTCAGAGCGTCGATAACCGGCGAAATCGTTATGGACGAAGTATTCTGTCCCGAAGAAAACAAACTGCCGTTGGCGAAAGGACTGGCGGGGCCGTTCAGTTGTCTGAATTCGGCGCGTCTCGGTATCGCCTGGGGTGCGCTCGGTGCGGCTGAAAATTGCTGGCACACGGCATTGCAATACACCCTCGATCGTAAGCAGTTCGGCAGGCCACTTGCTGCCAATCAATTGATTCAGAAGAAGCTGGCGATCATGCAGACAGATATTTCTCTGGGCCTGCTGGGTTGTTTACAAGCCTGCCGGCTGCACGATCAGGGAAAATTGGCACCGCCGCTGATTTCATTGCTGAAGCGAAACTCTTGTTTGAAGGCCCTGGACGCGGCCAGGGAAGCGAGGGATATGTTGGGGGGGAATGGCATCTCTGATGAATTTCCGGTCATGCGTCATGCGCAGAATCTGGAGGTAGTGAACACTTACGAAGGCACTCAAGACATCCACGCCCTTATCCTAGGTCGCTCCCAAACCGGCATCCAAGCCTTCACCTAGCCTTAGGAAAATTCTGGAGGCGCGATACGGCGTTGGAACCTGGCCCAAGACCGGTCACTTACTACAGTAAGCTCCCGCCCTTGGGCCAGATTCCGCCTTGTCTCGCACCACCAGAATTCCCCTAAGTGAGGCTGAGGGTTGTTGGGAAGCTATTTAGTTTTCTTCAAACGGCGTTGGAACCCGACGCAAAGCCGGTCACTTACTACAGTAAGCTCCCGTTTTTGCGTCGGGCTCCGCCTTGTCTCGCACCACCAGAATTCCCCTAAGCAGCGCTGAGGGTTGTTGGGAAGCTATTAAGTTTTCTTCAAACGGCGCTGAGGGGTTTCTCGCTACTATGAAATTTCTTAAGAAGTGACGCTGAGGGTTGGTTGGAAATTATCGAAGGCACTTAGAGGTAGCTTAGGAATATGCCGATGAAGATGACGGCGCCTACCCAGTTATTGTTCAGGAAGGCTTTGAAGCAGGGGCCGGGCAAGCGGTCTCTAATCAGGAATTGCTGATAGGCGAGCAGGCCGCTGGCAACTATCAGCGAGAGGTAGAACGGTGTGCCCAATTCGAATTGTCTCCCGGCCAGGGCGATGGACACTATAAACATGGCTTGAAGGCAGGCGATTATTAGCTTATCCGCGTCACCAAACAAAATAGCGGTAGACTTGACCCCTATTTCAATATCAAATTCTCTGTCTACCATTGCATACTGTGTATCGTAGGCGACGGTCCAAAGACAATTCGCAACAAAAAGTAGATAGGCTGCCTGTGGCACGGATTCAGTTGCCGCCGAAAATGCCATCAGAATTCCCCATGAAAAGGCCAGCCCTAAAACTAATTGCGGCAAATTTGTAAAACGTTTCATGAAGGGATAGATAGCCACTAATGCGACAGCGGCAAATGATAATAAAATAGTTTTTTGATTAGTAAACAATACCAGGATAAAACTTAAAATAGACAAGGTAATAAAACACAGGATCGCATCTTTACGTGTCAGAGCACCTGTGGCGAGGGGTCGTTGTAGTGTTCGGCCGACTCGGCCATCAATCTTGTGATCGGCAAAGTCATTAACGCAACAGCCGGCGGATCGCATCAGCGCTGTTCCTGTCAGAAAGATAAACAAGAGAGATAGCCGTGGTATACCTTGCTCGGCTATCCACAGGGCGCCAATCGTTGGCCATACCAGCAAGTAGATGCCGACCGGTTTGTTGGCGCGTGTTAGCTCGATTAGCGCCGGCCACTTTTCACAAAATTGCGGAAATTGAGATCTAAATCTATTGACCGCCCGGGAGCAGATTGCTTGCAGAGAATTCATGATAGGAAACTACCCGGCACCCTTAATTCATTTAATGTGTGCCTAGCATAGAAGACTTTGCTGCAAGAGTAAAAACCGAATAGCTGAAACGCCAAGTCGCGCCTAAGAGGTTTATGAAATAAGCTGTCCATGCTCCGAAAGTCTGTCTCTGTGATACTTGAATTCATCAATCTTATCAAATGCTTATTTCCTGGCCGGGGGTTATTCTGGGGCAAGTCTCGGGGCCTACAGAAATTGCCAATGCGCCGTTAAACATTGGCGTAGTTGATTCGATCTCCCAGCCAGCGTCGGATAAGCGGATCTATTATTTCAGGGTGCTTTTCCAGCACCAGTTCCGACGCCTCGCGAACCTGGTCCAGCAGACCCGCGTCTCTGCTAATGTCGGCGACTCTAAAGCTCATTAATCCGGTTTGCTGTGTTCCCAGTACCTGCCCGGGCCCGCGCAACTCCAGATCTTTCTCCGCGATGTAAAAGCCATCATTGCTTTCGCGCATAACGGACAATCTCTGTTTGCCCGCCTTTGACAGGGGGGTTTGATAAAGCAATATACAGTGACTGCTTTTCGAACCGCGCCCTACACGCCCTCGTAGTTGATGTAGCTGGGCGAGACCAAGCCGTTCTGGATTCTCAATTACCATCAGACTCGCGTTCGGTACATCCACACCGACCTCAATAACTGTCGTAGCAACTAATAGTTGCAGGTAGCCCTCTTTAAATTGCTGCATCACTTCTGCTTTTTCTTTAGACTTCATGCGGCCGTGTATCAGGCCTGTCCGAATAGCTGGTAATTGTGTTGTAAGTTGCTCGGCAGTAACTTCCGCCGCCTGACATTGTAAAAATTCCGATTCTTCAATCAGGGTACAGACCCAGTAGGCTTGGCTGTTTTCGGCGCAGGCCTTTTCGATTCGTTCAATAACCTGCGCCCGACGGTCACTGGAAATAATTGCGGTGTTTACCGGTATGCGGCCGGGAGGCAATTCATCAATAATCGAATTATCAAGGTCTGCGTAGGCACTCATTGCCAGTGTTCTGGGGATCGGCGTTGCCGTCATTACCAGTTGATGCGGATTAAGCTGTTTTTGACCGGCCTTCTCTCTTAAAGCCAGTCTTTGATGAACGCCGAAACGGTGTTGCTCATCGATAATGATTAAGCCAAGTCGGGCATAGATCACTTCGTCCTGAAACAAGGCGTGGGTCCCGATAGTCAGCTGGCTCTCGCCGTTGGCCATTTTCTCCAATTGCATTGAACGCTGTTTGCCTTTAGTTTTTCCGCTTAACCAGCCAACTTCAATGCCCAGGGTTGAAAACCAATTCTGAAAATTTGAGAAATGTTGCTCTGCCAATAATTCCGTAGGGGCCATCAAAGCAACTTGATAACCTTCACCGATAGCATGCAGCGCAGAAAGGGCCGCGACGACTGTCTTGCCTGAACCTACGTCTCCTTGTAGTAATCTGAGCATCGGAGATGCCCTGGATAGATCGTCGGCTATTTCTTGATAGGCATTTTGTTGGCCATTGGTCAGGGAGAAGGGAAGCTGTTGCAGAAACTTTTGTGTGAGTTCGCTCGCCGCCCCGAGGCGGGGAGCGCTCTGTTGGTCTGAGTCATTTTTAAAACGGCGCATACACAGTCGATGTGCCAGCAATTCTTCAAAGGCCAGTCGATTTTGCCCCGGATTAACGCCCTCATTCAGCCAGGCGAGCGGGGCATCGACAGGGGGGCGATGAATGAGCTTGATCGCATCAGTTAAACAGTACAGACCAAAGCGGGAAACCAGTTCGGCGGGCAAATAATCTTGTATTGCGGGGGACCCCTGAGTACTTTCTTGATTGCCAGCGTCGAGAAATGCCAGCGCCTGGTTGGCAATGTTTCGCAGTCGAGCCTGTTGCAGACCTTCGGTCGCTGGATAAACAGGGCTTAGGGAATCGGCCATGGGTAGTTCTTTCAGTTCGCGCAACACGGTGTACTCTGGGTGAAACATTTCCAGACCCGATCTTCCTCGCCGTACTTCTCCGTAACAACGAATTTGAGTACCCAAGGCGAGAGAGTCTTTCTGTGCGTTACTGAAGTGGAAGAAGCGCAGGCTGATGAATCCGCTGCTGTCGCGCAAGCTGCATTTCAAGCTACGGCGACGACCAAACTGAATGTCATTACTAACAATCTCTCCCTGTATCTGGACAGTTTCACCTGCTCTTATGGAGCCGATCGAAGCGAGGCGGGTTCTGTCTTCGTAGCGCAGAGGTAGATGGAAAAGCAAATCTTGCACATTGTGAATACCAATTACATTGAGCTTTTTTTCGAGAGCAGGGCCCACACCTTGCAGGCGGGTAAGAGGAATTTGGTCCAGTTGTTGGCGGGTCATAGCGAGTGGCTAAGCAACAGGTTGAAGTAAGCAATGACAGTGCTCGATCTGTCTATGCCATCGGAATAGCAATCACAGCAACAAGAGGGCAAGTATATGGGTTTTTATACAGTACTACTAGACGAGTAGAATCGCATCGACTTCTATCGCAGATCCCTTGGGCAAGGCGCTGACCTGGATAGTCGCGCGGGCGGGATAAGGCTGGCTAAAATACTGGGCCATGATGTTATTAACGGCGACAAAATCATTTAGATCCGTCAGATAAATTGTCAGTTTCGCCGCATTTTGCAGCGTACCACCGGCGGCTTCGGCGACAGCTATCAAGTTTTGGAATACCTGATGGGCCTGGGCTTCGATGTTTCCCTCTACTATTTCCATGCTTTTCGGGTCGAGCGGGATCTGTCCCGAGAGAAACACCAGCGAGCCAGACTTTATCGCCTGGGAATAGGGGCCAATAGCTTCTGGCGCGGAAGAAGTTCGTATCTGTTCCAGTTCTGTCATTTTTTCCTCCCCTCTGGTGGTTGCCAACTACAAATTAGGTGCCAACTATAAATTAGATGCCACGGAATAAATGCATTGTTAGCAATAATAATGCGTTGCTTCCAATACTAATTAGTTGCTGCCAGCAATATTTCGAATGGTCTTACGAACCTTGCGGCTTTTTACCCGGGTTACGCGTGCAACCGGTTTGATTAAACGAACTCGTTTCATAACCCGGGCCAGATGCACACGATTGCGTACATTCAATGACAGGTTAACAATACTGAATCGGGCATCTCTTTCCACTGTCGATATTTTTTCTATATTGGCTTCGGTGCCGGTAATGGTGGTGGCCAATGTAGCGATAATACCACGCTGATTTTCCAACTCGACACGCAGTTCAACCGCAAACTCACCTTCTACGTTTGGATCCCAGCGGACAGAGACACATTTTTCTGGATTATCTCGTATATCGGCAATGTTATTGCAATCGTCGGTGTGGATAACCATTCCGCGCCCGGAACTAATATGACCGACAATGGGATCTCCGGGAATCGGATGGCAGCATTTGGCATAGTTCATCACCATGCCTTCCGAACCGCGAATATCCAGCGAGCCCTGTCGGTCAGATTCCCTCTGTGCAGCATCGGTCGAAACACTCTCATCCGCGGCGAGTCGCTGGGCGATCATATAAGACATCTTATTACCCAGCCCAATTTCCTCCAACAGATGGTCCAGAGATCTCAGTTTGGTTTGTTGCAAAACAGCATCCAGATTTTCTGCCAGAATAGTATCCAATTGGCGGCCGAAACCCGCCAGCGCCTTGGTGAGCAGGCGTCTGCCGAGAGCGACCGATTCCGATTGCTTCTGGTTTTTCAGGTAGTGGCGAATATTACTGCGCGCCTTGCCGGTGATTACGAAGCCAAGCCAGGCCGGATTGGGCTGCGTGCCGGGTGCGGTAATTATCTCCACAGTCTGACCGCTTTGTAGCGGCTCACTTAAGGGCGCCAGGCGACGACTAATGCGACAAGCCACACAGGAGTTGCCTACATCGGTGTGGATTGCATAGGCAAAATCAACGGCAGTGGAACCGGCGGGCAGTTCAAATATCGTTCCTTTTGGGGTAAATACATAGATCTCATCCGGGAACAAATCAATCTTGACGTTTTCAATAAACTCGAGCGAATTACCGGCATGCTTCTGCATATCCAACAAACCATTAACCCACTCGCGCGCGCGAATATGTGCACTGCTTGGAAGGTCGGCGCTAGACTTGTAGAGCCAATGCGCAGCAATCCCCTTGTTTGCCATGGCTTCCATTTCTTCTGTCCGAATTTGAATTTCGATGGGCACGCCATGCATGCCGAAAAGCGTGGTATGCAGTGACTGATAGCCATTAGCTTTCGGGATGGCAATATAATCTTTGAAGCGACCAGGAACAGGTTTGTACAGGCTGTGCACAGCGCCCAATACGCGATAACAGGTATCAACCCGATCAACCACGATGCGGAATGCATAGACGTCCATGATTTCCGAAAAGGATTTGCGCTTGCTGCGCATTTTTTCATAGATGGCGTACAGGTGTTTCTCACGACCAATGCAACGACCGGGCAATCTCTCCCTTTCTAAACAAGCCTCGATAGAGGTTTGAATAGTCGACAGAATTTCCTTGCGATTGCCCCGAATGCGTTTAACCGCTGCACTTATTCTGCGCGCACGCATCGGATAGAGAGCGTTGAAGCCGAGTTCTTCAAACTCCACTCTGACGTTATTCATGCCCAGGCGATTGGCTATAGGGGCATAAATATCCAGCGTTTCTCTGGCAATTCGTCTTCTCTTGTCAGGGGCCAGTACATCGAGGGTACGCATGTTATGCAGACGGTCAGCAATTTTTACCAGAATCACGCGCAGATCTTTTGCCATGGCCATGGCCATTTTTTGAAAATTTTCGGCCTGTGCTTCAGCGCGGCTGCTAAAGGTGATTTTGTTCAGCTTGCTTACGCCATCGACCAGATCGGCGACGGAATTGCCGAACTGTGATTTTATGGCGGTTTTGGTGATCCCTGTATCTTCGATAACATCGTGCAACATGGCCGCCATCAAGCTTTGATGGTCCATGTGCATTTCCCCGAGAATACCGGCGACCGCCAGAGGATGCGTCACATAGGCTTCGCCGCTACGACGTAACTGGCCGTCATGGGCCTGCTCCGCGTAATAGTAGGCGCGACGGACACTATTGACCTGATCCTTTCCAAGATAACTGGAAAGGCCGGAAGCGAGAGAGTCGATTGTGTCATTTGCGGCAACTTGCAAGAACCAACTCCTGAGTGCTTATGCTTCTTCGGGGGGTTGTTCATCCTGTGTTTCAGGAGACTGTGTTGCTTCGTCTTCAACTGCTTCTGTAGTTCCTTCTTCAGTCGCTTCGGCAGTCACTTCTGCAGTCGCTTCAGCATCGGCTTTGGCCACGACTTCAGGTTCAATTTCTTCCAGTTCGACGTTAGATCTGGCAGTCAATATGCTGGCGTTGATAAAACCCTCGGCAATTTCCCGCAAGGCGAGAACAGTGGGCTTATCGTTGTCTACGGAGACCAGTGGATCTTTTCCTCCGGTCTGAAGCTGACGAGCGCGCTTGCTGGAGACCATGACTAACTCAAATCGGTTATCAACATTCTCTAAACAATCTTCAACGGTAATTCTAGCCATACAAAACCCTTAGTTTTCAGTGCTGGATGAGGCCGAGACAAGATGACGGCAGCTCATTTGACGAGGACCGGGGATTTTACTGAATTTCCACCGAAAATGCATACTATTCTTGGATACAGGCCGGGATTGGCTAAAAGTCCGAATACCCCTATTTGCCCTGAGTGAGGCTGGAAAGTAAATCCGACAGATTGTATTGCTGCGCTTTCACCGTCAATCGGTGGGATCTGATAATCGCGCGAAAATCATCCAGGGCGGTGTTGAAATCATCATTCACCACCACAAAATTAGCTTCGGCGACATGTGAAATCTCATCTACAGCTTGTCGCATACGTCTTTCGATGGTCTCTGCATCGTCTTGAGCCCTTCCCTGCAGGCGGGTAGTCAGACTCTCCAGCGAAGGGGGCAGGATAAAAATTGAACAGGCAGTAGGCTCCAGATTTCGAATCTGGCAGGCTCCTTGCCAGTCAATTTCCAGAATCACATCAATTCCGTCGCTTAGTTGCTGGCTAACCCAGCGTTGCGACGTGCCATACTGATTCCCATAGACTTCCGCACTTTCAAAGAATTCCCCGGAGCGCAACATTTCCATGAATTTGTCCTGATTCACGAAGTGATAATTGACACCATCCTTTTCGCCAGGCCGTGCAGCACGAGTGGTGTGGGAGACAGAGACACGAAGCCGCTCGTCGCTTTCGGCCAGTGCTTTAACCAGACTGGTTTTTCCGGCACCAGAAGGCGCGGTAACGATAAAGAGTGTGCCTCTAGACATAGCCTACGTTCCTACTAACAATTTTTATAAATCCGAAATTACCCAAGCTTCTCTGCCTAAGTTCTATTCTACGTTCTGAACCTGCTCTCGCATTTGTTCGATAAGCACCTTTAGCTCGACGGCATTTAAGCTGGTCTCGACAACTATTGACTT
Organism: Pseudohongiella sp.; assembly: GCA_013204155.1. Lineage (GTDB taxonomy): Bacteria > Pseudomonadota > Gammaproteobacteria > Pseudomonadales > Pseudohongiellaceae > UBA9145. The sequence continues at coordinate 26,378 of JABMOK010000122.1, read as the reverse complement.
CGATGACAAGGTATTAGCTTCGCGATTCAGCTCCTGCATAAGAAAATCAAGCCGCCGACCTTTTTGCCCAACGGTATTTATAACCCGCTCTACTTCATTCAGGTGAGAGTTCAGACGATCGAGCTCTTCTTCAACATCCGCTTTTTGTGTGAGCAGAGAGACTTCTTGCTCCAAACGGGCGGGCTCCAATTCAGCCTTAAGGTCGTGTACGCGATCGAGTATTGTTTGTTTTTGTTTGGCCAGAATAACCGGCATTTTGCCGCGTACTGAAGTCACGATCTCCCGAATCGCCTGTATTCGCTTTTCCAGAAACCCCTTAAGTTCTGAGCCTTCTCTCTCGCGAGTAGCAATAAGATCGTCCAGTGCCGCAGTGAATAGTTCCAGCGCCTGGTTTTCGATTGTGCTGGTATCAAAAGCTTGCTCTTGAATTACGCCGGGCCAACGTAAGATTTCCATGCTATCCAGGCGGGTCGAGGAGCCAGTGATTTGTTCAATTTCACCATTGGCCCCGATTAATTTCTGAATCAGATCGTGATTCAAATGTAGGCCGGTGGAAGTCTTGCCCTCCGATTGAAACCGCAGCTGGCATTCGACTTTTCCGCGATCCAGTCTCTTTCGCACGGTTTCTCGAACTAAATTTTCCAATGCCCGAAAGGATTCAGGTAAGCGAACACTGGCTTCCAGATAGCGGTGGTTTACTGACCGAATCTCCCAAGTAAGTGAACCCCATTCCTGATCTAATTGCTGCCTCGAAAAGGCAGTCATACTCAACATCATAATAGTAAGCCCGTAATAGTGAGCGGCTATTTTAACGTATTGAATATTTAATCATAGTGAACTTTCTGCTGATCTCTCGGATGCTGATCCAGGTTGCTCGCTATACTTATCGATATCGAGGATAATTTGCCCCATTTAAACTACTTTTGGCCCACGGAAAACCTATATGACAGACTTAACTCGACCCAGTCAGCGCAGCGCAGATCAATTGCGCGAAATCTCGATCACAAGGAATTACACGAAACACGCGGAAGGGTCAGTGTTGGTTGCTTTCGGGGACACCAAAGTTCTTTGCAATGCCAGCGTTGAAAAATCGGTACCACGTTTTCTAAAGGGCAGCGGCAAAGGCTGGGTTACAGCAGAATACGGAATGTTACCTCGATCCACTGGCAGCAGAATGGACAGGGAGGCCGCGAGAGGAAAGCAATCTGGCCGTAGTTTGGAGATACAAAGGCTTATTGGACGTTCTTTAAGAGCGGTTATCGACCTACAGGAGCTGGGGGAGCACACCATAAAAATTGATTGCGATGTGATTCAAGCCGACGGTGGCACGCGAACAGCATCCATAACCGGGGGTTGTGTTGCCTTGGTGGATGCAGTCAACCATATGCTTGCGCGCAAGATGATTAGCAGAAACCCCATTAAACAGCTGATCGCTTCGGTTTCAGTTGGTGTTTTTAAAGGCCACCCGGTGCTTGATCTGGATTATGCCGAAGACTCAAACGCCGAAACAGATATGAATATTGTAATGACAGAAGCGGGCGGATTTATCGAGTTACAGGGAACGGGAGAGGATGGTGATTTTAGTCATGCCCAGTTGCTGGAAATGATTGCTCTTGCCGACACAGGCATAAAGCAGCTGATTAGTATTCAGCAGCAATCATTATCCTGAGAAAAATAATTTTGGTATCGTGAGGCGATAATGCAAGAGTTTCAGAGCAACTTTCTCAAATTTGTAATTGATCACGAAATATTGCGCTTTGGAGAATTCACGCTGAAGTCAGGGAGGATTAGCCCGTACTTTTTTAATGCAGGACTTTTCAATACAGGGGAGAAACTGTCTTTTCTCGCCAAGTGTTACGCCGATGCTATTGCTGAATCCAGGCTGGATTTTGATGTCTTGTTCGGTCCTGCCTACAAGGGTATCCCGTTGGTAACTGCCACGGCGATGGCGCTCGTAAACCAGCATGGCATAAACAAACCTTATTGTTTCAATCGCAAAGAAGCGAAAGTTCATGGGGAGGGCGGATCCATCGTTGGTGCCGATCTGACCGGTAATGTATTGATTATTGATGATGTGATTACTGCCGGAACGGCTATCAGAGAAGCCGTAGAAATAATCACAAGCTGTGGCGCAAAACTTTGTGGAATTGCTGTAGCGATGGATCGGCAGGAACGAGGCACAGGAAAATTATCGGCAATTCAGGAAATAGAAGAAAACTACCAAATTAGGGTTGTTAGTATTATAACTCTACAGAACATAGTCGACTATTTGAAGGCGACAAATAGTGAAAGCCTGCAACAACATCTGGATGCTGTTGTTGCCTATCGAACAGAGTACGGTGTTTAAAACTCGGCGTGATGTGAGCTATTCGTTGAGTACTAGCTAATAGTTTCTGTAGTCGGCGCGGAATACGGTGTAAGCATATTTCTGCTCAGATATTGCCACTGCGTCTCCCAGTCTTGCAAAGGTGATATCTTGAATTCACTGCGTACAAATTGAATCAAGCGACCTTCGCAGGAAGCGAGCAAGAGGTTGGCCAACGCGGCGGATGAGATAGTTGTCTTAAGGTTTTCCCGAATTTGTGCTTCGCGTAAAATTTGCTTTAGCTGTGCCTCCAGGCGACTAAAAAATTGTGCAATACGCTCACGCAATCGTTCTGTCTCTCCGGCTAAAGCATCTCCCGTCATCAGCCGAGTCATTCCCGGATTTTTGTCACAGAAAGTCAACAATAGCAGCAATATGCTCTGACAGCGTATTTCAGCGCTGCTCTCTTCATTTAGTATTCGCGAGATGCGCGCAAACAATGTGTCTTCAATGAATTTTATCAAGCCTTCAAACATTCTTGCTTTGCTGGGGAAATGCCGGTACAGAGCGGCTTCCGAAACGCCCACTTCCCTGGCCAGTGCGGCGGTAGTAATTCGTTCTCCAGGCGCCGCTTCCAGCATACGTGCCAGTGCTTGCAGAATCTGATCTTTGCGAGAAACTTTATTGGCTTTGTTCATAACGGGTCTTGGTGGCTCTGCTAATCTGTATTAAGGCCGCTTTTAGTAATAAGCGTGCCGACACCAGCATCGGTAAAAATCTCTAAAAGCACAGCATGTTCTACTCTGCCATCAATTATATGTGCGCTGTTAACACCGCCTTTCACAGCCTTCAATGCGCACTCTACTTTCGGCAGCATTCCGCCTTGTAATGTTTTATCGGCAATTAGCTTGTCAACTTGCTTAATGCTAAGTCCCGTTAGTACATTTCCTTTCTTATCCTGAACACCTGCAACATTTGTCAGCAGAATCAATTTCTCGGCACCGAGAACACTGGCTATCTCGCCAGCCACCGAATCGGCATTGATATTGTAGCTGGCGCCTTCGTCATCGGTACCGATAGGAGCAATTACGGGAATAAAGTTACTATTCCTCATAACCTCCAGAATTTCCGTATTGATACTGACCACTTCGCCTACCTGACCAATATCTATTTCATCGGCATCTGTTTTCGAGCCCTTTTGCCTGATTTTCAGTTTCCGTGCCTTGATCAGGTTCCCGTCCTTCCCACTTATCCCAACGGCCTTGCCCTGATTTCTGTTGAGCAAACTCACAATTTCCTTGTTCACCAGGCCGCCAAGCACCATCTCAACCACATCCATAGTTTGACTGTCTGTTACTCTCAGGCCATCGATGAAATTAGATTCTATATTGAGCCTTTGCAATAGATTGCCAATCTGTGGGCCCCCTCCGTGCACCACAATCGGATTTATACCAACCAGCTTCATAAGCACGATATCCCGGGCGAAGCTTTGTTTGAGGGACTCATCTACCATGGCGTTACCGCCATATTTAACAACGACCGTGCGGCCTACAAACTTCTGGATATAGGGCAGTGATTCGGTGAGAACTTTGGCGATGTTCTTCGCGTTAGTCAAAGTCAAAGACATGATTGCTTATTCCGTGAGCATCAATTTAAATAACAGGGCACGGTGTATGTCCGATACCCAATAGTGTTTTGGTAATGGTCTAAAAACTTACGTCTAGGGTTTTATCTGCGTCCAGGATTAAAGCTTTAAAAGCCGCCTTCATATCGGCCAATCGTTGAGCGGTATCTGCCTCGAAGCGAAGTAGCAGTGCCGGACTGGTATTGGATGCCCGCACCAGGCCCCAGGCATCCTCATATTCGACCCGCAAGCCATCGAGGGTGACAAGATTGGCGCCTGGAAAATTCGCCAATTCGAGTAGGCGCTGCATCAATTCAAATTTCTGCTCTTCGGCAACAGGGACCTTGATTTCCGGGGTACTTATGCCGGTAGTCAACAGGGCAAACTCTTCGCTCGCAGGATGGTCTAGCGCACTTAGAATTTCGAGAATTCTCGCTCCGGCATAGAGGCCATCATCGAACCCGAACCAACGATCCTGAATAAAGATGTGTGCGGCAAACTCACCCCCTAGAGGCGCGCCAGTTTCCTGCATCTTTTGCTTCATAAAGGAGTGCCCGCTTCTGTGCATGACCGGGACTGCGCCGTATTCAGCGATCAACGCGGCCAATTTACTGCTGCATTTTACATCGAATATGATCGGTGAGCCTGGGTAGAGCGGGGCTATTTGTTTAACCAGTAACATTAACAGGCGGTCCGCATCGATGAACTCTCCCAGGTTGCTGACCAGTCCGACCCGGTCTCCATCTCCGTCAAAGGCTATGCCGAGGTCCGCTTTGCTGCCAAGCACTTCCTGGGCCAGCATTTCAAGATTTTCTGCAACGGTCGGGTCTGGGTGATGGTTCGGGAAGCGACCATCGATATCACAAAAAAGAGGTATTACCTCGCAGCCTATAGACCTAAAAAGAAGTGGAGCAATTTCGCCTGCAACGGCATTGCCACAATCAAGCACTATTTTCAGTCGGCGTTTCAGTTTTATTCCAGAACTTACATTCTCGATATAGTCTGCCTTGATATCGATCTCTGAATACGTTCCATGGCCATTGAGCAGATTGCCCTGCTCTAATCTTGCATAAATATTTTGAATCTCATTATCCGCCAGACAGCTTCGGTTAAATACTATTTTCAGGCCGTTATAGTTTGCTGGACTGTGACTCGCCGTTAACATGACGCCAGAGGCGAATTCAGTTACATGTGTTGCAAAGTATAAAAGCGGCGTGGGAATCATGCCGAGACTAACCACATTGCAGCCGCTGCGGCATAGTCCCTCTATCAAGGCCTGTGAAAGATGAGGACTTGAGAGGCGGCCGTCAAAACCCAGCAGCAAAGAATTAATTCCCTTGAATAATGCTTCGCTGCCGATTGCCTGCCCAATTTGTCTGACGCTATCTGTATTCAGTTGCTCTTCTACAATACCCCGAATGTCATACGCTCTGAAGATAGAAGCAGGGATAGAATTTCTATCTATCGGGGTCTGTTGCATTTCCATCAAAGTCATCGCTTGTGCCCGCGGGGATGATTATGTTTTTGCCAGCTGATCAGAAATAAGTTGCAATATATTTCTGGCCGCCAGATTTTTGTTCGCCGTGGCTAAATTAGTTTCAGAGATGGGGGTTATCGCGGTCACTGAAATAGAGTCGCTATTAAAAGTATCGGTCGCATTATTGGCGAAAAGCATATCGAGATTTTTAGCTTTTAGTTTTTTCCTGCCGTTTTCGACGACGTTGTCAGTTTCCGCCGCGAAGCCGACTACTAGCGGGCGCCGCTTCAACTTCGCGACTTCGCTTATGATGTCCGGGTTTTTTACCAGCGTGAGTTGTATTCGCTCGGCAGACTTTTTGATCTTTTTAGTTGCGACTTCTTCCGGGCGGTAGTCAGCCACAGCGGCGACACCGATAAATACATCGGCATCCTGAACATTCTGCAGAGTGGCATGCAGCATCTCATCGGCCGTGATCACATCGACACAGTTGACTCGATCGGGAACTGCCAAATTAACCGGGCCACTTATTAGGGTAACCTTCGCGCCCGCCGCACTTGCCTCGGCGGCGAGGGCATAGGCCATTTTCCCCGAACTGTGATTAGTGATGAATCTAACAGGGTCCAGCGCCTCGCGGGTGGGCCCTGCGGTAATTACAAAGTTGAGTCCTGCGAGATAGCCGGTTTCAAACAGTCCGGCGCACAGCTGTGCTAATTGGGTGGGCTCCAACATACGCCCTGGACCGACATCACCACAGGCCTGCTCACCGTCCGCCGGACCAAAAATATGATAATGGCGTTGTTGCAGTGTGTGCAGATTAGCCTGGGTCGATAAATCGCTCCACATTGCCTGATTCATTGCCGGCGCCACTGCAACCGGTGCAGAGGTGGCTAAAACCACGGTGGAAAGAATATCGTCAGCCTGGCCATGGCTTATTCGAGCAAGAAAGTCGGCCGTCGCCGGGGCGATTAATATCAGGTCAGCCCACCTTGCCAGCTCGATATGTCCCATCGCCGCCTCTGCTTCGCTATCCAGCAAATCGAGGTGAACCCGGTTGCCTGAAAGCGCTTGCATTGTCAGTGGTGTGATAAATTCCGTCGCCGCGGCGGTCATAGCGATGCGCACTTCTGCACCGGCTTTGGTGAGCAGTCGGGTTAACTCGGCACATTTGTAGGCAGCGATGCCGCCTGTAATGCCGAGTAGTAGTCGTTTGTTAGTGAGGCTTAACATGGAGACACAGGAAATATAGGCATCTATCAAGGGAAGGCTAGACTATCAGGTAGGTGCAAGTTAATCAATTTGACGTCAAATTGAGGATTCCGCGCAGCACAGTCTATTATTTGATGCAGACCCGCTGGCATAGCGCGGGCAGGGTTTAGGGACAAGGGACTCAGCAATGACTTCAACCAGCAGCATAGCCAACTGGCCTCTGGCAGAGCGTCCGCGAGAAAAGCTGTTACTCAACGGAGCCGCTACTCTCTCCGATGCCGAATTACTCGCGGTTCTGTTGCAGACCGGGGTGCGAGGCAAAACCGCCCTGGATCTGGCGCGGGATCTGCTCGTTCATTTTGGTGGCCTGGTCGGGATCATGGCGGCTGAGCGCGATGAACTGATCGCGCATTCCGGTGTAGGTCTGGCAAAAACGGCACGCTTCGCGGCCATGAAGGAGCTGTCTCAGCGGCATATGCTGGAGGGCATAAAGTCCAGAGATATACTCACCAGCTCCTCCGCGACCCGTGAATATTTGCGGGCCAAATTCAGGGATTGTCAGAGCGAGATATTCAGTTGCCTGTTTCTCAATAATCAACATCACGTGGTTAAGTTGGAAGAGCTGTTTAGAGGCACCATAGATGGCGCCGCTGTCTACCCCAGAGAAGTGGTCAAGCGCTGTCTCCATCATAATGCGGCCGCGGTAATACTCGCCCACAATCACCCCTCAGGGGTTGCTGAGCCCAGTCAGGCAGACATCGCCATAACCAACAAGCTGAGGATGGCCCTACAAACAATTGAGGTGCGGGTACTGGATCACTTGGTGATAGGCAACTCTGTGGTGGTTTCATTTGCCGAGAGGGGGCTGTTATAGCCTTGGCCTGAGCACCTAAAGCGCTTGGCTTATTGCTATATCTTGCTATTACCGCATCGTTCTGGTATAAAACGCAGCTCATTTTTGACCTTGGTTACGAAATTCTTCCAAGTGTGTCAAAAGCCCGGATTAACCACTTTTTACCGAATAATATATTCAAGCACGAGGCAGCAAAATGTCCAGGATTTGTATGGTAACTGGCAAGAAGCCAATTTCAGGAAACAATGTTTCCCATGCGAAAAACAGAACAAAACGGCGGTTTTCGCCCAACCTCCATTCTCACCGATTTTGGGTTGAGTCGGAGAATCGGTTTGTGAAATTGCGTGTGTCCACGAAAGGTATGCGCATTATTGACAAATTGGGTATTGATACCGTACTTGTAGACATTCGAAGTAATGGTGCGCGCGTTTAGGCGCATACCGCAGAGGCAGGCAACGATTATGAGAGATTTAATAAGGCTAGTTTCAAGTGCCAAGACAGGGCACTTCTACACCACTGATAAAAACAAAAAAACCATGCCGGATAAGATGGAGATAAAGAAATTTGATCCAGTAGTTCGCAAGCATGTGATTTATAAAGAAGCTAAAATCAAGTAGATTCTGTATCCGAGCCTGCTTGGGTTCGAGGAATAAAAAGCCGGAATTCCCGCAGCGGGAATGCCGGCTTTTTCGTCTGAATGGGAGAGGGCCGAGTCTACAATCTCTGCAGGGGCCTCAAACGCAGACGGCTTGTTTGTCTCCAGTGATCGCTATTTTCCTTTGCTCAGCTTCTTCGCCAGCGCTTCCGTGGCGGCACGCAATTTCGGATCTTCTGCAAACTCTTTCTTCAGTTTTCCAACGGTAGTTGAGACAGTGCCATAGCGCTTAAGCTTGAAAAGCTTGGCGATGGCTTGAAGAGTGACGGCGGAGAGTTCCTGACAAAGGTACATGGCGACCCAACGTGGAACATTCTTCGAGCCCGGACCTCTTGCTGCTTTATAGATGCTGGATTCGGAAACCTTAAACTGCTTAGCAACCGCCGAGATGATTTGTTTGCAAGAAGGTCTCCATTTTGCGTTGGCGCCTCTGGAGACCCCTCTTGTTGCCGTAGCGGATTTTTGCTTCTGAGCAGCCTTTCGAAATTTCTCGTCTCCCATTACCGAAGACAAATTCTTTTTGCCATAGAAATGAGCAAGTTCGGGATCTGTGCCCGCGGCGACAGCCTTCTTGTAGGCCGCCGGGCGATTCGCGGCGGTGGCGCGTAATTGCTTGAGCGTGTCGTCTCGATTGAACCAAATTGGGGGTTTAGCCTTGCGCGTAAAAAGGGGATAGCTCGACCAGGGATAAGAATTAAGCTCTACCGCCTTTACCTTGGAGTGAATATGACAAGAAAGGGGAAGCAGGTATTTTTCGGCCTGCACCAGCACCGCCTTATAACGACCCCGGAATAGCGATCCTTCTATCCGCTTCATCTTTTGATACTGCTGTGTATACAGGCCATCGATCTGACGCATAAAGCGACTTAAATTCGCCTCGGGTGTTTTTATCACCAAATGATACTCGTCTCGCAGTAAACAGTAGGCATGGACCTCGACATTGAGTCGTGAACAAGTTTCACTCAAGCCCTCCAAAAAAGCTTCGTAGTATTTAGCAGAAGGGAAAACTCGTTGCTTATCCAAGCCATAGTTGGATACGTGGTAGAGCGCATCCGGATATTCTATGCGTAAGGGTCTGGCCATTGATGTACTCCCATCGATTATAAATAGAATTAGAGCTGACCCTATACGGACCATAGCCTATAGTTAACGTAATTAGAGGGGCGCGTCAACAACATTGGGATTGAAGTGCTGGAATTTGTTTCAAGCGGGAAAACGCGTCGAAAAATCAGGAATGTGTCACTGCGATTGCAATGAATTCATCTTTTTGCTGCGTGAGTAAAAGCATGTCTTGACCCCTTTTACTCTGTTATCTGATGATCCAAACTAAAATAAATATCAAGCGCGAGTCGCAGTTATTACTACTCGTTTCGGCGCTGGCAGCCCTTCTATGGTTAATTCCTGGTTAGTAGAGTCCAAGGCGTCAGCAAGAGATTCATAGGGCATCCATTGGGTCTTTCTCTGCTCATCAAGAGTGGTTACAGACTCATCAATCACTTTTAGGTCAGTAAACCCGCAACGTAAAAGCCACTGCATCAGAGTTTTTATACTTGGCACAAACCAAACATTATTCATGCGGGCATATTTCTTCTCGGGCATAAGGCAATAGCCTTCCTTGCCGTCGACATAGATTGATTCCAGTACTAACTCGCCGCCGGGTCGAAGGCAGTTTTTTAGTTCCAGCAGATGATCGATAGGAGAGCGGCGGTGATAAATAACGCCCATCGAAAAAGCTGTGTCGAAATAGTTGAGCGGCGTGGGTAGTTGTTCCAGCGATAGGGGTAAAACGAATAATGGCAGAGTTGGTGCAAAGTGCTTAAGTAACCAGAATTGCGCCACATAGGCTATATGAGGATCAATCCCTAGTACCAGGTCTGCGTCGGACTCGAGCATACGAAAGCCGTAGTAGCCATTGCCGCAACCTACATCCAATACCTTCCTCTGCGTAAGCGGTGAAATTCTGTGCTGCAGACGATCCCACTTCAGGTTTGATTGCCATTCGGTATCCATGTCAATACCAAACAGGCTGAAAGGACCCTTACGCCAGGGAATGAATTCCAGCAGCCGCTGTCGTAAGGACTCCAGAGTTGCTGCAGCGCAATCATCGGGGCTGCCTATGCAGACTTTTGCCCCCAGCGAGATTGAGTCGGTGCTGATTTGCGGCAAGGCGGCCAGTCGCTGACGCCATTGAGGGAAGTCGCCGGTTTTTATTTGATCAAGATAGGCCTGTTGCAGAAAGGGCAGTAAAGCATCCAGAGAAGGGCGCTTCTGAGGAGAGTTTTTGATAAGCGATTGTAGAGGCTTTAAATCCACACTCGAACTCTATTTGAACGCCAGCATTGATGCGAAATTAAAACACTGAAACCACACATCGAAAGAATGAAAACCAATCTGTTTTAGTCGCTGACGATGAGCGGCAATAGATTCGGGCAACAAGACGTTTTCCAGCGCGGCACGTTTCTGGCTAATCTCCAGTTTGCTATACCCCATGTTTTCCTTAAAGCTGTGATACATCTCGATAAACAGCTTATCAAGCTTTTCATCCGGGAAGACGATTTTCTCGGATATGATCAATACACCCCCCGGCTTCATTCCCTGAAAGATCTTTTCCAGTAGGCTAGCCCTTTCTGCCAGCGGAACAAACTGTAAGGTAAAATTGAGTACCACTACCGAGGCATCAGAAATTTCGCTGTCCAACAAGTCTTCGCAGCGACATTGAATGTGACTGGAGATAGCCGGCAACGTGGCGAGTCTGGTTTCCAGTCTTTGTATCATGGCGGCAGAGTTATCTACGGCTACTACTGAATAGTCGGCACAACTCACCCGGTCCGCAGCCGCCATAGTCGCGGCCCCCAGGCTACAGCCCAGATCATATATTTTTGATTGCTCCTGACAGTACCGTTCGGCCAGCACCCCGATCATGGCAATTATGGTGCTGTAGCCCGGCACCGAGCGATTTATCATATCGTCGAAGACATTGGCCACCTGATCATCAAATACAAAATCACCGGGCAGCATTTTCTCTGCAAAGAGGCGGTCCTTGTTTGATCCGGATTTAGTCATTCAGCTTGTGGGGAACGTTTGATTAGGCATTTTAAGTGTAATAATTTGTAGCTTGTCTCGCGTGCTAGTTTAAACTACTTTCCTAGATTCTAGGTGTGTATTATCCGGTAAATCATGTCACATTCAAACAGCGCAGCGGCTCAATGTCTGGTATCGAATCTTGCGCTGATAAAAGGCCTGGGGCATGACCCTGAAGTGCTGGACCTGGCCTGTGGGAATGGCCGAAATGGTTTATTTTTAGCCAGGCATAATGTATTTGTCATATTTGCAGATAGTAACGAGGTTGCAATTCAGTCAATCTCCGAAAAATTGCGAGGCAATGGGCTGAAAGGCGAGTGTTGGCGGGTGGATTTCGAAGAAGCAGGAAGTCAGCCGCTGCAAGGCAGGCTATTTGATGCCGTAATGGTGTTTAATTATCTGCATCGGCCACTCCTAAATTCGATCAAACAGGCCATTCGACCTGGGGGCTTGATTATCTACGAGACCTTTACAGTTAAACAAAGAGAATTTGGCAGGCCTGGCAATCCTGATTTTCTATTACAGCCGGCGGAGCTTCGTAAGGCTTTCGGTGATTGGGAAATATTGCAGGATTTTGAAGGAGAAATGACGAGCCCGAGAAGAGCCGTCGCGAGTTTGATCGCTAGAAGACCCGGATTGACATGAGTAATTTAAAACTATGAGCAAGGCAAAAGTACTACCCCTGAATTTTGGCAAAAGCAAGCCAGCGCCGCGGGCCTTCATCTGCGAGGTAATGAGAAGCAAGCGCAAAACCTTGGCTATCTACATCTCCCACAAGAAGGTAGTGGTACGTTGCCCGCTGCGCACTACTAAAGTGCAGGTGGAAGCATTTATCAGCGCTAATCAAGGTTGGATAGAGGGGCGGCTTTACGAGGAATCCTTGCGCGACAAGGAAATACTTCGCATAGAGCAAGGCGCCAAGATTTTTTATCGCGCCAGAGAGCGAACGATTGTTTTCAAGGAAGGCAGAAAACAAAGAATTTTAGTAAATGGTGACGAATTTGTGATTCAGGGGCATAAACTGACGGCCGCCAAGGCGAGAGTTCAGGTAGAGGATTTTCTGATTGATAAGGCCAGCGAGTATATCCTGCCGAGAGCCAGAGGTTTGGCGCGGCATCTGGGCGTTGAGCACAAAATTACCGAGATCAAGCTCAGGAAGACCAAATCCAAGTGGGGACATTGCACCTCAACCGGAGTACTTCAATACAACTGGTTAATCATGTTGGCGCCTTACAGCATAATCGATTATATGATTACCCATGAAGTTTGCCATCTCTTGCATATGGATCACTCGAAGCGGTTCTGGAATCAGGTGGAAGCGGTATGCTCTGGCTGCGATCATTATATAGATTGGCTAAAACAGCACGAGCACCGATTTTGGTTTTAAAAAGAACCCTCTGCCAGAACCCTCTGCAAGCAAACAGTGAACTATTCGAAGAGAACCCTCTGCCAGAACCCTCTGCCAGCAAACAGTGAACTATTCGAAGTTAGAAATCTAGCAGCCATTATCAGGCGCCAGTCGATAGAATTCCCTCTCGTTCTCATTCTTATTCCCGTTTCTGCACTCTCTACTAGCAGTCGTCTCACCAAGCTCAGTGATAGCCTCAGGCAGTCTATTTATCTTTCCTGAACTGTAAATCCCAAACCCCGTGACCCAGGCGTTGCCCTCTCTTTTCAAATTTTGTGCCCGGCCTGTCGGGATCAGCCCAATAATTATTGGCGCCATTTACATTGCTCAGCCGGGGAATTGCTTGCATCACGTCCATCATGTGCTCCGCATAGGCTTGCCAATCTGTAGCTAGATGAATGTCAGCCCCAGGTTTAAGTTTCCCAAGCAACTGTTCCATAAATTCGGTTTGCACCAGCCTGCGTTTATGGTGACGCTTTTTTGGCCAGGGATCCGGGAAGAAAATCTGCACTTTGTCGATAGATTCATTTTCAAAGCAAAATTGGAAAACTTCTTTGGCGTCATAGGAAACTATCTTAAGATTAGTAAGCTCTTGCTCGGCGATACCATGCAGCAGTTTTCCAACGCCGGGTTGATGCACCTCGATACCAATAAAATTGGAATCAGGGTCCATTTTCGCCATTTCAAGCAAGGAATCTCCCATGCCAAAACCAATTTCAACAATGAGTCTGGCGCTGTTCTGGAATACGCTATCGAGTTGAATGATTTGAGGCTGGAAATCAATAAGGTATTGTTGCCGATGTGTATCAAGCGCATTGCGCTGTGAATCGGTCAGGCGTCCGGAGCGAATGACATAGCTGCGGATCGATCTTTTATGGTCGGAGTTAGTTTCGTTTGGCACAGTGGTAGCATGGCATATGGAGTTAGTTAATTAAAAGAAAGTACCATCAATAGGTGAAGAGGCACTGGCGTATAAGCGCCTCGGCATCCGGCCGGCGAGGAAGGCTTCACGACCGGACTGTACGGCCTTTTTCATGGCCGAGGCCATCAGTAGGGGATTTTTTGCTTCAGCGATTGCGGTGTTCATCAGCACCCCATCACATCCCAATTCCATGGCAATACTGGCATCAGATGCCGTACCAACACCGGCATCAACGATGATCGGGACTTTGGCATTTTCCAAAATAAGGCGAATATTATGTGGATTTCTAATTCCCAATCCTGAGCCGATAGGCGCGCCCAGAGGCATAACTGCCACACAGCCAATTTCTTCCAGTCGTTTCGCGATTAACGGATCATCGCTGGTATATACCATCACATCGAATCCATCTTTCACCAGAGTCTCGGCCGCTAGCAATGTTTCGGTGACATTGGGGTACAAGGTTTTTTGATCGCCCAGAACTTCCAGTTTCACTAACTTGTGACCTTCCAGTAATTCTCTGGCCATGCGACAGGTACGAACGGCATCATCGGCGTTATAGCAGCCGGCGGTGTTGGGTAACAGGGTGTACTTGTCAGGGGAAATAACCTCAAGCAAATTCGGTTCATCACTGTTCTGGCCCATGTTTACTCGACGTATGGCCACGGTGATTATCTCAGCACCACTGGCCTCCAGTGCCGCCAGGTTTTGTTGAAAATCTTTATACTTGCCACTGCCGATTATCAATCGCGATTGATAATCTATTCCTGCTATGGTTAATTTTTCCTGCGCCTGCTGATTCATTTTTTTCCTACGGATTTATCCGCCGCCAATGGCTTGTACGATTTCGAGTGAGTCATCATTTTGAAGAATGGTTTGCTGGAACAAACTTCGGGGCACGATCTCGCCATTGAGCTCAATGGCGATACGTCCCTGGCCGAGCTGTAGATTTTCCAGCAGCTGTTGCAAGTTTGTTTGAGCCTCCAGCGCTTGTGGCTTGCCATTTACTACAATATTCATTAGCTGTTTTACCTGGTGTAGTGTCCTGAATAGAGAGCAAATCTTTGATTTGTACTAATTGCCAAACTGTTGGTTTGCGGCAAACCAGAACAAACCAGCCCATGCCGCCAGAAAGCAAATGCCGCCGACAGGCGTTATTGCCCCCAGCCACTTTATTCCACTAATACTCAGCACGTACAGGCTGCCGGAAAATAAGATTATACCGAGTAAGAACAAATATCCGCTGTATTTGAGCAGGGTGGAAGTTGGGTAGTTTACTGCCAGCAAGCCAATGCCGAACAATGCCAGAGTATGGTACATGTGATACTGGACGCCGGTTTGAAAAGTATTCAGTAATTCAGGGCTGAGCCTGTCCCTAAGAATATGAGCCGCAAATGCTCCGAGCGATACAGCCACGAAGCCATTGATGCCGGCGAGCATTATAAAGAGTTTAGTCATAGCGGCACATTGTGGATGGGACGGTAATGGGATTCAAGGTTTCCGCGCTGTTTTAGAATAATAAATTGAAGGCAAAAAAAAGCCGCGAGCTTATCGCGGCTTATCCTGAAGCAGTAATTAAGCTTCCATCTTCACTTTGATCTTGTTCATGGCATTTTTTTCAAGCTGCCGTACTCTTTCTGCAGATATCCCGTATTTGTCTGCTAGTTCGTGCAGCGTTGCTTTAGTGTCGCTCAGCCAGCGGCTGGTTAAAATATCTTTGCTGCGGTCATCCAGATCAGCCATCGCAAGATGCAAGCTGTTGTTTTTGACATCTTCCCACTCGCTTTCTTCAAACTTGCTCGCAAGATCCGAACCCTGGTCTTCAAGATAGTAGGCGGGTGCTCTGTAAGCCGTTTCATCATCGCTGTCATTGTCGGCATCGAAGGCTGTGTCATAGGAACTCATACGACCTTCCATCTGCCGAACAACCTTGGCGTCAACGCCAAGATCCTGCGCCATAGCTTCGGCTTCTTCGTTGTTCAGCCAGCCCAGTCGTTTTTTGGAACTACGCAGGTTAAAGAACAGCTTGCGTTGCGCTTTTGTAGTAGCGATCTTAACGATTCGCCAATTGCGTAATATGTACTCATGCATTTCCGCTTTGATCCAATGCACCGCAAAGGAAACCAGACGAACCCCGACTTCGGGATTAAAGCGTTTGACCGCTTTCATCAAGCCAACGTTTCCTTCCTGAATTAGATCCGCTTGGGAAAGCCCGTAACCGGAATAAGTTTTAGCCATGTGCACAACAAAGCGCAGATGGGCCATTACCAATTGGCGGGCCGCATCGACGTTATCGTCATAGTAATACTGCTTAGCAAGTTCTAACTCTAACTCAGGCGTCAGCACAGCGATGCTGTTAACTGTTGCCATGTAAGCAGTTAAATCACGACCCGGCGTGGTGGGGTCGAAAGCTTGTAAACTTTTACGTGTGCTCATCTGTAATAATCCACTTTTTCCTGAGTATCCCATTAATAGACCGCATTTTAGCATTCAAGCTTCCTGTTCGCCAATTTGTTAGTGGCTGGTTGGAAGCTTTTAAATTATGGCCGCAAGCGGTCAAGCCTGCGGACAATTATCTCAGCTTTGATCTCAAAAGCTATTGATCCACGGCAAATATTGGGTCGATTGTCGAATTTTCAACGTCTGCAAGGCAATTTTTTGTGCGAATCAGGGGTTTATTGCTCGAATATGGCGCAAACTGGCGAGTAGCGCGGCCGTCCAGCCGATAGCCGCACCGAGCAAAATTAGCAGCAGAGCATTGCCGATGTCGAAGCCACGTAGTTCAAAACTACTTTCATAGAGCTGTATCAACTCGCGAAGGCTAAAATTAAACGCAATTAAGACAATGGCTTGGAGGAGGCAGGCGAGCATGCCTCCGGCGAGCCCGAAATACAGCCCGGTGTAAAGAAACGGGCGTGCAATAAAAATATCCGTGCCCCCAACCAGCTTGATTACGCGAATCTCATCTTTGCGGTTCTCAATGGCGAGCTTTATCGTGTTTCCTACGATAAAAAACAGGCCCAGCACCACAATCGCCATTAGCGCCCGCCCGATGACATCTATGAGGCTGGAAATAGCCTCTAATCGCTGTAACCAGACGCTATCAACCTGTATCAGAGATACTTCGGGAATGGCTTGCAGGCGTTCTGCTAACGCCGCAACGGCCGCTGGAGCCGCATTGTTGGGTGTCAGCACAATTGCCGCGGGCAGGGGGTTTGTCGTCAACTCTTGAGTCAAGTTTTCAAGCCCGACGGCCGCGCTGAAATCGCTTAAGGCTTGATCCGCTGAAATATACACGGCGGTGCTTATGTCTGTCCCAGTAAGTAAGCTCTCACTTACTTCAAGACCCCTGCTATTAGTGACCCCTTCCTCAAGGTATAGGGTGATTCGCGCATTATCCTGAAATTCTCTCAGCACGGCGTTCAGATTGCTGTTCAGTCCGAACAACAGGGCAGGCAGTAATAGCGACACGGCGATGACAAAAGTGGTCATCAAGCTCGAGCCCGGGGTACTGAGCATGCGGCGTAAGCTGGACAGGGCAATATCGCGGTGCACTTGAGCCAGTCTTGAAGCGGACCCTGGACTGACAGAGCGACTATTCCGCGGAGTGGCCCGTTGATCTCGGCTCATCTGCTGGTCCCGGGCATGCGGTCCTCGCATAGCCTGCCTTCATGGAGAATCAGGGTTCGGTAATTAAGTCGCTGAATCAGCGAAGCATCATGGCTTGCGACCAGCAGGCAGACGCCCACACTTTTGAATTGTTCAAAAACCCGCATCACTTCGGCGGATAAATCCGGGTCCAGATTGCCTGTTGGTTCGTCCGCCAGGATTATGCAAGGTCGGTTTACAACGGCCCGGGCGATGCCCACGCGCTGTTGTTCGCCGCCCGACAGAGCCTCAGGATAGCTGCGCTCCTTGCTTAAAAGGCCAACCTTGTCCAAAGCGGCGCGCACCCTCCTTCCAGCTTCCTGGCGATGATAGCCACAGATTTCCAAAGGCAGGGCGACATTGTCAAAAACGCTACGATCATAGAGTAGTTGATGGTCCTGAAAGACAGTTCCAATCTGGCGGCGATGAGCGGCGATCTGTCGCCTCGAAATCCGGCCGACGTTCACCCCGTTGACTACTAATTGACCCGTACTCGGTTTTTCGATGGCAAGAATCAGCTTCAGCAATGTGCTTTTGCCGGCACCGGAATGGCCGCTGATAAAGGCCATTTCGCCTTTGCTGATTTCAAAGCTGATAGCGGAAAGCGCTTCATGTCTATCGAGGTATCGTTTGCTTACGCTATCAAACTTAATCATTAGAAATTAGCTATTCACTGAACAGGGCGTCGACGAATTGTTGTGCATTGAACGGCCTTAGGTCATCAATTTGCTCGCCGACGCCGATGAATCGAATGGGCAGACCAAGGCGCTTGGCAAGGGCGAAAACAACACCTCCTTTTGCGCTGCCGTCAAGTTTAGTCAAAGCGATTCCGGACAAACTCGTTGCCTTGTGAAAACTCTCCGCCTGACTAATCGCATTTTGTCCAGTTGTCGCATCTAAAACCAACAAGATTTCGTCAGGCAGTCTTTGGTCTTGTTTTTTCAGGACTCGAACAATCTTCTCCAACTCATTCATCAGATTATCTTTAGTATGTAAGCGACCCGCCGTGTCGGCAATTAACACATCGATCTGCTTCGCCTTGGCGGATTGGTAGGCATCGAATATTACCGATGCGCTATCAGCTCCGGCTGCCTGAGAGATAACCGGGACATCGTTTCTTTCCCCCCACACTTGCAATTGTTCTACCGCCGCCGCACGAAAAGTATCACCGGCAGCCAACATCACTTTCAAGCCCTGGGATTGAAATTGCTTGGTCAATTTTCCGATCGAGGTGGTTTTGCCAACGCCGTTGACCCCTACCATCAAAATAACAAAGGGCTGGGACTGCCGGTTAATTGTCAGAGGAATGTCACAAGGCTCGAGGATTTGAATAAGCTGCTGTTTCAAAGCCGCCAAAAATTCCTTGGGGTCGGCGAGTTGCTTGCGCCCGAGTTGCTGTCTGAGATTTTCGACAATCTGATCGGTTGCGTCAATGCCGATGTCCGCAGACAATAATTGCGTTTCGACATCGTCCAGCATGCTCTCATCGATGATCTTTTCGCCAAGTACAAGCGCACCGATTCCATCGCTCAATTTGTTACGAGTCCGGCTCAGACCGCTTTTTAGTCGGGCAAAAATCCCGGCCTCGGAGTTGGTATGACTTTCTGGCCTATTGTCCTTGTCGACAGACGGGGTTGAAGTTTGTGATTTGTGCTTTTTGCCGAGGCCAAACATAGTGATCAATACTCAGGTATTCTGGAAATTCAGGCACGTTATGCTAACACTAGATTGTTTCAGGTTATATAACGGCGCCTATTACTAGAATTCAAAAAGGCAGTAGAATTCAAAAAGGCAGTAGAATTCGAAAAGGCAGTAGAATTCAAAAAAGGGGCTAGAACTCAAAAAAGGCGCAATAATTCAAAAAGGGGCAAGAATTCAAATATTTGTCGCATTCTGCGCATTGAGTGATAGGCTTGTGTGAATAATCGCGGCAAGCTTTGAGCTGGCTCTGGCAGAGGCAATAGAAAAATTTCAGGAAATGAAAAAACCGCAAACAGTCAAACGCAATAGCGTGCGCATAATCGCCGGGGATTTTCGCAGCAGGAAGTTAGGATTCCCCAACGTGCCTGGCCTGAGACCCACGGCTGACCGTATTCGAGAGACTTTATTTAACTGGGTTCGCGAGCAAATTCCAGGTGAAACCTGTCTCGATATGTTCGCCGGCAGCGGAGCTATCGGATTCGAAGCGCTTTCCAGAGGCGCTGCAAGAGTAGTCTTTATAGAGAAAGACCAACGGGCGAGTCGCTCAATTGCAGAAAATATTCAGCTATTAGAAGTGGCTAATGCAAAAATTGTCTGCGACAACGCCCTGCACTGGCTTGTTCAACAGGATGATCAAAAAGCGCAATTTGGCTTGGTATTTATCGATCCGCCATTTAGCGAGAAGCTTGTCTATAGCGCTTGTGAACATTTACAAAGCTCGGGCCTGCTAAAGACGGGCGGAAAAATTTATATTGAAACGGAAGACGCTCTGATTGAAAGCGCGATGCCCTCAGACTGGAAGCGACTCAAAAGTAAAAAGGCAGGGTCAGTTCTGTATTATTTGTATGAGAACTTGCGCGAGAACATTGATGAAAATGCTTGAGCAATTTATTTAATATGACAACTGGCACCTTGACTAAAAAGTTTGTACCCGCCTGGTGGCTGCCCGACGGGCATAGCCAAACCCTCTGGCGTAAATTTTCTCCGCCCGCAACAATTAGTCAACGACGGCAAAGAATTGAGCTTAAGGACGGCGACTTTATTGATGTGGATTGGGCTAGCGCCGCAGAAATCGAACACTCGCCGGACAAGACCATTGTTTTCATTCTGCATGGCTTGTGTGGATGTTCCAGTTCTCCCTATATAGTTGCGCTTCAGTCGCTGCTCAATGCCAATGGCATTGCTTCGCTGGCGATGAATTTTCGCGGTTGCAGTGGAGAGTTCAATCGACTGGCCCGGGCATATCATTCCGGGGTGTCAGAGGATGTGGAAGAAGTATTTGGCAAAATACTCGAGCAATATCCTGAACACAATTACGTTTTTGTTGGATACTCCCTCGGCGCCAATGTGTTGTTAAAATGGTTAGGAGAGATTCAGGCTCACCCAAGAATAAAAAAAGCGGTAGCAGTATCTACTCCTTTCTCTCTTGAAAATTGTTCGAAGGCAATGCTGAAAGGGGCCAGCCGATTTTATGGAAGCTATTTTGTGCGGCGTCTGCTGTCTGATTTCAATGCAAAACAGAAGCATTTCGAAGCCACTGACAAAGCGGAGCAGGCGCAGCAGATTAAGGACTTGGGGGCCGCGCAAAATATAGCCACAATTTGGGAATTTGACGATAAGATAACGGCACCACTGCACGGCTTTACTGGCGCTGAAGATTATTACCGCAAGTGCAGCAGCCTGGGCTTTCTCGATGCAATTGGCAGTGAAACTTTGCTGATCCAAAGCCTCAATGATCCGTTGATTCCGGGCAATTCGATTCCAGATTCGAAAATGCTGGCTCCGCAGGTAAAGCTACAACTCACTCAGAAAGGCGGTCATGTGGGGTTTATATCCGGAAATAGTGGAAATTGGCTGGAACAAACAATTCTAACTTTCATTCAAGCGTGATTGAGCAAGGAAAGGCAATTCGCTAGAATGCAGACATCCCTCAAGCGCGAGAATAATATGAGAATCGCTGTATATCCAGGAACATTCAACCCCATCACCAATGGTCATACGGATTTGGTTGAACGTGCGGCCGGCTTGTTTGACAAGATAATCGTTGCGGTGGTTGGCAGTAACCAACAAAAAGGCAATGCTTTGCCGACCCAGCAGCGAGTGGAATTGGCGCAGCAGGTGTTGGCCGGTCTCGATAATGTAGAAGTTCGCGCATTCGATAGTTTGTTAACGCAGTTTGTTAAAGAGTGTAATGCGCGGATTATTTTGCGCGGCTTACGCACGGTGGCTGATTTTGAATATGAATTTCAGCTGGTTGGAATGAATCGAGTATTAGATCCCAGTATCGAAACGGTGTTCCTCGCGCCGGCTGAACATTTGTCCTATATCTCATCGACACTGGTGCGCGAGATCGCCTCCTATGGCGGTGACATATCCAAGTTTGTGCATCCGGTTGTTGTAAAGGCGATGTCAAGGCCCTGATTGCAGCGGGAAGACCTTAATCCAGGTGCGTACCTGACTATGCCGGTTGTCAGCTTCTCTGTTGCTCTTAGCTGTTACAAACACCTGCCTGCTTCTATCTCTGACATCTTGGGCAGTACACCGTACTTCTCTGCCCCAGGCGAATTTCTTTCAAGATCGTCTGACATGCAACACAGGCCAGGCCCTTGCGCCCATAAACCTGCAGGGACTGTGAGAAGTAGCCCGGTTCGCCATTGCTATCGGTAAAGTCACGCAGCGTAGTCCCTCCCACATCGATCGCTTTTTGTAATACCTGCTTTATACAGTCAACTAATTTGACATAGCGTGCCAATGCTATTTTCCCGGCGCGGCGTTTTGGATTAATGCCGGCCATAAACAGCGATTCATTTGCATAAATATTGCCCACGCCGACAACTATTTTGCTGTCCATAATAAAGGTCTTGATTGTGGCCGACTTCCCTCTGCTTTTGCTGAACAGATAGTTGGCATCGAATTCGCTATCGAGGGGTTCTGGCCCAAGCGAGATTAGCAGGGGGTGCTGGCTAATGTCAGCTTTGTGCCAGAGCATACAACCAAAGCGGCGAGGGTCTGTATACCTGAGGATTCGCTGGTTGCCAAACAGGATATCGACATGATCATGTTTGCCGGCCGCTTGCTTTGCATCGACGATACGCAAACTGCCCGACATACCGAGATGAATCAACAAGGTGCCTTTACCGGTGGCGAGCAGCAGGTACTTGCCGCGCCTGGCGACTGAATCAATCACCTGGCCGGGTAAATCTTCGCTGAGAGCGGGAGTGATAGGCCAGCGCAAATTTTTCCGTCTGAGAATCACCTTGCTTACCCGCTGGTTTTTTACATGGGGTGAAATTCCGCGTTTAGTGGTTTCAACCTCGGGTAATTCTGGCAAAGTTTCTCCTGCCTAACTTATGTGATTAGCTGTACGGTTATACTGCTTTATAATCTTTCCCACTATTGAATGAAAGCGGTGGCTAAAACTTGACCAAACAAATGCTATTGGGCATCGATGCTGGCGGCACCTTTACAGATTTTATTTTTGTCGAAATTGGAGAGTCAGTAAGGATCGATGTTCACAAAACACTGTCGACGCCTGCCGCGCCGGAACAGGCAATATTGCGGGGCACCTCGGCGATGGGCCTGGAGTCGAAAGTGCGGGATCAATCGCTGCAAATTATTCATGGCAGTACGGTAGCCACAAATCTGGTGCTGGAAGGCAAGCAGGCAAGAACAGTCTTCGTTAGCAATTACGGTTTCGCTGATATGTTGCAGCTCGCTCGTCAAACCCGCCCCGAACTGTATGCGCTGGACTTTCCTGCCACGCCACCCCCGGTGGCGGCGGAGCTTTGTCTTGAAACCGGGGGCAGAATTGGCGCCGATGGTTCCGTTGTTGAGTCCCTTTCGGCCGCGGAAATCGATGGCTTGTTAGCGAAAATTCAATCCTTAGAGCCGCAAGCGGTGGCGATAAACCTATTGTTTTCCTTTCTCGATGATGGCTTTGAGCGAGCCATTGAAACGGCAATTCAGCAAGCCGGCCTGGCGGTATTTGTCAGTCGTTCTTCGCAAGTTTTGCCGGAATACAAAGAATATGAACGTGGAATTGCAACCTGGTTGAATGCATCTCTGGCGCCGGCGGTCAGTGGTTATCTGCAAAGGCTGCAGAGTAAGCTGGGCAATAATTCATTGCAGCTGATGCAGTCCAGCGGAGAAACCATAGCCGCACAGAAGGCCGCCGATTCGGCGGTAAATCTTTTACTATCCGGTCCGGCAGGCGGGCTCACAGCGATCGGCTATCTCGGCAAGCAATTGGGTGTAAGCAAGATCATCAGCTTTGATATGGGAGGGACCTCAACCGATGTTGCTCTGTTAGATGGAGAAATCAGCACCACCAGCGAAGCCTTTATTGCCAGCTATCCTGTGGCTGTGCCAATGGTGGACATGCATACCATTGGCGCCGGAGGAGGGTCTATAGCCTTTGTCGATAGTGGTGGCATGCTGCAGGTAGGACCGCGGTCTGCTGGCGCTGAGCCCGGGCCGGCCTGCTATGACGAAGGAGGCGTAGAAGCTACAGTCACCGATGCGAATCTGTTGCTCGGCCGCTTGCAAGCGGACGTGCCACTGGCAGGCGGTTTGCACTTAAATCGACAGAAGGCGACTGAGGCTATACAACAACTTGCCGAGAAGATCGATCTTTCTGTAGAACAGACGGCGCTGGGAATTATCAGCATAGCGAATGAGCAGATGGCCAAGGCAATACGTTTGATTTCAGTGAATCGAGGGCATGATCCAGAGGATTTTCTACTTGCCAGTTTTGGTGGTGCCGGAGGACTGCATGTATGCGCTTTAGCCGATGCGATGCAAATGCGGAAAGCGATAGTGCCTGTGTATGGCGGGGTGCTCTCGGCGCTTGGTATGGTGGTAGCGCATCACGGCAGATATTTTTCCAAAACACTGGGGGTAGAAAGCAGCCAGATCAGTGAAGCCGAGCTATTAACGGAATTTGCCAAGCTTGAACAGCATGGCATTGATCAGCTCAGTCAGGAGGGCCTCGCGCCCTCTTCGATGCAAATAAAGAGAAGTGCGGACCTGCGCTACTGTGGTCAATCCTATAGCTTGAATATTGCCTGGGATTCTATGGACCAAGCATTAACGGCGTTCCGGCAGCTCCACAGCAAACGCTATGGATATTCCCATAATACGGGAACGGAGCTGGTCAACCTGCGAGTCAATGTGTCAGTGCCCAATAAGCGTTTCAATTTGCCAGTAACAGGGCCTTTAGCGGGTTGCACTAATATTCGCTACAGCAAGGTCTATGGTTATGAGAGGGAGGCGGTAATAGTCGCCCGAGCGGGAATGGAAGTCGGTCAGAGAGTCAGCGGCCCTGCCATTATTACAGAATACTCCGCGACGACTTTTGTCGAATCCCCCTGGAGCGTGGAAGTAGATCGTCTGGGGAATTTGTTGCTGGAAAAGCCGTTCTAACGGCCCGGCTGACCTTTTCTTTGCTATTCAAAGGGTAAAAGCGCGACGGCTTATGGCTTGAATAGCGTAAGAGTCTTTATCCGGCTCGCTGAATAAAAATCCGGAATTATTTACATGCTAAATTCACCGGTGTTATAACTGAATGCCGCCGTTGGCGAATTAATGTCGAGACCCCCTGTTGAGACCAATTGCGGTCTGAGCAAAATGAGATTGACAAAAATATGGCCCTAAGATTGCCAAGTTTCAGCATCATACTCGCCGCTCTGTTAATACGGCTGGCAAGTGAAGCCGTGTTGGCTCAAGAGCCAGCGGAAGAAGTGCCGCCAGCCGTCGATCGGTCGCGTTTGTTGTATATCGAGGCCCCAATTGCGATTCAGTCGGAACTCGACCCCATTCTATTGGAAGTGCTGGTAAAACCGGCGTCAGAAGATGACCCGGACTATATAAGCCGTGCCGAAAGCATAAGTCAGTATGACTCCCTGGTTGCAGATATTGAGTCTGTGGGAGGGGCCTGGGACAGAAGTCTGTCGGAGGAACTGGCAGCGCTGGGCGCGCTGCAACAACAACAGGGGAATCATGAGCAGGCAGTTGAAACCCTCGACCGCGCTATTCACATCAATCGAATTAACTCAGGCTTGCATACACTTGAACAGATACCGGCGATAGAGCAACTTATTCAAAGCCATCTGGTCATGGGGAATTGGGAGCAGGCGGATGTCTACAATAATTACCTGTTCTATGTTCAGCAAAAAGCCTTTGGCCGCAACGACCCGCGCCTGATTCCAGTGCTCGATAAGCTCGCCACCTGGAACATACAGGCATTCAATATTGGCTATGGAGAGATGTTGGGGATGAGGCTACGAGAAGCCCAGATCCTGTTTGTTGCTGCGGCGCGAATGGTTGGCGTGCATTTTGGCAAGAATGATGAGCGCTTTGTCAGCTACCTCAGAAATATCGCGAATTCATCTTATTTGCTTTCCAGAAACCAGGATTTGTTGCTGGAGACTGAGCGACCGGAGTACAGAAGCAGTCAGGCTATGCTAATGGACAAATTAAATGAGCACCGCCCCGTGCTGCCTCCCGGGTATCAAACGGGCGAGCGGGCACTGCAGGACATCGTGGAGTATTATCGCGAGAAAGGCGATGCTCCTTACGAGTTTGCCGAGGCGGTGACTAATTTAGCCGATTGGTATCTGATGTTTGGCAGACGCAGTCAGGCCAACGATTATTATCAGGCGGCGTGGCAGGTCTTACTGTTACAGGAAAACAGTGAGGAGCTGCTACAGCGTTTGTTTGGCGAGGTTGTGCCGCTGCCTACCTTCGCTGAATCTATCAGTAATCCGGCGGCTGATTATCAGGCAGACAGCCAGTCGGATGCTATAAATTATGACTTCGCAGACGTGATGTTTGATGTTACCGAAAACGGTTTAGTTCGTAACGCCAAGATAGTTTCAGAGCAAACGGAAGAGAATTCCAGCCATCACAACAGCTTACGTACCAATGTTCGTAATTCGTTTTTCCGACCCTTGATTGTGGACGGAGAGCCGCAGAGGTCAAACGGGGCGTATTTCAGATATCGGTATTGGTACTAATTTTGCTGCTTAAGAGGTAGCATTCAAGGGCGCTTGTCGGATATTTTCTTGATTGTTAAGCGGCTGTTAAGGAGGGCCAGGCAATGATCACAGAGTTGCTAATAGCTGGATCCGGATTACACAGTGAATATAAACGAGTTGCGCAAAAAGCCGGCAAAAATTCATAAAAAATCTCGAACTGGCAGAAAATTAGTCAAATTTGATCGAATGTGAAAGGCCGGGAACACACTATGATAATCAGTACAAAGACATCTCGCTCACTACCCAGGTTGGTTTTGCTCGGGGGTATTGGTTTGGGTCTTCTGGCTTGTCAGTCGAGTAGCCAGAGTTCATCCTCCAGTATGCCGTCGATACCGTCTGCTTCCAGTTCATCCAGTAGCAGCAGTCAGCCGTCGATACCGTCTGCTTCCAGCTCATCCAGTAGCAGTAGTCAGCCGTCGATACCGTCTGCTTCCAGCTCATCCAGTAGCAGTAGTCGGCCGTCG
>JABMOK010000121.1 GCA_013204155.1 Pseudohongiella sp. | reverse complement strand
TCGGTATTCATATCGATTCCGAAACGCATGCGCAGCACCTTGGCTTCGCGGGCGGTCAGGCTGCCCAGTACGTCCTTGGTTGCCTCGCGCAAACCTTCCTCAATAGACGAATCCACGGGTGAGTCGACGGTAGCGTCTTCGATAAAATCACCCAGGTGCGAATCTTCATCATCGCCAATAGGTGTTTCCATGGAGATTGGCTCTTTGGCAATCTTCAGTACTCTGCGAACCTTGTCTTCCGACATGTCCATTCTCTTGCCCAGCTCCTCAGGAGTTGGCTCGCGACCTTTCTCGTGAACCATCTGGCGAGAGATACGATTGAGTTTGTTGATGGTCTCAATCATGTGAACCGGAATACGAATGGTTCTGGCCTGGTCAGCGATTGAGCGAGTGATCGCCTGACGAATCCACCAGGTTGCATAAGTTGAGAACTTATAGCAACGGCGGTACTCGAACTTGTCTACGGCCTTCATCAGACCAATGTTTCCTTCCTGAATCAGATCGAGAAATTGCAAACCACGGTTGGTGTATTTTTTGGCAATGGAAATTACCAGACGCAGGTTGGCTTCAACCATTTCTTTCTTGGCGCGCCGTGATTTTGCTTCACCGATCGACATCTGCCGATTGATGTCTTTGATTACAGTAACTTTAAGCCCGCTCTCTTCTTCCAGCATGTGCATTTTTTTCTGTGCACGAAGAACTTCGGTTTTTACACTAAGCAGTAATTCGGAATAGCTATCTTTTTCCTTGATGTGCTTGTCGATCCACTTCATGTTGACTTCATTGCCCGGGAAGCTGGCGATGAATGTCTTGCGTGGCATCTTGGCGCTGCGGACACAAAGGCTCATGACATTTCTTTCATGGCGACGTAGCCGGGATAGAACCGCGCGGATGTGGCTCAGCAGGGGCTCGAACTGTCTTGGGGTAAGTTTGAAACTCTTGAATACTTCGCCCAGTTTTTCTAGCTCAGCAACAGCGCGCGCATCATCACGACCACGTTTGCCAACAACTGTACTGGTCAATTCATACTGTTCACGTAGCTCGGTGAATCGAATGCGCGCTTCTTCAGGGTCAGGACCAACCGCCGCCTCGTCTTCATCGTCGTCACTGTCGTCCTTGGATCCAGCTGGAGGCGCGGTAACCGCTGCCGGGCCCACAGGAATTGGCTCATCAGACGCGTCGAGATAGCCGGTTATTAATTCATTGAGGCGGCGTTCTTCGCTCTCGACCAGGGCATATTCATTAAGTACATGCTCGACCGTGCCAGGAAACTGGGACATCGCCTTCATCAACTCGCGCAGGCCTTCTTCGATGCGCTTGGCGATTACGATTTCACCTTCACGGGTCAGTAACTCAACCGTACCCATTTCTCGCATGTACATGCGCACGGGGTCCGTGGTTCTGCCGGCCTCATTCTCCACCGCCGCCAGGGCAGCAGCGGCTTCAGCCGCCGCAACTTCATCTGCACCTGAATCGTTTTCTTCGTTGAGCAGCAAGGCATCGCTATCAGGCGCCGCTTCGAACACCTTGATGCCCATGTCGTTAATCATTTGAATAATATCTTCAACCTGATCCGGGTCGGAGATAGATTCTGGCAGGTGGTCATTGACCTCGGAATAGGTGAGGTAGCCTTGCTCCTTACCTTTTGCAATCAATGCCTTAAGACTGGATTGTGGTGCAATTAGATCAGCCATGAACTCTCGTCTTATCAGGCGTGTTTGCCCGATAGTGGGTGGATAAAAGTGAGCCGGGCATTATATAGGGTTATTGCCTGACTTGTATATCGCTAAGCCTGCCGATTTAGACAGTTATAGCGGCTATGTGTTTCTATTCTTCAGTAGAAGCGGCTGGTGGATTTCCTGCGCCAGGGTCAGCTTCTCTCGGTTCCGTCTTATCGGCGGCATGCTTCTGAGCATCCGCCGCGTCAACTGTGGATTTCAGTTGATTCCGCAGTTGTAGCAATTCAATTTTTCTCACGATATCCGACAATATCTTGTCAAGAATATGATGAAACTCGGCTTCCAGCCCCTCGCTTGGCGTGATTTTCTCGCTTTTGTGAAGCTGGGTTAGCTGTTTGCCAAGTCGGGAGCCATAACAATAGCCCAGCATGGTATAGGTCTCAGTATTGGGGTCGCGCTTCACCATTTCAATGAGTGAGAGCAGCAATTTCCGACTTTCATCCTCTGCCGAGCGCAGTGGCGTGAGATCCTGCTCAATGGACAGGGCTACTTCCGGGTTCTGCAACAACAACTCAATTGCTATAAGGCTAGCGGGTTTTCGATAGACTGCCAAATTGGAGCCTTGCAGGGGTGCTCTGGCCGCAGATCGGCTCGAACTGTGGGCAGGCTCGCCGAAATAAGGCGGTGCCTGCGGCTCAACAGGGGGATCAGGCGGCTGCTCTGGAGCGGGTTTGCTGTTGAGCAACCTGTCCAGGGACTCGCTGCTTACGCCTAATATCTGCGATAGACGATCCAGCATCAATTGGCCGTAGACGCCATGAGGAAATTGTTTAATCAACGGCTTGGCCAAATTGCTGAGCCGGGCCTTGCCTTCAATGGTATTAATATCCAGGCCTTGAGAGAGTTTGTCGAAGAAAAACTGCTCCAGCGGGGTGGCCTGTTCGATAAGGCTATTGAACTCCTGCTCTCCGACCTTGCGAACCAGAGTATCCGGGTCTTCGCCGTCCGGTAAGAACAAAAACTTAAGCTGTCGTCCATCTTCCATTTCCGCAAGGCCTGCTTCCAGGGCGCGCCAGGCCGCGGTGCGACCGGCCTTATCCCCATCAAAGCAAAACACGATCTCGGGTACCAAGCGGAACAATCGAGTTAGTTGCTGCGCGCTCGTCGCTGTGCCCAAGGTGGCAACCGCATTGCGAATGCCCATCTGGGCCAGCGCGATTACGTCCATATAACCCTCGACAATGAGCATGCGCTTGAATTTGTTGCCGGATTTCTTTGCTTCATGCAGGCCGTACAATTCTGCCCCCTTGTGGAAAACAGCTGTTTCCGGGGAGTTCAGATATTTGGGTTTATCGTCTCCGAGCACGCGACCGCCAAAGGCTATGGTGCGGCCGCGACTGTCTCGAATGGGGAAGATGATGCGATCCCGAAAACGGTCATAGTAGTGCGCGTCCTGGGTCTCTGTTTTTTCAATGCCGGCTGAATTTCGCGGCTCCTTTTCAATAACCAGCCCCGATTTAAGTAAGTGCCGCTGCTCGTCTGCCGTTGTGCCTATCGCGTTAAGCAGATTGTCCCAACCTGGTGGGGCGTAGCCAAGACAAAAGTCTCTGGCGATTTCACCGCTAACACCTCGTGCCTTTAGATAGTCCACCGCCGAAGTTCGTTTCTCATGACTGCGAAGCTGTTGCTGATAAAAATTGCTGGCCTGTTCGAGGGTGGTGAATAGTTTGGCATTCTCCGATTGCTTCTTGCTGGCCGCCGCACTCTCTTCCCGCGGCACTTCCATACCATTTTCTTTGGCGAGTGACTCCACCGCCTGAGGGAAATCCACCTGATCAAAATTCATAATGAAACCGATGGCGTTGCCGCCGGCTCCACAACCGAAACAGTAATAAAATTGACGTTCCGGCTGGACGCTAAACGAAGGGGTTTTTTCCTGGTGAAAGGGACAACAGGCCGAATAGTTCTTGCCGGTTTTTTTTAGACTAACGCGCTTATCCACTACATCAATGATGTCAGCTCGACTCAGCAGGTCGTCGATGAATGCTTGAGGAATGAGTCCGGCCATTAGTGAACAGCTTAAAAGAGTTTTAGTAGAGCAGAATTCAGTCTTAAGATACTGCTGGTTTGTCAGCTATTGTATCCAATTGCTGGAATAGGTCTAAGCGGCTTTCGCAAGAGCGGGTAAATATTTAAATTGTGGTGTACTACTTGATTAACGAGCCGGGTTTAATGAACCGGGCTTAATGAACCGGGCTTAATGAACAGGACCTAACGAGCCGAACCTAACGAGAACAGTACAGACGACTTGCCGCTAGGCCAGCAACGCCTTTATTTGTTTGCTGACTTCAGCCATGTCGGCGCGACCTACCACCTGTGGCCTCACCAGATTCATAACCTTGCCCATGTCCTTCATGGTTTCAGCGCCCGATTCATCGAAGGCAGTCTTGATGATGGTTGCTAACTCGTCCGGGCTAAGAGCCGCCGGCATGAATTCCTGTATGACATTAATTTCATACTGTTCCTGGGTAACAAGATCTGCCCTCTGGGCTGACTCAAACTGGCGGATGGACTCACGTCTCTGTTTTACCATCTTGTCGAGGATGTCAATTATTCGCGCATCATCAAGCTCGATACGCTCATCGACTTCTATTCTTTTGATGTCAGACAGGGCAAGACGAATGGTGCCCAGGCGCGGCTTGTCTTTAGCCCGCATGGCATCTTTCATCGCTTCAGTGAGCTGTTGTTTTAGAGGACTGTCAGACATGATGTTCCGATTACTTGCAGACAGCAGGGGCGACCAGAGTTATCTGAGTCGCCAGATAGCGCAACTACTGGCTAGTATAAGCGCACGCTCTTCTTGCTTTCGCGCTGTAGTTTCTTCAAATGGCGTTTTACTGCAGCGGCAGCTTTCCGCTTACGAACCGATGTTGGCTTCTCGTAGAACTCTCTTCGACGAACTTCAGCCAGAACACCGGCTTTCTCGCATGAGCGCTTGAAGCGGCGCAGGGCCACATCGAATGGCTCATTTTCCTTTAATTTTACCTGGGGCATTGAACGAAACACCTACATTATTAATTAACTGAATAAATTTTTTGTCAATTCGCGGTCTGTGGCGAATATTCACCTGCTTAACCATGATATAAACGATCGCTGATTTGCAGGGGCGCTTATGGTAATGCCCCGTCGACGGAATTGCAAAAGAATTAAGCGCTATTTAGGTGGTAAGCGACACAGAAGTAGGCGGCAAGCCGCAGAGAAGGGCCAAATTACGTAGAATTTGGGATATGCCGTTAAATTTGGCATGATTGGGCCTTATTATCCCAATAGACGACAATAAACGAGACAACCGCATTGATAGTACTGGGCATTGAAACCTCATGTGACGAAACAGGTGTCGCCATCTTTGATAGTGAGCACGGGCTGCTGGCGGACTGTCTTTACAGCCAGATAGAAATTCACGCGAAATATGGCGGTGTAATCCCGGAACTGGCGTCCCGGGACCACATTCTGAAGACTCTGCCGCTGATTCAGGAAGTGATAGCGAAGGCCGGCATTCAACAATCGGATATTGGTGGGGTGGCATATACGGCCGGGCCGGGCCTGGTCGGCGCCTTATTGGTAGGAGCCGCTATCGGTCGATCTCTGGGTATGGGACTGGATGTGCCAACCCTGGGTGTACACCATATGGAAGGCCATCTACTGGCGCCAATGTTGGAAGCAGATCCACCACAGTTTCCATTTGTCGCGCTGCTGGTTTCCGGGGGGCATACCCAGTTGGTTAAAGTCGAGGGAATCGGTCGCTATGAGTTGCTGGGTGAGTCACTGGATGATGCCGCAGGAGAGGCCTTCGATAAAGTCGGCAAGATGCTGGGGCTGCCTTATCCGGGCGGACCTCATGTGGCGAAACTCGCGCAAGCGGGAACCCCCGGCAGATTTGTGTTTCCAAGGCCAATGACAAATCGTCCGGGACTCGACTTCAGCTTTAGTGGATTAAAGACTTTTGTGCGAAATACAATCGCCGAGCATAGCGATGAAGAGGGCAAGCTTGATGAACAGCTTCGCGCCGATATCGCGCGGGCATTTGAAGACGCTGTTGTAGCCACGCTCAGCATAAAGTGTCGCCGTGCCTTGCAGCAAACCGGATTAAACTCACTCATTATTGCCGGTGGGGTGAGTGCGAATTTACAGCTAAGGGAAGTGCTGGAAAAGATGGTTGCGCAGGATATCGACAAGCGCGGCTCCAAGGGGAAACTTTTTTACGCGCAGCCGCGATTTTGCACAGACAATGGTGCCATGATTGCCTATGCGGGTTGTCAGCGCTTAATGGCGGGACAACAGGATGATCTGGAAATTAGAGCGCAACCACGTTGGTCGCTGGAATCACTGCCGGCAATATAATCTTTGTTAGCACACTATTATCCTATTTATGCTTTATTCGGAATTTGAAAATGGACATAGTTTACATTCGCGAACTTGAAATCGAGACTATTATTGGCATCTACGATTGGGAACGTGAGCAGAAACAGATCGTTAGTATCGACCTGGAAATGGGAGCAGATAATCGTGCTGCCGCGAACAGCGAAGATATTGAGAGAGCGTTAGACTACAAGGCCGTTGCAAAACGGCTGATAGAGTTTATTGAGTCGTCAGAGTTTTTTCTGGTGGAAACCATGGCCGAAAAAATTGCAGAAATTATTATGCGCGAATTTTCAGTTCCCTGGTTAAAGCTCAGAGTCGGAAAGCCCGGAGCGGTAACGGGCTCGAAAGATGTGGGGGTTATCATTGAGCGCGGTGAAAAATAAACCGGGCTTCTCGTTGTTGAATCGTCTAATGCATTGGAAGTTTGTACTGTGACATTGCTTGCACTAAGTATCGGCAGCAATATTAATGCGGCCAAAAATATTCGCGCCGCGATAGATGCCTTACGCCTTGAGTTTGTCGCCGTTGCCTGTTCCCGCGTTTATGAAAGCGAGGCGATTGGTTTCGAGGGTGACAATTTTTTGAATCTGGTGGTGTTGATTGACACAGAAAAAGAATTGGCGGACATCGTGTCTTTTTTAAAGCAACTTGAAGACGGCTTGGGCAGAGATCGAAGTCAGCAAAAATTTTCTGGCCGCCCTATCGATGTCGACATTTTGATTTATGGGCAGGAGACAGGCCGTAGCTGTGGTATCAAGCTGCCGCGAGGGGAAATCACCGAGAACGCATTTGTATTGCAACCCTTGGCAGAAGTGCTGCCGAATCAACGACATCCCGGTACGGGATTGCTGTATTCGCAGCTTTGGCAGGGCTACGATAAATCCACTCAGAAGCTATGGCCGATAGCATTCGACTGGCAAGTGGCGGCTGTTTAGCGGCTGGTTTTGTTCACGGTAATTGTCAATTGCAGTTGTTAACCGGTAGGCATAGCTATTTTGCTGTTGTTTATTGTGGTTAAGACAAAGTTTATTGTGGTTAAGATAAAGGTGTTGTGGTTAAGACAAAGGTGTTGTGGTTAAGACAAAGGTGTTGTGCTTAGGACAATCATCGACCACCATCTACTCTGATTGTCTGGCCGGTAATATAGCTTGCTTCGCTGGCTAGAAAGTACACCGTGTCTGCAATGTGTTCCGGTTCTCCAAGTTTCCCTAGCGGAATTTGCTGCAGTATTTTTTCTCGGATAGAAAGTACCGAAGGCGCTTGCGCATCTTCTAATGCTGCCGGCCAGATGATTGCGCCGGGCGACACGGCATTGACTCTTACGCTTGGGGCCAACTCGTTGGCTAAGGATTTCGTCATCGCCTTAAGACCGGCTTTGGCAATGCTGTAGATAGAATAATTGAGCAGCGGCTTGTCGGCGTGGGTGTCAGCGATATTAACTATCGCACCCTGGCGTCGTATGAGTTCGGCGCTTAGATCCTGAGACAGGAAAAAAGCCGCGCGAAGATTGCTGCCAATCAATTCATCCCACTGTGCCTGTGTCGCCTCGCCAAGCGGTGTGGGATAAAAAGACGAGGCATTATTGACTAATACGTCCAGGCGTTGGTATTGATCGAGAATTCGACTAGCCAGAGTCTTCATCTGTTGCGTGTCATTCAGGTCGGCTTGCAAGGCGACGGCAGAATTAGAACGCAGTTGATTGAGCTGCGAGACGAGAAGTGCAGCGGCGTCCGCAGAACGGTTGTAATGAATGATGACATTGAAGCCCTGCTGGTGAAATTTTTGCGCAATGCAGGCGCCGATGCGATGGGCGGCACCGGTAATACAACAAACCTTTTTTTCAGCCTGGATGTTCATTCGGGGTTTGTTCCGTCTACTCGGCGGCAGAGTCGCTCACATTGTTTTGTGCAATTCATTGCAGCGCTTCGGTAAGTTTTTGCAGGCGATACTGATGCACAAAATCTTTAGTATTTTCCGGTTTGGCACTTTCCAGAGCCGCACCGATGTCGAGTACTGTGAGGGTGGCTGCCAGTTCGGATAGATAGGGCCCCTGTGGATACTCGCGATCCTCAAATCCTGTTCGTCCCCTGGCATCTGCCTCACAGGCCAATAGAAACTTGTCTACCTGCTCCGGTCGGCGAAATGCATCCAGAGATTCCAGAAGTTTCAGCAGGGTAGTGGGGCGTAATTCCATAATGCGGTGCAATTTCGTATGGTGCTCACATACCAGCGCCGCCAAGCGGGAATATTCTTTGGGTACGTGCAAGCGAGTGGTGATCTCTGCCAGCAGTTTGAGTCCCAGGGATTCATGGGCATAGTGGCTCGGCCACTTGCCAGGGTCGGTAATTCCTTTGCCTACATCGTGCACCAGCGTGGCATAGCGCACCACGGGATCGTCACTCAGTTTGCTCGCCTGTTGCAGGCATAACAGGGTGTGAATGCCGGTATCCACCTCAGGGTGGTGTTTCGCGGGCTGTGGTACGCCGAACAAGCGGTCTACCTCAGGCAGTATCACTTGTAGCGCATGACAATCGCGCAGAACTTGAATGAACACGGCAGGCGCCGCGCAGCGCAGTGCCTGCTCCATTTCCTGCCATACGCGCTCTTTGACCAGGCTGTCCAGTTCCCCGCTGGCAGCTATATTGCGCATCAGAGTCAGGGTCTCATCGGCAATCACGAAGCCCAGATGGGCCAGGCGTGCCGCGAACTTTGCTACGCGCAAAACCCGCAACGGATCTTCAGCAAAAGCGGGAGATACGTGCCGCAGTATTCTGTCCTGCAAATCCTGCCGGCCATGATAGGGATCGATGAATTCCCCATTCTCTGCTTCTGCAATGGCATTAATGGTCAGGTCGCGGCGCATCAGGTCTTGTTCAAGCGTGACGTGGGTCGAGGTGTCAAATTCAAAGCCGGTATACCCCGGGGCAGTTTTTCGCTCGGTTCTCGCCAGGGCATATTCCTGTTTGCTGTCTGGATGCAGAAACACAGGAAAATCTTTGCCTACTTGCAAGAAGCCTAGTGCTTTCATTTCCTGGGCATTACTACCCACCACAACCCAGTCCTGGTCTTTAACCGGAATGTTTAGTAATTTGTCGCGAACTGCGCCGCCTACCTGATAGATTTTCATGGTCATGTACTTAACTTAACTTAACTTAACTTAACTTAACTTAACTTAACGTAACGTAACAGTTATTAAT
>JABMOK010000120.1 GCA_013204155.1 Pseudohongiella sp. | reverse complement strand
GTAGGGGACACTAATAAGATAATAACTTAACAGAAAGAAGAACTATTAGGACATGCATATAACTCTAGCCAGGATGTGGCTATTGGATATAGGACCGTCCCCTAAGGGGCAAATATTAGCTATAATGCGCTTTAACCAATAAACAGCAACCAACAGGAAAACCGATGGCTAAAATTACAATAGACGAGAAGGAATACGAAATAGACGATATGTCTGATGAGGCTAAAGCACAGCTGCAATCCTTGCAATTCGTCGATGGTGAAATCAGCAGAAATCAAATGAAGGCGGCAGCGCTTCAGACCGCCAGAAATGCCTATGCCCAGGCTCTACAGCAAGCATTGGAAAGCAAGCAATAAGATACGCCAAACTGGCCAGGTGATGAGTTCGTTTGGGCGAGATCTGCGGATTGCACCAAGCTTCTAAGCTTATGGGAGGCCTATGAGTGGGCCGAGGGATTAAATCTTAGCCAATTCTATGCCCCCAGGCAGATTATGAACTAATCGGCTCAGCTCTCAGAAAAAGGAATCTGCCTTGCCTTGAGGCTCAAGAATACACATTCCGGGCTTTACCTATCACATCGCAATGCGTGGCAACCATTTGATAGTCGCTGTGCAGAATTGGCACCAGTGGAAAAAGCACGAAAATGGGATTACTCTATGCCAATTAACAGCAGATATTAGTCAGGCCCTTTGTTGAGCCGAGTGCTTATAATGAGCGGCAAAGCATAGGTGCCCTGTCCACGAGGCAGTATTATCTGCAAGCAGCATACCCTCCCCAAAAAGCAGCTCAAACTGCCTCTCTTGATGTGAGTCAATAGAAACAATCCATGTTACTGAGAGCGCTGTACCTATCAAATTAATGGCCCTAGTATGATTTTGTGAAGTCGATCACAGAAGGTGAGGGTATAACTATGTACAAAATGGACGTTTGTGACATTGCTCCGAGCGGTAACACATAACCGAATGAGCGAACAAAAACATAAGCAAGCGGTAATTTGCATCGCTGAACACATAATTACAAAGTAGATGTTTATATAAAATAATAATAAGCAAGGGGTTCGCCATGAGCAGTAGTTCACTTCAAGTATTGCAAGTCGTACAAGCCATGTTCAACGCGGCTCCCGGGGTGTTTGTAGAGGAGCTAACATTGGCTTCCGGCGATGCCAGGGGGCTGGCTAATTTGCTGGCCCAGTCGGCTGAGTTTAAGCAATTAAATTTTAGGGGTCGGAGGGATTAAATTTTAACCAATTTTATGCGTCCCAGTAAACTTTGAGCTAATCTGTCTAGGCTACAGCAAAAGGAATTTGCTATGCCTCGACGTTCAAGGATGTATCTCCCAGGTTTTACTTATCATATCGTACAGCGGGGTAATAACCGGCAGACCTGTTTCTTCGAAGACGGAAACTATCTTCTATATCTGCAGTTAATGCGCGAAGTTATACCGCGCTATGGTGCAGACCTTCATGCTTATTGCCTCATGACGAATCATGTCCATCTGCTCATCTCTCCCGAGCGGGATGACAGTATTTCCAATATTATGAAAGTGGTTTGCAGCCGCTATGCACAGTATGTAAACCGTAAATACAGCCGAACTGGCTCATTGTGGGAGGGTCGGCACAAGGCCAGTGCGGTCGACACTGAGAATTACCTCCTGAAGTGCTATCGCTATATAGAATGCAACCCAGTTGCGGCCCGAATGGTAGAGAGGCCGGAAGAATATCTTTGGAGCAGTTACCGTGTTAATGCATTGGGAGATGACGATGACCTGGTCAGCCCCCATAAAGTCTATTCACTGTTGGGTAAGACTCCGGAAAGCCGGCACTGCCAATATCGCGAATTGTTCAGCTCCAGTTTGAGTGAACAGGATAGCGCTTCATTTAGGCGCGCCACCCACTACTCCATGCCCATTGGCTCCGATTGTTTTATCGAAAAAGTCTCGGCAGAAGTGGGTAGACACTTGGGCTATATGTTCCGTGGCCGGCCAGAAGGAAAAGCTGGTTAAAATTTAATCCCTCCGTCCCCCCTTTAAACGGCTCCCAAAGTTTAGTTATAATGCACCCTAACTTACAAGCAGCAACCAACAGGAAAACCGATGGCCAAAATTACAATAGACGAGAAGGAATACGAAACAGATGATATGTCTGATGAGGCTAAAGCACAGCTGCAATCCTTGCAATTCGTCGATGGTGAAATCAGCAGAAATCAAATGAAGGCGGCAGCGCTTCAGACCGCCAGAAATGCCTATGCCCAGGCTCTACAGCAAGCCTTGGAAAGTAAGGAGCCATAAGGGGACGCAGGGATTAAATGTAGGTCTACCTCCTCCTGGGCGGAAAACCTGAGGGTCGATGCTCCCGTGCTCGGAAATTGTTCAGGCTGAGTTTGAATTGGCTGGATAACCCTGCATTCAGGCGGGCTACGGGCTATTTCTTGCCAATTGGCTCCGCTGGCTTTATCGGGAATATGTCGATAGAAAGGGGCAGAGAGCCGGGCTAACCTGTTCCGGGGCAGGCCAGAAGGGAAAGTGGCTCAATATTAAATCCCCCCGGCCCCAAACTAATCACTGGCATTTCGAGACTAATCAGGGGTAGTGTTTCGTGTATTCGGTGCAATCGAGGCCGATATAGAGAATATTGACCGGAATGGGTTTGGCTATGAATCGACTTACTCTTAACAGGCGTGCAAATTTCCTTGCCACATCATTGACGCTAATGTGTCTTGGAACAGGCTCTGCTACAGCGCAAACTCCAGATCAGGCCCAAGACCCAACGGCAATTGATGTCATCGAAAGTACGCAGGGTTTCGCCCTGTTCGAAGCCGTTGAAACCACGGAAAACAGAACCGTAGCGACAACACGAAGAAATAGCCGGGACTCCCGCGCCACCATTGCCGAACCCGAGTTTACCTTGCTTGGCACCTCAAGAATCGGCGACAGATACTCGGCCATTATTCAGCATACGAGTGGCGAAGTCCTGCGAGTCGCGGCGGCTGCGAATGGCAATACCGCCATTCCGGATTACAGCGAATATTCCATTATTGCGGTTGCTGCCGGCAGCGTCTCCATTCGTTACCCTGATGATAATCCCTGTGTGGAATTCAGTGACAGGGGCGTTAGCTGTAATGAGAGCAGTAATACCGCCGAACTGGCACTGACTACCAGCGAACCCCTGGCGCCGCGCAATTCAGGCCTGATTCTCGCCGTTCAGGCCAATGAAGATCTGGCTACCGGTACTACCGAGGAAATTGAAGAGGGGGCGCAGGGCGAACCGGTAAATCCATTTGCTGCACTGCGAGCTGCCCAGGGCGGGGATACCAACGGCGGAGCAGCCGACCCTAATGGCGCAAATAGCCGCTTTAACCCGCGCCGAATATCACCGGAAGACGTGCCGCCAGGCCAACGGGTAGTCTCTACCCCTTTTGGCGATCGACTGGTTGATCAGTAGGCGTCACGTAGTACACTACGGCGGTGCAAGACCAAACCCACATCACTCTTTCCATAGGCATTGTTTGTTTCAATTCGGCTGAGTCGGAATTGCGCGCGCTTGTTGCATCGATATTGGACTCCGTTGCCTGCCTGAAAAGAACACATTCCAGTGCCCTCGTTCCGGTGTATCTAATCGATAATGCCGAGAACGATAATTTTTCTCTGGAAATATTTTCTGCCTATAAAAAACAGGCAGATGAACTTGGGGTGGAGTTGAGACTTCTCCATGGCCATGGAAATATTGGTTACGGCTCTGCACATAATTTGCCGCTGGAAAAACTCGAAAGCGATTTTCATCTGCTGCTCAATCCCGATGTCATACTGGACACGCAATGTTTGGCGTCGGGTATCACATTTATGCAGGACCATTCTGCTGTCGTAGCGGCCAGTCCCTATGCCGAATACGAAAATGGTGAGCGGCAATATCTTTGCAAGCGAACCCCCTCGGTTTTAACTTTTCTGCTAAGAGGATTTTTGCCCGGGCCGCTGAAAAAATTATTTACCGCTCGACTTGCCGCCTTCGAAATGCGTGACCTGGCGGATGATGCGCCGAATCTGAATGTTCCACTAATCAGTGGTTGCTTCATGCTGTGCCGCAGCGACGCCTTAAAACAAATTCACGGTTTCGATGAAAACTATTTCCTGTATTTTGAAGATTTCGATCTCTCGTTGCGGCTGCGGGAAATTGGCCCCATTGCCTATGTGCCGAGCATGCGAATACGGCACGCCGGCGGCCATGCCGCGAAAAAAGGATTGGGGCATTTGCGCATGTTTATAAAATCCGGCATTCGATTTTTCAACAGCCATGGCTGGCGCTGGTTTTGACAGGCGCTTTGGCGGAAGCCATGAAAATCAGGCCAACCCAAAACCAGAATACTAATTTGGATCACATTCTCGAATGCAAGTAACAGAGCAAGCGGCAACACCCAGAATTTTGATTACCGGCGCAACCGGCTTCGTGGGCCAGGCATTGTGTCATCTTTTAATTGGGCAGAATTTCTCCGTGCGCGTGTTGCTGCGAGATTTATCTCAGGCCCCATTGATCCCCCCCGGGCTGAATGCAGAATGTGTGCAAGGCGATCTAAGCAATGTGGACAGCCTGCGAGCCGCCTGCATGGATAGGGATGCCGTCATTCATCTGGCGGGTATCGCTCATGTCGGCAATGGCCCTGCTAATCAAAGCCATAAAATTAATGTAGAAGGCACTCGTAATCTAGTCAACATGGCCATTGAGCAGAAGCTGAGGCGTTTTATATTGCTCAGCAGCAGCCTGGCGCAAGCGGCCGAGCGCGGCGCGGGCGATGTTACCCGCTACGGAGCAGAAAAACTCGCCGCAGAAAGACGGCTGCAGGATGCCGCCAGAGGCAGTGCGCTAAGCTACCTTATTCTGCGGCCGGTCAATGTCTACGGTGCGGGCATGAAGGGGAATATTGCCCGCATGATCTCCCTGATTCATCGCAAACGCCTGCCGCGTCTACCACTGCTAAATAGCCGGGTCTCTCTGCTTGGCGTAAAGGATTTGGCAGCCGCCCTGCTACTGGCCCTCAACGCCAGCGACATCACAGCAAAAACCTATACCGTCACCGATGGTCAGCAGTACCCGATAGTCGACATAGAGCAGGCAATTTACCTGGCGCTGAATAAGCAATTGCCGCGGTGGCGCACCCCAGCTGTGGTATTATACGTGGCCGCCGCCGCAGCAGGAGGG
The DNA here is from genome assembly GCA_013204155.1 of Pseudohongiella sp. Lineage (GTDB taxonomy): Bacteria > Pseudomonadota > Gammaproteobacteria > Pseudomonadales > Pseudohongiellaceae > UBA9145. Next base: position 3,785 of record JABMOK010000120.1, on the reverse strand, counting down.
CTCGCCCGATTGTGGCGTGGCGGGGGAGGAATCAGTCGCAGAACCTATCGAAACCTCACTATGGACAACCTGCTGGACAATGATGAAATCTGCCAGCAACTGGGATTCAGGCCATCCACAACCTTGTATCAGGCCTTGCCGGAAATTGTAGAAAAAATAGTGAATCCAAAGTAGATAGCAAGAGACAGATAACAAGAGACAGATAGCAAGAGAGCGATAACAAGAGACCGATAACAAGAGACCGATAGCAAGAGATCGCTAACAAGAGAGCGATAACAAGAGAGCGATAACAAGAGATCGCTAACAACAGATAGTTAGTAAGAGATCGCTAACAAGAGATGGTTAGCAAGAGATCGCTAACAAGAGATAGTTAGTAACAGATGGTTAGTAAGAAGAAATCAACAAAAACACGCGCTAGAAACAACTAGTGGAAACGATCAAGAGAGACCAGATGACTAAAGGAATAATCCTGGCCGGCGGCAGTGGCAGCCGCCTTCACCCCATGACTCTGTCGGTGAGCAAGCAGTTGCTGCCAGTGTATGACAAGCCAATGATTTACTATCCGCTGTCAACGCTAATGCAGGCGGGCATCAGAGAGATTCTGATAATTACCACCCCGGAGGATGCTCTGGCGTTCCAAACTCTACTGGGCGACGGCAATAAATGGGGCATCAATATTGCGTACCGGCAGCAGCCGAAACCGGAAGGGCTCGCTCAGGCCTTCTTAATCGGCGAGGAGTTCATTGGCGACAGCCGCGTTTGCCTGATCCTCGGTGACAATATTTTTTATGGCAGCAAAATAGAAGACACCTTGAAAAACGCCGTCGATCAAAAACAGGGTGCCAGCGTATTCGCCTACTATGTTACCGACCCCGAACGTTATGGGGTGGTAGAACTGGATGACAACAATAACGCTATCGGCCTGGAAGAAAAACCGCAGAAGCCGAAATCCCACTATGCCGTTACCGGCCTGTATATGTACGACAACGACGTGATAGAGATTGCCAAATCCATCAAGCCCTCCGCCCGTGGCGAGTTGGAGATAACCGACATCAATAAGGTTTATCTTGAGCGCAAGGCGCTGCGGGTCGAGCTGTTTGATCGTGGCACCGCCTGGCTGGATACCGGCACCATTCAGTCCTTACTGGACGCGGCAAATTTTATTCGGGTATTGGAAGAGCGCCAGGGTTTAAAGATAGGTTGTCCCGAAGAGATTGCCTTCCATCAAAATTTTATTGATGAGAAGCAGTTGGCGGCGCTGGCCGAGCCCTTGAAGAATAGTGGCTATGGGCAATACCTTTTGCAATTACTCCAAGGCCGATAAGCAGCGGCGTAAAAATAAAAAGAAATTAATAGAAAAAGAAATTAGTAGAAAGAGAAATTAATAGAAAAAGAAACTAGTAGCCAGGAAAATCAATAAACAGTCATGTAAAAGCACCAGCGGCTTTTCGACCATAAAACCAATGCTATGAAAATAATTGAATCTGCAATTCCTGATGTTCTGATTTTTGAGCCTGCTGTGCACGGCGACGAGCGCGGCTATTTCATGGAAACTTTTCGCGAATCCCTCTTTTCCGGCCGGGGAATCGACGCACGATTTATCCAGGAAAATCAAAGCAAATCGGTGCAGGGCACCTTGCGCGGCCTGCACTATCAGTTGCAGTATCCTCAGGGCAAACTGGTGCGAATAGTTTCCGGTGAGGTGTTCGATGTTGCGGTAGATATGCGCAAGAGTTCAAAAACTTTTGCTCAGTCGGTTGGGGTAATTTTATCTGCCGAAAACAAGAAACAACTCTGGGTTCCGCCGGGCTTCGCCCACGGCTTTTATGTGCTCAGTGAGAGCGCAGAATTATTCTATAAATGCACCGGCTACTATCATCCGGAAGATGATCACAGCTTGCAGTGGAATGACCCGGCCCTGCAGATCGAATGGCCTTTGCTGGCCGCCGAGCCACTGCTCTCGGAGAAGGACAGAAACGCCAAAACCTTTGCCGAGGCACCCGTCTACCCGTGAATAAAACCAACGTCGTCGTAACGGGAGCCAGCGGTCAATTAGGCAAAACATTGCAGGCCCTGTGGCCGGCGTCACAGCTCTCCCCCCGGTTCAATCTCATTCCCCTGCAGCGCAAGCAACTGGACATTAGTCGAGCGCAGGAGGTGGCCGCCACGCTCGATGCACTGAACGCCCATATCATTATTAATGCAGCCGCCTACACCGCGGTCGACCAGGCGGAAAGCGAGAGTGAAGATGCCTTCGCCAGCAACCAGCAGGGGGTGGTGAACCTCGCCGCCTGGGCCGCCGCAAACCAGGCATGGCTGATCCATATTTCAACCGACTTCGTATTCGATGGCGCGGCCACCAGTCCTTATGCGCCTGCAAGCAAGCCATCACCAATCGGTGTTTACGGCGCGAGCAAGCTTGCCGGTGAAGTGCAAGTACAACAACGGCTGCCCGAGGCAGGGACCATTATCCGCACCTCCTGGCTGTATTCTGAATTCGGTAATAATTTTGTCAAAACCATGTTGCGCCTAATGAATGAAAAACCCGAGCTGGCTGTAGTGAATGACCAAATCGGCTCTCCCAGCTCCAGCCATTCACTGGCCGCGGTAATTTTTGCTATGATTGAAACCGGCAACGACAGCCGGGCAGACTACAGCGGGGTCTATCACTGGAGTGATGGCGGCCGCATCAGCTGGTTCGACTTTGCCCAGGCTATCCAGCAGCAGGGTTTGCAGCAGGGTCTGTTGAAAACGGAAATTCCGCTTCGGCCAATCGCCAGCAGCGACTATCCCACAGCCGCCAGACGTCCTGCCTACAGCGTGCTGGACAGAAGCAAGACATTGGCAGAGTTTGATTGCCCATCTCTGAATTGGCAGCAACAGCTGGCGGTGGTTATTAAGGCCATTGCTGGCATCGAAGGCTAGTACGCAAATAGGACTGAGCAATCACGTAAAAGGAAAGCAGGCAGTAGAGCAAAAGCAATGGCTGGGAAAAACGCATAAAAAGTGTACCACTATAAATAGATAGAAAAGCAAATGAACTAAACCTGGCCATAGTTAAAGCTAGCCAGCGCAGTACAAGATAATTAGAGCGAGAGCAATTGATCGATGGCGAATTTATTAGTAACAGGGGCAGCCGGATTCATCGGCGCAAATTTTTTGCACTACTGGCACAAGACCAATCCCAACGACCACATCGTGGTTTTGGATGCGCTCACTTATGCGGGCAATAAAGCCAATCTCGCGGCAATGATGAATGATGACTGGTTTACCTTTGTCACAGGCTCAATCGGCGACCAGCCTCTGGTCGAATCTCTATTGTTAGAGCACAACATCGACACTCTGGTTCACTTCGCGGCAGAGAGCCATGTGGATCGATCAATCACCGGGCCCGATGCCTTTATCGACACCAATATAATAGGCACTCACACTTTATTAAAGGCCGCAAAAAAAATCTGGATTGATGAGAACAACAAAAGCGATCATCTCTTTCATCATGTTTCCACCGATGAAGTGTATGGCACATTAACCGCCTACGCGCCGGCGTTTAGTGAAGACACGCCCTATTCGCCTAACTCTCCTTATGCGGCGAGCAAGGCGGCATCAGATCATCTGGTGCGCGCCTATCACCATACTTTCGGTCTGCGGGTTACCACCAGTAATTGCTCCAACAATTATGGCCCGTACCACTTCCCGGAAAAGCTGATTCCCCTGTGTCTGCTCAACATCCTGCATGGCAAGGCCCTGCCGATTTATGGCGATGGACAGCAGATCCGCGACTGGCT
>JABMOK010000119.1 GCA_013204155.1 Pseudohongiella sp. | reverse complement strand
TCGGCTACCAGGCGCAATTGCAGTTGCAGAATCCTGACTTCGCCAGGGGTTCCCTTGGTGGTTTTTCTTGGCGCCCGATTGGTACTGGATTTAAAGCGCGTATTGCCCATGCCATGAAAGCCGCCTTTAGCCACCATTACGGGGTGTTCGGTATTGTTTAAGTCAGCAATTAATTCTTCTGTATTAACATCAATAACACTGGTGCCTAAGGGCACTCTAATCAGCAAGTCGTCGCCGCCCCGGCCTGTGCAGTTGCGGCTCTGCCCCGATTCGCCTGATTTCGCTCTATATTGGGGCTGGAAGCGAAAATCTACCAACGTATTCAGCGAGGCGTCTGCTTGCATATAAACATCGCCACCATCGCCACCATCGCCACCATCTGGCCCGCCTCTTTCTATATATTTTTCACGCCGAAAACTGAGGCAACCCTTACCGCCGTTGCCTGCTTCGACCTTTATTTCTGCTTCGTCTACAAATTTCACAATGTGCTCTTGGGAATCTCTTCCGGGTGATTTTAATTCACATCAGTATGCATCTATCGGATTTTCTACTCCAGGATTTCAACTCCAGGAGTTCAACTACAAGATTTCAACTACAAGATTTCAACTACAAGATTTCAACTTCAAGGGTTTCAACTTCAAGGGTTTCAAACCAGTTTAGTCCGAATCCTCAAATAAAAAAGCCCCGTCGAACGACGAGGCTTTTTGTAAAACAATTTATTCTCTAAGCCGATTCGACGATCACGAATTTCCTGCTATTTGGGCCTTTTACGGCGAATCTCACCACCCCATTAGCCTTTGCAAACAAGGTGTGGTCTTTGCCGCAGCCCACGTTTTCGCCCGGATGAAATCGAGTGCCTCGCTGACGCACGATGATATTCCCGGCTTTAACTACCTGACCACCAAACATTTTCACACCAAGTCGCTTCGATATGGAATCGCGACCGTTATTAGTACTACCACCTGCTTTCTTATGTGCCATTACCTAAACTCCAGACTTTAAGCTTTAATAGCTGTGATTTTAACTTCAGTAAACCACTGCCTGTGACCTTGCTGCTTACGAAAATGTTTGCGGCGGTTGAACTTGATAATGTGCACTTTCTTGGCACGGCCTTGCTTTAAGACTTCTGCAGTAACCTGACTACCCGTAACGTAAGGGGTGCCGACCTTTACTGATTCGCCTTCGCCAACCATAAGAATTTTGTCAAAATTTACTACCTCACCGGTCGCAATTTCCAGCTTTTCGAGCTTAAGGACTTCTCCTTCCTCAACCCTGTGCTGCTTGCCACCACTCATAATAACCGCGTACATATCTGTCTCCAATACCGCCTTTAGAATGGGAGTTGGACCCATTCCTATAGGGGCGGGCATTTTACGGGAACATACGCTATGAAGCAAGCAGATTCAGGCATAACATTTATTGCGTGACTATTTGCGTAACTATTGCATAGCGACAAGGGAAAGGGCCAAAATCTGCTGGCAAGAATTATTCAACGTAGTAATCTTGCTTCGGCAGACCATCAAGCATGCACGCCCGCTTGACAGCTTGTAATTGGCTCCCTAGCATGCGTGCTCACGGTCATTGAGCCGAATCACCCCAATTCACACTAAAATCGAGCCCTATCCAACAATCCATGTACCAGCAAATCCGATCAGTAGTCGAATCAGACTTCATTGCGGTTGATCAGTTCATTATCAGCCAGCTTCACTCCAGCGTGCCACTGGTGGAGAATATTGGCCATTATATCGTGGAAGCGGGGGGCAAGCGCCTGCGTCCGGTTCTGGTTCTGCTGGCCGCGAAATCATGCAATGTGAATAGCGATCAGCATATTGCTCTGGCGGCCGTCATTGAGTTTATTCATACCGCCACCTTGCTACATGACGATGTGGTGGATATGTCAGCCCTGCGCAGGGGGCGTCCGACCGTTAATGCCGAATGGAATAATCCATCCAGCGTGTTAGTGGGAGATTTTATATATTCACGTGCGTTTCAGATACTGGTGCAGATTGGCGACATGAAGATCATGGATATAATCGCCGATACCACCAACAAGATTGCTGAAGGCGAAGTTCTGCAATTAATCAACAAGCATAATCCTGACGCTTCCGAACAGAATTATATGCAAGTTATCCAAAATAAGACGGCGATCCTGTTTCAGGCGGCGGCGCAGTGTGGAGCCATGGTAAGCAATGCCACATCCGAACAGGAACTTGCGCTGAAAACGTTCGGCATGCATCTTGGCATCGCTTTTCAACTGATCGACGAAGTGCTGGATTATGATGGCAATAGCGAAGCGATGGGCAAAAACATTGGTGATGATCTGGCCGAAGGAAAACCAACCCTGCCACTAATCTATGCCCTGGAACATGCCGACGAGTCTGATGCCAGCTTGATTAGGCAGTGCCTCGCACAGCAGGAACTAGCGGAAGAATCTTTGACTCAGGTTATCCAGATTGTGCGAAACTGCGGCGCCCTGGACTACACCAGGAATCTTGCTGCAGTAGAATCTGAGAAAGCCTTAAGCTCACTCACAGCGCTACCACAATCCCAATATCGTGATGCACTGGAGCGGCTGGTTAAATTTTCTATCGACAGAAGAGTCTAGTGTGCTGAATAGATAGCACTTTAAGCAAGCCGTTACAGGCAATGCAAAACAGGCAAATTCAGCTCCAAGGTCTGGTCTCTGCCATCCCCTCGACACTCTGCTTTCAACTCCCTCCTCGACTCTGGCGAGCAGAAGGCTTACATGCTATAACCCCCGCTATAAACTACAACTATAATTATAAAAACCATAAAACCAATAATTGGAAATAGCCGTGGAGGCCACACCCTTGATCGATCTATCCCAGCTTCCTACTCCTGAGCCCATTCTGGAGACAATTTCAGATGTAATAAAATTTGAACAGACGCCTCTACAGGAACAATTTCCATATACTGACAGTTACAATTTAATCATCGACAGCTGCAGGCGTTTTGGCGAAGACATTGCGCTTGAATTTCTGTTGCAGGGATTACCGGAAGAGCCATCACAGGTCATCACCTTTACCGAACTTGGTAGACAAATCACGCGCACGGCCAATCTCTTAAACAAACTTGGGGTTGGAGAAGAAGATGCTGTTTCCATCATTCTTCCCATCCTGCCACAAACCCACTTTGCGATTTGGGGCGCTCAAGCGGCGGGTATTTCCAATCCCATTAACCCCATGCTGGAAGCTGAACATATCGGCGAGATCATTGCCGCTGCAGAGTCAAAGGTGGTAATTTGCCTCGGTCATTCTGCCCATAGCGATATCAGGGAGAAAGTGCTTGCGGCCGTTAGTGGCTGCAAGACAGTAAAAGCGGTGCTCGAGGTAAATATACCGGGACTATGCGATCCAGACTCTGCAGATAAAGCGCCCTCCTCAATTGAGTGTTTGGATTTCGATAGCAGCATTGCCTCCATGGAAACGACGGAACTTAATAGCGGCAGAAAATTTCATGGTGAGCAAATTGCCGCTTTTTTCCATACTGGCGGAACAACAGGCAGACCCAAGCTCGCTCAACTAACACATGGCAATATGGCATTTCTCGGGCAATTAATGCAGGTCTATAGCGCGCATATGGAGCATCATACGGTGCTATGCGGGCTGCCCCTGTTCCATATCTATGGTTGCATTATTCAAGGCGTATCTGCATTTGCCGTAGGCTACCGCATCATACTGATGACGCCAGCCGGGTTTCGCTCTCCCGTGGCTATGAAGCATTTTTGGCAGCACATCGCCCGCTTCAAAGTGAAGCAATTTTCTGCTGTCCCGACGGTATTAATGGCGTTGGCCGACATTCCGGTGGGTGATGCCGATGTCAGCTGCCTGACCAATATCAATTCCGGAGCCGCACCGCTCTCACTTCCCTTCAAGTTGAATTTTGAGAAAAAATACGCGGTAGAAATCGGCAACGGTTATGGCATGACAGAAACCACCGCCTTAATCTCGCGCGCCCCGAAAAATCAAACGCCGGGCAGTGTGGGAATGCGCCTCCCCTATTCCCAGATTCGTATCGTTCACTTAAACGCTGTCACCGTCATCAAAGACTGCCCGCTGGGCGAGAGCGGCGTGATTCTGGTAAAAGGCCCGCAAGTCTTTAAAGGCTACAAGAGCGATTCCGACAACGCTTCTGCCTGGATCGAGGATGGCTGGTTTAACACGGGTGATCTGGGTTATCTCGATGCCGAAGGATTCCTCTTTCTCTCCGGCCGAGCCAAGGATCTTATCATTCGTAGCGGACATAATATCGATCCGGAGCTAATCGAGGAACCGCTTAATGCCCACCCTGACGTGCTGACATCAATAGCCATCGGTCTACCAGACCCCTACGCCGGCGAACTGCCGATGGCCTATGTAGTAAAAACTCCTGGCAGCAAAGTCACGCAGAGCGAATTAATCGAATATTGCAAAACTAAAATCTCCGAACGCGCGGCGGTTCCGAAAAGAATTGAATTCATCGACGCCATGCCTTTAACTGCAGTCGGTAAAATCTTCAGACCTACTCTTCGTCAAGCGATCTCGGAATTGGTGATTAAGGAACTCTTACAAGAACAGAACATAGCCGCCTCGGTTTCCAGCGAATTGGAAAAGAAAAGGGGTCTGGTTATCAGAATTTCTGTTGATGATAAGAGTAAGCTTGATTTAGTTAAGCAACATGTTCAAAGTTACACCTTCACAACCGAAGTTAGCTAGGAAGACGAAAATGAGATTGAATTTGAGAGCGGACCAACGATTTGTCGGCATTGTTTTGTTGCTAACACTAGGCGCCTGCACGGCAACCGGCTTAAGCAATGGCACGCCGGATGAACGCCGACAGGCAATCCAGTCTATGCGACAGGAGGTGCTGACGGAGCTCTACACGATAAAACCTGATACCAGAGCACAGATCGCCGATGCCACCGGCTACGCGGTATTTTCCAATGCCAATATCAATCTTATTTTCGCCAGTTTTGGTGGCGGGGTAGGAGTCGTTCATTCGAACAGCACTGGCAGAGATACCTATATGCGAATGGGGGAAGTCGGAATCGGCATTGGTGCTGGGGTAAAGGATTTTAGGGCGGTACTTGTTTTCCATAATAGAGATGCATTGGAGCGATTTATGGATGTTGGCCTGTCTGTTGGAGGTCAGGCTGACGCCGCCGCCAAGGCTGGCGATCTGGGCGCTGCCGTCGGTGGTGAAGCCGTGGTGGACAATGTGTCTG
>JABMOK010000118.1 GCA_013204155.1 Pseudohongiella sp. | reverse complement strand
GTGTCTTTGTCTATCCAGTTGAACCGTTCTTCTACCTTCAGGCTTTGGGAGGTTCCTCTCCAGCCTATGGGGTAGTAATAATTTTGTGTATTGATGACCAGAGTGTCACCTTCCCAATGAGCAATGGAATCGCCTTCCCATTTCAGCTGCCGCGTATGGTGTTCACTGTCCAGGCGGATGATTCGCGCGTGGTGAATCATCTCGCTGACGATTACTATGTGATCCTTGGTCTGTATCAGCTGCATATTATTGTTGTAGGAGCCCGATACCATGGGTGGCCCGGTGCGCGCATTCATCAGGCAGCGATCGTTCAGGGTGCGGGCTTCGGGCCCAAGACTTAGCCTGTTCATCTCAGCTATTTCGTTAGCATGCTGGCGTCCGGCGACGTTGAGTGGCGGTATTCTGCCGTTGGGTGGGTCATACACCAGGGATGTTCGGCGGTCGGCGATGGTTTCGACGCCGCGCTCATACCAGAATTCGTTATAGGAAATGACCCCCGGTGGATAACCGGCACCCCCTACCGAATCGATTATGTTGTCCCGGTTCTGTCGCTGATTTTCAAAAGCCTGCCATTCCAGGGCTTCCTGTTCTGTCAGGGTCGCCTTGTCTCCAAGCTCGACTGGACGATTCAGTGGCGTGAGAGTTCTGAAGGTGTAGGTGCCTTGAAAATCAGGAGCGCCATATTCGTTACGCGGCATATCGGATGTCTGTGCGATCAGCGCCGGGGCAATTAACAGGCCGCCAATGGTCAGGCTCAGGGAGCTGAGGATTCGATTATTCATTTTATTCTCCATCCATTCATCGGTTTGGGGTGCACGCCAAGGATCTCTATAAGCACAGCGACTTGACGACAAAAATCAGCATAGACGGACTGATTCCATGAGTCCAGAGCTATAACGGGATTGATGTAGCCCTGGCCGGTAAAAACTGGACCGTAGAAAACCGCGGTTTGCGGCCCGACACTAGTTGTTGCCAGCCATTTCGTTGGCAAGATTCATTATCATTCCTGCGGCTCTGTCATCGCGCGCAAAAATGGCCAATCGATCAAGATACGCGTCCAGGGATTGTAGCTTGCCAGTGCTGGTGCAAACGTCGATGAATTCTCCACTCAGACTGCTGCGTATGAGGACCGCATTCCAGGCCTTATCGAGGATTACTTGATAGGTTTCGCCGTTCAGCCAGCCACGATCAATCCCGCGCTTGATAGCAATGCCAATCATGGCCGTTGCCGAGAGCTCGGCGAAAGAACCCGGGTAATCAATAACCTCGTGCCACATGCCGTCGATATCTTGAAAAGGTCGCAGCGCTTCTATGTGTTGCAGAAATGCGTCTTTGAGTGAAGCATAAGCCGGATGGGTTTCCGGAAAATCACTTAAACTGAGGGCAAGACCCAATGCCGGAAAGGCGTTGCCGCGACCCCAGGCAACGTCGGCCAGCGGCGTGTGACGATACAAGCCATCTTCGCGCAACAGAAGATCGCGCATGAACGCGACATGTCTGGCGGCCATAGTGAAATACGTTTCCTCGCCGCTTAGTTTTCCCACTTTCGCCAGCAGTACCGTGGCCATGAATACCGAGTCACTCATCTCGTTGTGCATCGGCATGGCTTGGCGCAACTTGCCTTGTTCATCGAATGCCAGCTCGGCCGCCTGGGTCGCCAGAAGTAGAGAGCGTGGGTTCCCAGTGCGTTCGGCGTGTTCGGCAAACACCAGCTGACCCGCCATCACGGAGGCGTTGCTAACTTCAATTTCTTCACCGCTCAGATAGCCTTGAAGGAGCTGCTCGACCTCAGCGATATAGCCAAGACGCATACGTCCTATCAGGCTCATGCCGGGAACGTAGGCAGGGGTGGAAAAATCATAACCATAGGATTGCGCTAATTGCTGCGCAAGTTCCTCTGGCGTTCTATTTAGTCGCCGCCTGACTTCGCGCTTTGCCGCCGACGCGTTCAGATTGGACAAGCCTGACAAATATTCTATGGAGGTGTTTTCGGTTGAGAGTTTTTGCACCGGGATCGAGCCAATGCCGGCAACGCTTTCACGCTGCAGCGCCGTCCCTAAACCGGCCGTATCATCACCGGCGATAATAACCAGATCTGGCGCGTGTACGCCCAGCCATCTCCAGAGCGAATTGGCTACGGGATTTTCCGAGTAGGCGCTGCCGCTGGGCGGGAAGCTCAAGTCTTCCGCCTCTGGATTAGCCAGTGGAAGTGTAATCAGGTTTATGGGGCGGTGTTGTGCATCGAGTTGCGAATAAGCTAGCAGAATAGAGCGAAGCTGTGCAGCTGAATCAGCCGCCCCGTTCAAGCCGGCCAGGTAGAGCACTGTAGGTGCCGATTGAAAGCCAGCGCTTACGCCCTGAGCACGAATAACGGTGCGATTGGAACTGAGCCCGACAGCCCACTGCAAATCCTGGGCAGCCGCCACCGAAGTCTGCAGCAGAAGCAGCAGGCAGAAGCTGGCATAGTGAATTTTATCTCGCATTAATGGCATTTTTGTCGAATGTCTTTAGCTACAAATTGTCTACAGCTGTAACTGAGTATTACTCTATTTCCTGTTCTGTCAATTTCTTCCCCGCTAGATGAGAGATAGCAAATTGACTCATCGTCGCTGAGCCAGCGCTTGCTATGTTCGGGTGATGCTTCAAACGCTTGCAGTCGAATTACTGAAGTCAGGGTAAAACCTGCCTGCAGTTCTGCTCCCGACGAATGGCAGACATTTGGAAAACAGACCAGATTGCCGCCGGCCCTAGAGAGGAGTCGGCATGGCCCGCCTGCCGTTTACGATAGGCGGAAAGTCCTGCACCTCGTCATACACGGCGGTGATAAAGCGATCCTTGCTTTGTTGCGTGTCGCCCTGGGTCTTCTGCTCATAACTTGCGGTCAGGTTCGCGGCCAGAACTTGCTGCAGCGACTTGCCCTCGTTCCGCAGCGCCGTGACCTTCGCCAGGATGTCAACCAGCATGGCGCGGTAGGGCAGGAGGTCCTCTCTATGGATGAGCGTGCCATGGCCAGGGATCAGCCAGGTGTCGGGGCCGGCGATGGTCTGAAACAGATCGATCGCCTCGATCATGCCCTTGATCGAGCCGCCACTGGTCTGGGCGGCGAAGGGATAGCCGAAGTTACGGTAGAAATCCTCGATGTAGATTACATTGGCGTTGCGAAAGCGCACCACGGTGTCGCCAGCGGTGTGGGACGGCATCATCGGGATTACATCCACGGTTTCGCCGTTCATGGTAAAGGTAAACGCGGGTTTGCCGGGCGCGGTGGGATCGTAGTCATAGGTCACCACCGGAACGGCGTCCGTATCCAGTGGTGGGGCCAGCTGGCCGTTGGGGCGGCGCGGATTGATCATGTCGAGCCGCAGATTTTCCTGCGCGAAGATCAACGCTCCCTGCCTCGCGAAAAAGGCGTTAGCACCAGTATGGTCACTATGAATATGGGTGTTGATCAGGACCTTGATGGGGCCGTCGGTAAACGAGCGGATTGCCGCCAGTGTCTTATCGGCCACCTGTCGGTTCTCGGTGTCCACCAGTAGCACGCCATCTTCTCCGAAGAGCACCATGGCCCTGCCGCCGGACGCATCGGGGTGTGACCGATCGAGGCCTTTAGAGCCGTGCAGAACAAACAGATTCGGCGACATCTTTTCTGTCACCCTAATCTGAATCTCGTCCCACGGGGTCTGATAGCCTTCCGGGAAGCTGTACGACTGCGTTCCCGTCGGAACCACGATGATGGGATATTCCGCTTCCTGCGCCCACACCATCGAAGGAATAGCTACCATCACGGCCCTACACAAAAATAACAATGCGGATTTTCTCATGAGCCCACTCCTTAAAAATTAGGAAGAATAAAAGCTATCGCTACTATCGCTGAATTTCATGTCTGTAAAGGGCGGCTCTCGGCTGTGATGCTTCGTTCAGCCAAGCTATTTTCAATAGCTTGATTAATCCTTTGAAATACTGCCTATAGTTTCCGCTCCGGCTATGGATACTTCTTCATCCTGAAAGGCTCTAACTCCACTGGTAGCCACTGCGCCAATTAATTCACCATCCAGGTAAACCGGCACACCTCCTTGAAAGGTGACGCCACCTTCGATTTCTTCAATTTCACCAGCCGCAAGTCTCGTACCATATTCCCCAGAAGTGAGACCTGTTTTGGTCACCACTAATGCTTTGCTACTGGCGATAGTGAACGTGCGCGCAGAAGCGCCATCTAAGCGTCGCAGCATTATCGGGTTGGCATTCTGGTCAGTGACCAGAATAGTCACATTCCACCCCTGCTGACGTGCATGGTCTTCTGCTGCCTCCATAGCCCTCATGGCCAGGTCATAGGTCATCAGGCTGGGTTCTTCCTGGGCCAATGCCGTTGCTGAAAACAACAACATAAGCACCATTACTACTCTTTTGTTAAATTTTGTTGTCATTAGTACTCTCCTCAATCTGTGTATTTAATATGCACCAACGGCACAAATTTGAAAGCATTTTTTTCAGTGAATTTCCGCTTTCGGCCAGCCAGTAGTGGTCATTGATTCCGAATATGTGGACTGTCCGGGTTAGCGATGTGGTCCGTGGCGTTTGTCGTTTTGGTAGCGTAGCCCCGGCCTTCTCGAGAAAAGCGCTAGCCAGGCTGTCGGTTTCCCGCAGGCAGGATTGGGTTAAGCAGGAATTTACCGACTACCTTGGGTTGTGGCCGCCGGCAGTATGGATTCCTTCGAGTCCGCTGCGAGAGCTCCCCCGTATGAGACACAGGCCCGCACCAATTCAATGCATGGGGCCTATGTCAAAGTTCGCACAGCACCTTACTCCTGGAGTCCCAGTGGTAAGTTACGGCAGCGCGTAGGCGACTAGCTCGGCGCCGTTACTGCCGCCGCCACCGGTGAACATGGCCACGTATTGTTTGCCATCGTGTTCGTAGGTAAAGGGCAAGCCGGTTTGGTTAGAGGGCAATTCTATTTCGGCAATAATTTCACCGGTTTGCTTGTTGATGGCGCGGAAAATCGGGCTGGCTCCGGCGGCGCCGGTACCCTCAGTCTGGAACAGCAGTGTTTTAGTGACTAGGATACCTGACCGTGTCGGTACACCGGTGCGCGGAAGATCGATGCCCTTCAGCAGCGGATGATTGGTAATGCGCTCCGGTGTGTCGGCATTGGCAATCATCCAGAGATGGTCACCCGAGTTCATATCGATCGCCGTAATGCGGCCGTAAGGCGGCTTGACGATTTCGAGTCCCTGGACCCGCGGGGCGCGGACACCGAAACCCTGGCTGAAATCGAGGTCTGACTCCGGATTTTTTGCCAATGACAATACCCCCAGCTGTGTCCTCGATGGCACGTACACAATGCCCGTTTCTGGATCAAGGGCAGAGGCCTCCCAGTTGGAGCCGCCGGTGGAAGAAGGCAAGTTGAGAATGCCGCGTGTACCATCAGCGGCCTCCGTCATGGATGGAGGCGAAAACAGCGTGGGGCTGAGGCGAAAGCCTTCGATGGATTCCAGCGCCAGCGCGCGAATTTCCGGCGTCCAATCGATCAAGTCGTCGACCGTAAAACCCTGTCTATCGAAGGGCGCCGGACGAGTCGGAAAGGGTTGAGTAGGCGAGTACCATTCCCCGGGCACATCTCCTGCCGGTACCGGTCGCTCTACAATAGGCCAGATGGGTTCGCCGGTTAGCCTGTCGAAAGTGTAGATAAAGGACTGTTTAGTCACTGACATGACGACCTTGCGGCCGTTGGGCAAATCGGCAAGCAGCGCAGGGGAGGGAACGTCCCAGTCCCAGATGTCATGGTGGATAAACTGATAGTGCCATTGGCGTTCACCGGTTTTAATATCCAGTGCGACTATGCCGCTCGAAAACAGGTTGTCACCCGGGCGGTCAGCACCGTAGTAATCGCCGGTGGGATCTTCGATAGACAAATAGACAAATCCCAGTTCCGGGTCACCCGAGCTGGGAGCCCAGACGCCGGAATTGCCGGTAAATTCTACCCCCTCATCGAGCCAGGATTCAAAGCCATATTCCCCCCGTGCGGGAATCGTGTGAAAGGTCCACAGAAGCTCACCGGTGTGCACATCAAAACCGCGCACGTCGCCTTTGACATTGGACTTGGACCGCGGCCGGCCCCCTGTCGAGTGCGCTGCCCCTACTACAATTACGTCATTCATGACAAAAGGCGGCGCAGAAATACCGATATCGATGTTGGGATATCTGGAATCATCGGCATTGCGCAGGCCTATCATCAAATCCACGATACCGTTAGTGCCAAAATTCGGATCCGGAATGCCGGTTTTGGCATCCAGTGAAACCAGGTGGTAGCCCGGGGTGACGTCGATAACTCGTGCCGTGTCGCCGTCGCGCCAGAAAGCCACTCCACGGCCGGCGCCCTTACGCGGCGCGTGGTCGAATCGATCGCCTTCCTCTGCTC
>JABMOK010000117.1 GCA_013204155.1 Pseudohongiella sp. | reverse complement strand
TTGCCCGTCGGCTCGTCCGCAAGTAAAAACAAGGGATTACCCACTAGAGCTCTGGCTATGGCAACACGTTGTTGTTGTCCACCTGACAACTGTGATGGCAGATGTTTTTTTCGTGACAGGAGACCAACGGAATTCAGTGCGCTCTCTATCTTTTCTTTTCTTTCTTTTGCTCGCATGCCTCTATAACGCAGTGGCACATCGATGTTGTCGAACAGATTTAAATCCGGCATTAAATTGAAACTCTGAAAGATGAAGCCGATTTTTTGATTGCGTAATTTGGCTCGCTGATAATCGTTAAGTTTGGATACGTCAACGTCATCGAGGAAATATTGACCCGAGGTATGTGTCTCTAATAAACCGGCGATATTCAGGAAGGTTGTCTTGCCGCATCCAGAAGGGCCGGTGATAGTAATAAATTCACCTTGGTCGACAGTTAAGGAAAAATCGTTCAGGGCGTGGGTTTCTACCAGTTCGGTGCGAAATACCTTGCTTACATGGGTCATGTTCAACATTAGCTATGCCTCGTTAATTATTAATCAGTACGGCGTCCGCACTGTTGAATAAATCGGTACTGGAAATCACGATAGTTTCGCCTGCGGAAAGACCCTGAAGAATTTCGATGCTGGCAAGACTGGAGGCCCCACTGGTAATTGGACGGCGGCGAGCGATGCCGTCTTCCACCACATAGGCGATTCGGCCATTGCCGCTGTCGAAGAATTGGCCACGCTGCACCATAAGCACGTCGAATTTTTCTTCCAATAGTATGCGAGTGGTCAGTCTTTGATTCTGCCGAAGTCCTTCAGGGACCTGCTGATTGAAGCGGACTCTGCCGGTAACCTGATTGCTAATTATCTCGGGGGAGACGGCGACAAGAGTGGCGTCATAAAGGTTGGCTCCGGCTCGTATTTCCGCCTGCATGCCGATGGCGAGATCGTCCGCATAACTTTCAGAAACCTGCAGTTCGACTTCAAATACCGAGAGGTCGACTACCGAAAGTACAGGTTGGTTTTTGGCAACATTGGTTTTTTGCTCGACCGAGAGGTTGCCGACAATGCCGTCTACCGGAGAGGAGATAAGTAATTCCTGTACCTGACGACTAAGCTCGGTGACCATTAATTCCTGCTGTTCGACGCTCAGTTGTCGAGTCTGTAATTCGAATGCCAACCGTTCACTGTCCAGCTCTGTGTCCAGAAGGGAATGCTTGTGAAGAAGTTCTGCAGTCTGCAGATCGTCTTGTGCTTTTTCATAATCCACCGCAGTCATCGCGCCTTTTTCATAGGCCTGTTCCGCCCGTGACATTTCTCGCTGCGCGGCTTTCAGCGAGATGGCCGCGCCGTCTTCGCCCTTCTGGTTTTGCAGTTCCTGTTGTCGAGTCGTTATACGCTGCCGCTGAAGCTCGACTTTCAGTGATGACAGTCGCGCCTGCTCTTGCAGCAATTGATTTTGCAGTTCCGGGCTATCTATCGCGGCCAGAGTTTGTCCCGCATGAACCGAGTCTCCGGATTCAACTTCGAAGGTGATCGTTCCTGACTGGCTCGCGTACAGAGTAGGACTGACAGCGGCGACCACCCGACCCTGTACTGAAATGTCACGAACGAAATCCCCGCGAGTTACCTCGGCAAACCGCAGTCGTTCGGCGGATACTGATTCCTGCGCCTGACTCCAGCGGCTGATCTGCGGAGCCGCAAACCAGGCCACAGTCCCCAGCACCAGAAGCAGAAGTGCGATGCCGGCATACAGTTTTGTATTGGGTTTGGGATCCAGCACGATGTCTTGGGCTGAAGTATCAGATATCTTCACGCGGCTATTTCTTCCTCTATTGCATTAGTCAAAACCGAGCAGCTTCTTCTTTTACTTTCCTGGGGCTCGGACAAGCACATTCATGCTAATTGAACCTTAGATGACGTATCCAAAGACTTGGTTACAAAATGTTGGGTTTCGAGCTCGGACCTTATTTGGCAGGTTTGAGTATCCCGGTAATAGCATAGAGCAAGACCAGTTTTAATTAGTATAAATAACAATGAGTTACAGATATCGTAGATTGTCTGATGGAGTAAGGTTGGCGTAAAAGATCAACTAATAGCAATGGTGGTTAAGTAATGCTCGCCGACGAATCACTAACGCCTTACCAACAGTTGAAGATGTTTTTTGAAAATACGATGAGTCACTTTGGTGATATTGGATACTGCCAGGGTTGTGTGATGGCAAGCCTGTCTCAGGAAGTCGCGGACGTTAATGAGAATATGCGTTGCAAGATAAGTGAACTCTCCACGCAAATGGTAGATCAGGTAAGTGCCTGTATCGAGCGAATGGAAGACAACGAATTAAATTTGGCCCATTTGCGCTCCTGCGAAGCCGCGCAGATTATTACGAATTCCTGGCAGGGAGCGATCATGAAGATGAAGCTGGAGAAGAGCCGAGAACCGCTGGATATTTTTATGAAGTTTTTCTTCGCTTATTAAAAAATATTTTGGCTCATAAATAATAGACTGGTCTAATATATATTAGAGAAGCAGTTATCAGGACAACATGGAACCCAATAAGCCCTGGATAGGAATTTCCGTTGTCAGGTGCGGACCGATAGGCAGTGAATAGGAGACAGACCATGAACACAAGAAAATCAAAGGCGCAGATACCGCGCTTCCAGCCTTTGCTTGAATTGCCAATGTTCAAGCGGCCGAATGCTTTTGGCATTGCATTGGCAATTTTTTTAAATTATTTCAGTGCATGGTTCACCGCTTTGTGCAGCTACCGCAGATGACCCGCTGGAAAAAATGAATCGGGTAACGTACAGCTTCAATAGAACATTAGATCGTTTCATTGTTAAACCCTTGGCGGTTAACTATCAACGACTCACACCGGGAATCATCAGATCAGGCTGCATAACTTCTCCAGTAATCTGGACGATGTGCAGATAACTTTTAACGATCTGATGCAATTCAAGTTTTCTCAGGCCACGGCAGATTTCAGTTAATTCGCGTTAAATAGCACCGTGGATCATGTGGAATCGAGAAATGGACTCATAGCAGGTAAAGCTACTGACTTTCGCGCGGCGGTATTGGGATTCGATGATCTAGTAGCTGGGGATGATTGTTTGTTTATTCGTGGCATCTATCTGCAACACCGGGAATACCAGATAAACGGCGACGCAATAAATGTGGCTTTTGAGGAATTTTAGGTGGAAGGCAGGCAGACAAAAGCTTATTGAAGTTTAATTCTTATTCGCGGCTCACGCCTTAAACCAAAACTCGATCTCTGCGGATAGTAAGTAGATAGGGGCATGCTAATCCTTTTTGGCGGCTTTTATTTCTATGCCCTGAGTATCAAATGAGGCATGCGCAAAAAATTGGTCGTTGTAGTGCGAGTATACTGCAGAAATTTCAGCAGGGTGTGCCACATTCCCAGGCAACAGAATTAAGCTGGCAGGATTTTTCCGCTTGTGCGGGGATCGATTTACGCATGATGCAAATGCAGTAATATCAGGCACAGATTACTGATCTGATATTGGTCTGTGGCGCGTTCAAGCCTGTCAGCAAGCGAGCGCTGCGTGGGACAACGGATTTAGCGTCGTACCCTGCCATAAAAATCCGCCTCGATGGGAAAATTGGCGTTCACTCCTGTTTGATGGTGGTATACTTTTGATGTCGCCGTACTGACGGTACTGTCCGCTATCGGTAATGTGGGGAGGGAACAGTATAACGGCAAGCTGCGCCGTGTTCCCCTGATTGTCGGTCTAACAAACAAACGGTCCAACAAACAAAGCCAGTATGATCACTTCCCTGGGTTTGTGAAAATCACACTGTCGGCATTACCTGATTATTTGTAGAGGAGAATTTCAGTGTCCAAGCCAGTCTCTCGTAGAGAATTTCTCAATTTGATCGGTGCTAGCGGAGGTTCCGCTGCGGTGCTCACCGCCACCTCGGCGCTGGGATTGCTGCCAACAACAGCCGCCGCCGCATCTCCGGATTTACTCAATCCGGGCTCAAGCAAACGTCAGGTCGCCATACTCGGGGCGGGTATTTCCGGTTTAACGGCGGCTTATGAGCTGACTAAAGCGGGCTATGATTGTGTAGTGCTCGAGGCATCCCACCGCGCAGGAGGAAGAATATTTACCGTGAGATCCGGTGATCTAATCGATGAAATTGGTAATCGTCAATATTGTGAATTCGATGACGAGCCACATATGTATTTCAATGCCGGCGCGGCGCGAATTCCCAGCACCCACCGCAACCTCCTGCATTACACCAAGGAACTTGGGGTTGAGTTAGAAATATTTATTAACGAATGCAAGAACGCCTATGTGCAAGACGACAATATGCTCGGCGGTAAGCCTATTCGTAATATTGAATACACCACCCATGCCCGCGGCTTCATGGCGGACATCATGGCTAAATCACTTTCCGGCATTGAACTGGACGAACCTTTCACCGAGCAGGAATCGGAAACACTATTGGGCATGATTCGCTCATTCGGCGATCTTAACGAGGACAATCTCTATACCGGCAGTTTACGCGCCGGATATGCCTCCGGCGGTTTTTTGCATCACGGTGTGCAGAAAGACATGATCGCGTTTCGGGATTTACTCAAAACAGATCTCGGTAGACTGCTGCTTAATGCCAATGAAGGCGACACAGGTCCTGTCTTGCTGCAGCCGAAAGGCGGCATGGATATGACCATCCAGGCCTTTGTTGCGAATCTGGGTGACAGGGTTAAATTTCGCTCTGCGGTCACCGCCGTTCAAGTTAAAGAGCAAGGTGTTGACGTGGTGTATGAGCAAGAGGGTGTGCGCCACAAGATTGAAGCTGATTATTGCTTTAACTGTATTCCGACTCATCTCATGGCCGGCATCGAGCATAATTTCCCCGCCGAATACGTTTCTGCAATGAAGTATGTGCGTCGCGGCGAAGCCTTCAAGGCGGCTTTTCAAGCCAAGACGCGATTCTGGGAAGATGAAGATATCTATGGCGGTGGAAGCTGGCTGAACTCGCCGATACAGGAGATTTGGTATCCCCCCCATGGGATTCACAAAGCGAAGGGCGTCATCCTCGGTGCCTATGACTATGGTGGCCGGGCAGGCTTAATGAATCTGTCTCAGGAGGAGCGCATCGAGCTCTGTCTCGCCGAGGGTGAAAAAGTACATCCTGATTACCGATCTCTGGTGGAGAAACCGATTACTATAGCCTGGCATCGTATGAATCATATGCTGGGTTGCTCGGCGCGCTGGAGCAGGAACCGTGGTCAAGGTTGGACTCATGAGGAAGAGACCATGTATCACACTTTGCAGAAGCCGGTTAATGGCCGCCACTATTTTATCGGTGACCAAATCAGTATGCACTCGGCCTGGCAAGAGAGTGCCATTATGTCTGCTCACTGGGCTTTGGCCGATATGGATAAGCAGGCTCGTGCTACGGCCTGATTTAAATAATTTATTTTAACAACAAGTAACAGCGATGAATGGAATTAAACCTGCTTGCCAGCGCTGGAGAAGTAGAAGAATGTCAGTTAATAGAATAGTAGTTTTCGCTATCAGTCTGTTATTTTCCGCTGCGATACTCAGCGCCGAAGAAATCGCCCGAGAGCCATACAATGATCGTTACTGCATGACTTGTCATGGCGTCGATGGTCGTGGCAACGAAGGTGTGCAAGCCCCTCGTCTGGCGGGGATGCCAGCCTGGTATCTGCAGCGCCAGCTGAAGAACTTTCGGGCGGGTATTCGCGGTACTCATCCACAGGATATCGAAGGTTTGGCAATGCAGCCGATGGCGGCGAAACTGAGCGATGAATCAATCGCCGATATCGTTGCCTGGGTAGGTAGCTGGGAAACTATTGCCGCCGAACGCACCATCGAGGGTGATGCTGCCAGAGGACGAAATTTCTACAGCGCCTGTGCGCTTTGCCACGGGGACAATGCCGAGGGCAATGAAGCGATGGGAGCGCCGGCCCTGGCAGGACAGAATGATTGGTATCTGCTTACCCAGTTAAAGAATTTTATGGCAGGATATCGGGGCTCACATGCTGAGGATATCTACGGCGCCCAGATGCGCAGCATGGTTAATACCTTGCGTAACGAGGCAGGGATTATTAATGTGGTGGCCTATATAAATACCCTGCCCCGCTAGAGAGTTGAGGAAGTAATCTCGCTCGAACCTGGTCCAGGGTATAGTGCACTCTATACCGCTGCTCGGCCATTGGTGTTAAGTTACAAACCATTGGAGACAGAATCGAAATAAAGAAGCGTACGGCAGGAGGTTTTTGACCTGCAATTGTTTTTGTCAGTACGCCAGCAAGCATTTTCCTGCTACGAGGAACTACAAAGATGAATTTATTAGCGATCATGAATATCGTCCTGTTCGTCTGGATACTCAGTCTACTTTATCAATTAACTAAAAAAGAAAGCTTCACCCTATCCAGACGAGTCTTTGTTGGCCTGGTGGTGGGAACTTTGTTTGGCGTGTATTTACAGCTGGTGTTCGGTGGTAATGCAACGGTAATGGAGGAAACCCTGGAGTGGACCAATGTGGTGGCAAACACCTTCGTTGCCTTGCTACGCATGATAATCATGCCGCTTATATTGATCACTATGATCGCCGCCGTGCTGAAGGTCGAACAGATAAAGTCGCTTGGAAAGATTGGCGGCACTGTAGTTGCTGTACTTATGTGCACCACCGTAATAGCCGCGCTGATCGGCATACTGATGGCGACAGTGTTTGGGCTTAGTGCCGGTGATCTGGCGGCGGGTGGTGCCCAGGAAATGGCCAGAGCCGAGGTGTTGCAAGCGAGACAGGGTAGCGTCGCCGATTTTAGCTACGCCGAACTACTGGTAAGTTTCGTGCCGACTAATATCTTCTCCGACTTAAGCGGAGCCAGATCGATGTCTACTATTGGTGTAGTTGTTTTTGGTCTGGTTTTTGGCATCGCCGCACTGCTGGTCAGCGAAGAAGACTCCGGGCACGGAAAGCGTATTCTCAGCTTCGTCGACACGACTCAAGCGGTGGTGATGCGGCTGGTCAAGATAGTTATGTCACTGACTCCCTACGGCGTGCTGGCCTTGATGACCAAGGTGATTGCGACATCGGATGGGCAGGCAATTATGAACTTGATCAGCTTTGTGATCGCTTCCTATATAGCGATCGCACTTATGTTTGTTGTGCACGGACTGATAATTGTTCTGCTGGGTCACAATATCAAAAGCTATTTCCTGAAAGTGTGGCCAGTCTTGACCTTTGCATTTGTCACTCGAAGTTCGGCGGCAACTATTCCGTTGACTATCAGAGCGCAAATTGAAGAATTAAAGATACCGGCTCCGATTGCAAATATCTCGGCAGCCTTTGGTGCCACGATTGGTCAAAATGGTTGTGCGGGTATTTATCCGGCGATGTTGGCGGTGATGGTTGCGCCCACAATGGGCGTTGACATCGATTTTGATTTTATCGTAACCCTGCTGCTAATTATCGCCGTCGGTTCTTTTGGTATCGCCGGTGTCGGTGGTGGTGCAACTAATGCGGCGCTGGTTGTTTTTTCGGTTCTGGGTTTCCCGGTGACAATTGTTGCCTTACTTATTTCCATCGAACCCTTGATCGATATGGCGCGCACGGCACTCAATGTGAATGGCGCAATCACCACGGGATTAATCACCAGTCGATTTTTGGGTGATAAAGCGCTAGCGACCACGGCGCCCCTGCCAGATTCGGGACTGCGGGAATCGTAGTTTTTTGTTGTTAATAAACTGATGTAACTAGAATTGGGTGGAAATAGTCATGATTAAAGTAAAAAAACCAGTTGTTGCAGTATCGGCAGTTGTTGTACTTATGGCCGCATTAGGTTGGGCCGCACTAGCCAGCGCCGCCGAAATTGTAAGAACCGGAGAAGGCAGAAATTTTTATAATAATATTCTGGTTCCCGCGGGCGCAGAAACTCTGTACCTCAGTGGAGCCGGTGCGAGAGCGCTGGCCGACGGTTCCTGGGGCGACATGGAGCAGCAGGCCATAGACATATTTAGCCGTTTTCAGGAAACCCTCGAAGCGCAGGGTTGGTCATTGGAAGATATCGTCCAGGTGCGTGCCTTTGCGGTGGCCGGATCAGATGGCGAGCTGGACTTTGCCGGTTTTAACCAGGGCTATCAAAAGTTTTTTGGATCCGATGTGAATCCAATGAAGCCGGTGCGTTCATTCGTGCAGATTGCCGGACTGGTGGTAGAAGGCTGGTTGGTGGAAATTGAAATCAGAGCGGCAAGAATGCCGGACTAGATTTTTAATCGATCGGTTTTTTATGCCGACCCTGAAAAGGGCTGAGTGAATGTCTAAACATTCGCTTAGCCCTTTTTTAGTGCTGGCGAAAAGCGACAGCGGCGAGACGAGTCAACGATGGCAATGAGCCAATATCGCTCACAAATTCAGCGCCTCGCGTAATTCGGCGGCGGTTAAACCTTTTACATACACAGCGGTGCCGCGATCAAATTCCCTGGCACGGGCCAGGCCCCCAACGATTACTGGATCAAATCCACAGTCAGTTACCAGCCCTGCGGCGATCGCCACCGCGGCGGCGTCATCCCCGGCAATAGGCACTCCGATAAGCGCTCCCGGGCGATGGGCCTGGTCCCGTACTTCGACAAAGCTAACCGCATTCAGCGCGCGCACTAATCGCACGCCAGGCAGGTACTCAGCCGACGTGATGCCCGTGCCTCTATTTATTGCGTCATCAGCCATAGGCCCATCCCGGTCGGCGCGGGGATTGCCGCAGTCTATTACTACCTTACCCCGCATCAGCCCAGCGTAGTCCTGACCAATTTGTGGCAGGGCGCCATAGGGTACGGCAATCAGAATAACCTCGGCAAATGCAATGGCATCCGCTGGATAACCAGCACTGGCATTCTCCCCTGCCTGCTGCAACAACTCGTCCAGCTGATCCGGATTACGCGAAGAGAACAAAACCTTGTGGCCCGCTTCGGCCCAACGCGTTCCTACTGCGCCACCCATGCGGCCGGAACCAATGATGCCAATCTTCATCGGCGGCGAGGTCTGGGCAAAAACGGAATGGCTCCGCAATGCCAGACTTAGGCCTAAAGAGACGCCGGTGACAACAAGGCGTTTGTTAAAATTTCGTCTGGAGAGAACTGCAGGGTTATTTGATTTCATGTGTTTGCCTCGGTGTTAAAGAGTTCTGTTATTCACAGTCTGTGGTTCACAGCCCAGGGTTAGGGATAAATAACACAATTACTGATCCGATTGCCAGTTCATGGAGTGAACTTGCAAAATGGAGAAATGACACGACCGATAGCTTGCGCTTTTTGAGGCTCAAACCTTGCTCGCCAAGGACTGAGTGAGCTTCAATTCAGTGAAAGACATGAATCGATTGCTAGTGTAGTGTCCTGAATAGATGGCACTTTAAGTGGCCCTCATCACGTCATCGCCAGACTGTGGCTATAGCCCGATCATTGACATACACTTTCTACAATAATTTTAATAATTCAGGTGCAGGTCTCAGCTATGCAGCGACTTCGAAATTTATTTGTAGTTATCATTGTCAGCGTTCCCTATTTCTCGTTTGCCCAGCCGTCGTTCGACGTGTTTGAGGCGGGCATCGCAGATATTCAAACGGCATTGGAAACGGGCCAGACGACATCGGTAGAGTTGGTTGAACAATACCTGCAACGAATAAGCGCCTACGACCAACAGGGTCCAAAGCTGAACAGCATCATAAGAATCAATCCGCGGGCGCAGGAGATTGCGCGCGCACTCGATGCCGAACGGCAAACAAGTGGTCCGCGAAGTTTGCTGCATGGCGTGCCAATTGTGGTGAAGGACAATTACAACACCGATGATATGCCCACGACTGGAGGTTCGGTTGCTTTGGCAAATTTTGTTCCCAGTGCCAACGCCGCGCAGGTGGATAAAATGATTGCCGCAGGCGCCATCATCCTGGCGAAAACCAATCTGCACGAATATGCCTATGGCATCACCAGCATCAGCTCTATTCTGGGTCAAACTCGCAATCCCTATGATCCACGGCGTGTGCCGGGAGGCTCCAGCGGGGGTACCGCCGCCGCGGTAGCGGCCAGCTTCGGCGCTATCGGCTTTGGTTCCGATACGTGTGGCTCTATTCGTATCCCCTCCGCGTTCAATAATCTGATCGGCTTAAGGCCGAGCAAAGGCTTGTCCAGCATCTACGGCGTGATGCCACTGTCCCATACCCAGGATGTAGCGGGTCCTCTGGCGCGCAGTGCCGAAGATCTGGCAATCGTGCTGGACCTGGTGGTGGGATTCGATTCCCGTGACGAGGCCACTCAGATTATGCAGTCAGCGCCGGCGCAGGAATTTTTGGCGCATTTGAATTCCGCCAATCTGCAGGGCCTGCGCTTCGGAAAACTGGAAGCTTATTTTGATCGTGCCGATGGAGCGGTGCGGAATTCTATTAATCAGGCTTTGCAATGGTATGCCGAGCAGGGGGTGGAGATCGTAGACATTGAGATACCTGAACTGGCCGCTTTGATAGCGCGTTCGGGATTGATTGCCCATGAGTTTCGCGCCGACCTGAATCAATATCTCCGCCAGTTTCAGAGCGAGGAAATTCAGAACCTTAACGACATTGTCGATCAGGGTCTCTACCACGAAGCAATACGAGGCGTGTTAACTCGAAGCCGAACAGCGGAATTCGACGAGCAGGCCTATCAGGCAGCGCTGGCGGCAAGAACTGAATTACGTGCGGCGATAGAGCAAGTGTTTGCCGACAATGGACTCGATGCCATCGTCTACCCGCCAATTGCCGAGATGCCGGTGTATGTTGGCGAGTCACAGCCGGGTAACAATTGCAGTATCAGCGCCAATTCCGGCCTGCCGGCGATTTCCATGCCCGCCGGGTTTACCGACAACGGGCTGCCGGTCGGGATGGAGCTACTCGGCAAGTTTCTGCAGGATGCAGACTTGCTGGCTATCGCCCATCCTTATGAGGCGGCGATGAGTACCCGCCAGCCACCCGCTACAACGCCGGCTCTGCAGTCGGGTTTAGCCCCTGCTGCAGTCAAACTAGAACTCGTGTTCGATCAGCAAGGCGTGCGCTTTCAGGCCGAATTTGAGATCGATGCAAGCACCAATAGTCTGCGCTATGCGCTTAGCCTGGCAGAGAATAGCCGCGCCGAAGTGTATGCCGTAACTCTGGTGATAGACGATGAGCGAGGCGACGAATTGAATGATCCGGTGGTAGTAAATCTGCTGGGGCCTGATACGCGCGAGGCTTCCGGTCGCTATTTCATGAGCCCCCAATTTCGTCAGGCATTGGCCGAGCAGCGAGTGTATCTGAGGGTTTTCGCCGACCCATTTGCTCGCTCTGGAGCTACGCAGCTGGTACAGTAGCTGCAAAATTGCTGTAAAAGCTACGTAAGGCTAAATACTATAGAGTATAGAAATTTTAATTTTATATTTAAAAACTACCAACAATAAAACCAGCAACAAGAGGCACAGTAACAATGAAGCCCATAAATCTTATAACATCGCTTGCGTGTATTCTGTTAACAAGCATCCCTGCGCTTTCAGTCTTCGCCCAATCAGGAAATGTTGAACTGGATTTTGATTATTTCAAGAACGAGGTTCAACCCATCTTTTTAGCCAAGCGCGAAGGCAATGTGCGCTGCATTCAATGCCATGATCGATCCAGTAATTTTAGATTGCAGGCGCTGGAAGAACATAAGCTATTTTTTACCGAAGAGCAGTCGCGAAAGAATTTTGAATCTGCCAGCACCATGGTATTGGCGGGCGAGGATCCATTGAAAAGTCGATTCTTGACCCATCCCCTGGCAGTGGCGGCAGGCGGCGATCCGTTTCACGGTGGCGGCAAACATTTTCACAGCCAATACGATCCAGAGTGGCGCATCATGGCCGACTGGGTAGCAGGCGCCACAAGCCGACGCGTGCCGCGCGAAATTGCGGTTCGCATTATTCAGACCAATGCCGCCAGTGATAACGCGACGGTAATCGATCCTGTCTCTAATCAGGTAGTGGGGCGCATTACCGACATAGAAATTCCCCACGGTGTAGTGGGCGCGCCAGACGGTTCCCAGATTTATATCACCAATGAGTCGCTGCACTCTCTGGATATAGTGGACTCCAGGACCCTGCGGGTAAAGCGTCGCATTCCTCTGAGTGGTCGGCCAAATAATGTGTCGGTAACCGGTGATGGCAAAAAGGTCTACGTGGCGATTATGGAGATGCCAGGTGCATTAGATGTTATCGACGTGGCAAGTATGACCAACATTAAG
Source organism: Pseudohongiella sp. (assembly GCA_013204155.1). GTDB lineage: Bacteria > Pseudomonadota > Gammaproteobacteria > Pseudomonadales > Pseudohongiellaceae > UBA9145. Next base: position 6,422 of record JABMOK010000117.1, on the reverse strand, counting down.
ACGGTGCCAGTGAATGGTGCAATCCATAACGTGTATGTGACTCCCGACAGCAAGTTTGTGGTGGGAGGCTCGATTCAGACCCGCACCATCAATGTTGTCGATACGGCGACGGACGAACTGGTTTGGGAGCTGGAAATGAGTCAGGGTATTAGACCGATGATTTTTAGTACTAATCCCGATGGCTCAACTAAAAATATTTTCGTGCAGCTTTCCGGCTTTCACGGTTTTGTGGTGGTGGATTTTGCAATGCGAAAAGAAGTGGCCCGCGTTGAACTCCCTGCAGTTCCAGACCAGGAAGCACATTTCGATGGCTTGCAGGGTGCTCCAGCCCATGGTCTGGCCATCTCGCCCGATGGCAAGCAGTTGTGGGCTACCAGCAAGGTGTATAGCCATGCCTATGTTTACTCGCTTCCAGACCTGAAAGAAATTGGTCGCGTATTTGTCGGTCAGCACCCCGAGTGGATAACCTTCACTCCCGATGGCAAGACAGTTTACATCGGTGCTGCCGGTGATCATGTGACCTTTGCGGTGGATACGGCGAGCCTGAAAACCATTGCAAGAATTCCCGTTGGCCAGGTTCCGAAACGACTCGCCAGCGTATATATGGCAGTGGATTAAGAGCCGCTCTCGATATTGCCTAGGGAATGACCACGGAGATATCGATGTTGTAGTCACCAGTTTCCGCATTGTCGAAACTGGTGACGCCAATCCAGTAAGTACCCGGTAGCAAGCGCTGTTCTATTCTGGAATTGCTATTCGACAGACTTATGTTGTCGTCCTGGAAGAACAAACTGCCCAACACCTTGTCGGGCAGCACGTCAACCATCAGCAGTCTGGTGTCAAAATTGTTTGAACCCAGATCGACCCTGAGCGTTGTGCTGTTGACTACATCAAATTGATAGAGATCCAGAAATTTCCCCTCATACACAAAATCACTGCTTGCAAGCGTGCCTGCGATATTGGGATTGGGATTAATTTCGACGCTGGGGCCATAACTCGAGTCGATGATTTCGAATGAGCTCCCCCCGCCGCTGCTTGTCGCGCTCATCGCCAAAGCGTAACTGCCCTGTTCATTATTTTGTGCGCTGCTGACGCCTATCCAGTACGTGCCCGCCTGAATATCCGTACTGATACTTGCGTTAGTGCCTGGTCCGGAATTGTCGTCACTAAAAGTAAAAGCAGGAATTGTATCCTGAGCAGAAGAGACTCTCACCAGATAGAGAAAGGGATTTATCGCAGTAGAATCTAGTTGAATATCTACGCGGGAGTCGTTCTCAAATTTATACTGGTACAGGTCGATGAACTTGTTATCGAGAGAGGCATCAGAGCTACTCAATACCCCCGCGAGATTAATACTGTCGTTGGGTCCGCTTAAGCTTGAGGCGGCGGGTACAATAACCTCAATACCATATATTGTTTGTAAGCTAGTTGCTCCGCCATAAATAGAGTTGGCGCCATTGATATCATCGGTTTGTAGCGAGTCAGTATTGGATACCAGCCCCTGCATGATGGAGGGGTTTGTGCTTTCGTGATCCAGGCCTAGCGCATGCCCTAATTCATGTAAGGCGACTCGCTCAAAGTCAGTAACAAAAAAATGGGAAGGTCCGGTATATACGTCCCAGTTTTCGTTATTGTTAAATACGATGTCAGCATCGGTTATATGGAATCCGCCCGTACACTGTTGATTCAGGCATGTCCCTGCAGTCAAGGTTACGGCCAGCACGCTATCACTGAATTCAGTTCCGCAAACCGTTGCGGTAAAATCGACCCCGGTTATATCGTCTCCAAACAGACCCCCCCCTCGAGCGGTACAGGGATCGACAAAATCGTCGATGGCGATGAATTGAAATGAGGTAGCTTCGCTCCAGGCATTCATGGATCTCTTGAAGGCGGCGTTCCAGCTGCCGCCGGTGGGAGAATCGCCACTTATACCGATGTGAAAAATTGCCTGACCATTTTCCCAGAAATTTCCTGAAACTTCGAAGGCGTTGCTGCCGCTTGCAGACAGCAGCGCCAATAAAATAAAGCAGGAATTGCGCAAGGACTAATTCTCTAAGATTTCAACGATGCGTAATTTGAACTCATCGACCGTAAGTGCCCTGCGTATCATGATGGGACTGGATTCAGTCATTACGCCAGCAGCTACATCAGTGTTACCTTCGATCACCGCTAGCGGTTTCTTGATAGCGGCAGGAATCGCCGTAACCGACTCGACCTCGGTCACCGGTTTATTATCAACGGTGCTAATTCGCCGCACGCCATTGTCTTCTACTATAATGAAGTGACCCTGGGACCAGCCGAGTAGAGGATTGATCAAATCACGCGATGTAGATTCGACAAAGTAGATGCCTTGTTCACCAAGCTGAGGGATGCGTAATCCACTTACCTGAACTACTTGGCCGTTGAAGGCGCCGCCCATAAATTTCAATTCAATTGAGTCAGCGTTATAATCTCCTTTTACCACATCGTTGACGCTAAATGTTACATAGCTACTAATGATGCCGCTGCCAGAATCCTGCCTTGTTTCACTATGAATAACTTCGCCTTCGAAAATAAATTCTGCCTGTTGCGCGACTTGATCGATATCCATGCCAATAATGCTTGTCGCATTTGCAGACATGGATAGAAAGAGCAAGAAAGAACTTGCGAGCATCGCAGTGAGACTGTTTAAAATTGTGAGCAGTATTTGTAACTGCAAACCGGAGGCTGGTAATACAATGACGCGATGCTTCCGGTTTTTTGGATAGCGCGATGCAAGCAAGGCTGGTGAATACGGGGACAAGAAATTCATAGATAACTTTCCTGACTGGGTAGGTTGAAAAGATTATAAGGCAGCCACTACTACAAGGACAGGCAGCAAGCCGACAAAATTTCTTGCCAAATTCCTTACCGGAGTTCAGTCCTCGCGGCCAATCACGTAAAACTGATGCAGCACTAATTGCGGGTGCTTTGAAATTGCCAGCACCATGACAGGGATCTTCGAGAACTCTGCGATTTACAGTCTCTGTAACGCATGAAAGCCGATTTGGATGACAGAGCAGGGCGGCAGGCAGGGATAGACGGCGGATCTTGGGTGAGAGGGTTCGCTGGTCTGACTGTCATCCTGAAGTTGAAGATACTCAGCAAGAAGGCGAATCTACCGACTGTAACACCAGTGGAACCATTTCACTGCCCTGAAACCAGCTGCCGTCGATACGCTGTATTTTCCCCCCGCTGTCATCCAGACGCAGTGTGCCGAGTATTTCCAGGTCCAGTCTCTGCAGCCTTATGGTGAGGTTCAAGCCTCTTACCCGTACTACATCCGCAGGCATTGCATAAATTCCCATGCCTGAGCTAATCAACACGGCGGTGTACTTGCCTTCGTTCAGACTAAAGGTCAGAGCGAGCTTCATATTCTCATCGCTGCTAAGTATCAGCGGTCCTTCCCAGGTGCCGATGAGAGAGGGCGGTGCGATTGCTTCGTCAGCAATTGCCAGGCGGGGAATGCCAAGCGAGAGAGTCAAGACAAACAGGATGAGGCCAGTAGCGAGAGTCGATTTCATGGGTTCAGATGTTATCAGTACAGCCCGGCAGAGCAAACAGATGATTTGTTAGCTGAGATCAATAAGCCACTCTAATAGATTTTTTTCTGCTGCTGGACGTCCTTGCGAAGACTCGCTTAGCGGTAGTCTTGTGTCCTAACTCTCTCGAGTAAAACCGGGTCAAGTTTGACGTTGCGGTTACCAATTAGTCAGTCGATTTATGCACTGCCCTAGCAATCAGTAGTTCTACCGGCAGGCAATTCTTGGTTTTCAATCAGGCTTGGAATCATAAGCGCCGACAACGCGTAGTCAAACAGCTCATGTCCAGAAGTGCCCTGACAGGAATTTTGTCGATTGGCTTCAGGTTCGGCCACGGGCGTATCGGGGGTTGCCGCTCTACTAATGAGCTGCGTCAGCTCGGTGGCTTTGGCACAGGACTGCTTTGCATGACCGGCGCTGGGAAAAGTGCTTGCCTGTGAGCAAAAAAGCCCCCTAATCCTCCGCTTTAATGGGTTTTTTTACTGGCAGCAATGGGTGTTTAAAACAGTAACATCTTGTATCTAGACTTGGATTTTTATCTACGCTATTCTCCATCTCCCTGTAAAAATCTGAAGCATTTTAAGGTGATGATTTTTATAAGGTTTTCACTCTTTCAGCGATGATCCTGTATTCCGGCAGCGCTGCAACAGTAACTTTTAGTTATTGAGGAATCTAATAATGAAAATCAAATTTATCGGTGCACTGACACTGCTGACCGCTTTCTTTAGCGGACTGGCCAGTGCTCAAGATACGGTTGAATGGCTGACACTGGGAAGCGACTATGCACATACGCGCTTTTCACCGGCTAATAAGATCGATGCTTCCAATTTCGGTGATGTCGAAGAAGCCTGGGTTTGGGACGGTTCCAGTTTTGATGCCCAGAGCGGTCGAGCAACACCAAGTTATGTCGATGGCAGACTGGTATTTGTCGCCGGACCTCGCCGTCACGTAATCGTTGCCGACGCGGGTACTGGGGAAACGATCTGTTCTTATCGCGAGCCCAATACCTACCGTCATGAATATTCCATGCGTAAGGATTATGGTAAGGGTGTTGCCATCGCCGAAGTGGATGGCAGGAAAGTAATTTACATCATCTCGCCGGCCTTCTTTTTGACCGCGCTGGATTTCGATACCTGTTCTCCCATCGAAGGTTTCGGTGGTCAGATCGCCGTTGACGGTTTTCCAACTACCGGCGTAGTCGACCTGCTGGCTGATTTGGGTCATCCTTTCGATCCCTATGATGGCATTCCGCTGGAAACCGGGTATATCACTTCGTCTTCACCACCGATTGTGGTGAATGGCACAATCATTGTGGGCAACTCCGCAGAACAGGGTTACCACCAATCCCGTATCGAAAACATCCCGGGCGATATTCTTGCCTATGATGCCAGGACCGGTGCTTTCAAGTGGAAATTTAATGTCATTCCCAAGCCGGGTGAGTATGGACATGAAACCTGGGAAAATGATGCCTGGCAGTGGACCGGTGACGTCTCATCCTGGGCTCCCCTGTCAGCCGATCCGGAATTAGGTTTGGTTTACATTCCCACCAACGGCGCAACCGTGGATTTCTACGGCGGCTTCCGTCCAGGTGATAATTTATTCAGTAGTTCTTTGATTGCCTTGAACGTAGAGACCGGCGAGCGCGCCTGGCACTACCAGTTAGTGCATCATGACATCTGGAACTATGACACACCGACGGCGCCGATTCTGTTGGATGTCACTATCGATGGACGCGAAGTGCCTGCCATTGCTCAGGCAACCAAGCAGGCAAATCTGTACGCCTTCAATCGAAAAACAGGCGAGCCATTGTGGCCAATAGTTGAGACACCGGTGCCAGCCTCAAAAATACCGGGCGAGAAATTGTCCACAACTCAGCCAATACCCACCAAGCCTGCGGCTTATGAATTGCAGGAAGTAACATTGGATGAACTGGTTGATTTCACGCCGGAATTACGCCAGCAGGCAATCGAAGCGTTGGCGGATTATGACTATGGTCCCAAATTCCAGCCACCACTGCATCGTGATAATGATGAAGGCAAGTTGGGCTCAATGTGGTGTCCGGGTGACGTTGGTGGAACCAACATCAATGGTCCCGCGGCGGCCGATCCTACAACGGGCATAATGTATGTCACCTCGGTCAAAAACTGTTCTTCGCGAATAATGGTTTCTGGTGCTGAAGCAGACACGCAGTACGAGGCGCCAACGGGAACTACTCTGGCTCAATATGCAGTAGGCGCCGGACGTGGCGGACCTCGGCATCCTGCCGGTATTCCTCTGTTCAAGCCGCCTTACAGCAGAATTACGGCGATCGATATGAACACCGGTGAGCACCTCTGGTATATCCCGGTAGGTGAAACGCCAGACCGCTATCTCAACAATCCTGCTCTGGCGGGAATCGATATCGGTAACACGGGTACTGGCTCTCACGCCGTAATGGCGGTAACCGATACCCTGTTGATGTATGCCTCAACTACGAGTGATGGTACTCCGGCGTTGTTCGCAATTGACAAAGCCACTGGCGAGCAACTGGCCAAGATTGAGACTTCAGAAGTCACTCGTTATGGCATGATGACTTATGTCCATGAAGGCCATCAGTTCATCTTGTTGCAGACTGGCGGAAGCCTCACCACGCTGGCATTGCCAGGTTGGGATGCGGGCCACAAAAGCAACGCACACTAAAATTTAAGACAGAAATGGTTTTAAGACAGAAAGTAAAAAGGGTGGCTTTAGCCCACTGCTGTCCCACAGTTGTAAATCATAAGGCGAACCTCATCTGAGGTTCGCCTTTTTTATCTCTGTGAGGGTCAGGGTTAAGTATCTCTTGCAGGCTTCTTCGCTCAAATAGATTGAGCTGTATAACGC
>JABMOK010000116.1 GCA_013204155.1 Pseudohongiella sp. | reverse complement strand
GTGTAGCCTTGATCAATCACCAGGCTAACCGCATCCAGTTTAAACTCCTTCGAGTATTTCTTTCTTGCTGCCATTTCTTCTACCTCCAGTTATGAGTATTATCTCTTAACTGGGTTGTACAGATCTATTGGACCATCTCAGACTTGCTGACACCCGAGCAGAAGGCAAATGAAATTATTCAATCTGTCAAAAATACCGGGGCATGGGTCGGTGAAATTTACAATGTAAGAAAAGATGGCTCGAAATTCTGGAGCAGAACAAACATAACGGCCTTTGAGCACAATAAACATGGCCGCGTATTTCTCTCCATGCAAAAAGACATAAGCGAACAGAAGCGAACAGAAGCTGAATTGCAACTTAACAGAGACCTTCTGGAAAAAGCACAGAGAATTTCTCTGATCGGACACTGCCAACTTAATCTTAAGACCAATGTATTCGCGGCCTCTGACGAGCTGTATCGTATCTGGGGTTTAACGCGAGGGGCCCAGACCCAAGATTCATTTGAGAAGTTCATTCACCCAGACGACCGAGAGAAGTCGGCCCTTGCTATGCAGCGTGGCGCAGAGTTTGGTGAGGAGTGGGATATTGAGCATCGACTTTTGCTTCAAGATGGAAAAATAAAATGGGTACATGTTATAGCGGAGCCTGTCCGTGATACTACTGGCGAGCTGGTCGAGATAGTAGGAACAGTTCAGGACATCACTCAGCAAAAGCTGATGGAAGAGTCCCTGCGTTCCAGCGAATCCAGACTCAACGATGCAGAGCGCCTGGCCAAAATAGGAAGCTGGGAACTCGATACAATTAACAATAAATTGATTTGGTCGGACCAGGTTTACCACATGTTCGATTTAGAGCCGCAGCAATTTGAGGCGACCTACGAGGCATTTCTTGATCACATCCATCCCGATGACAGAGAGGATGTGAACGAGGCTTACGTCCAATCTTTGCAAGATAAAACCACCTATAAAATCCAGCATCGCCTGCTGCTAAAAGACGACTCCGTAAAATATGTAAAAGAATTTTGCGAATCATATTTTGATGATAACGGTAATCCCGTACGTTCCATCGGCATGATCCAGGACATCACCGCACTAAAACTGGCGGAAGAAGAAAAAGCCAAACTGGAAAAACAACTTCTGGTTGCACAGAGAATGGAGGCTATTGGCACGCTGGCCGGTGGCATAGCCCATGATTTCAACAATATCTTGACTCCGATTATCGGCTATACAGATATAGCCTTATCCCAGTTACCGACATCCGAGCCCTTAGTCGAAAATTTGAAACAAATTGCAAAAGGCGCAAACCGGGCAAAAGAATTGGTAGCGCAAATATTGCTCTTCAGCAGGCAGGTAGAGAAAGAACAGATACCCCTTAAATTACAGAAAATTATCAGAGAAGCCTTAGGCCTGTTGCGCGCATCCATCCCGGCCACCGTTGAGATCAAACAGAAGCTTGATGATTCCTGCGGAGAAATTCTGGCAGATGCTTCGCAAATGCACCGGATCATAGTCAACCTCTGCGCCAACGCCTGGCAGGCGATGGAAGAAGAAGGCGGTACGCTAACAGTCGAATTAAAGCCGCTAAGCGTGAATGCCGATAATAGAACCCATGCGCCTAATCTTAGGCCGGGGGAATACGCTCATCTCTCGATTATCGATACTGGTATCGGAATCGATAAAGAAGTTCTTGATAATATCTTCGAACCCTTCTTTACCACAAAGGCAGTGGACAAAGGAACTGGCCTGGGACTTTCCGTGGTTCATGGAATTGTAATGAGCCATCATGGGGATATACAAATTGACAGCGAGCCGGGAAGAGGCTCAGCCTTTCATGTATATTTACCACTTTGCGAAGCTTCGCAAGCATTGAATACAAAAAGGAAGACCATTATGGAAAGAGGAGAAGAATCGATTCTACTGGTCGATGACGATGCTGATGTAGGTGGAGTGATGAAAGCAATGCTGGGAGGCCTGGGGTATAAAGTGTCGCTGTTTACTAATAGTGTAGAGGCTTTGGAAACGCTTTCACAAGCTTCTGAAAAATATGATTTGGTGATAACTGATCTGACCATGCCTGATCTGACAGGTCTGGAATTAGCCAAGCAGTTGCAGAAGGATCAAGTCAGCGTTCCGGTGATTATTATGACTGGAAATAGCAGCTCCATTACTGAGGATATCCAACTAAGCTGCGGCATTAATAAAGTCATTGATAAACCTATTAGAATAAGTGCTCTAGCCGAGTCGGTTCGTGAAGTTCTGGATCAGCGATCTGAGTAAAGCAAAAGAGCTCTGTATTGGGTATAAGTAAAAAAGAGGGCGGCCTGCATCAGGTTCAAGCCCTTACGGCGTCGATTCCACCGCGTATTTGTAAAGACTGGAATGATTATCTTCCGGCACGAAATAGAAATTGCTCTTACCCAAACTCTGAAATTCGAAATAAGAAGAATTTCTTACCAGAAACTCCCCCGTCTCGGTGGTATTGGTCAGCGTAATTCGATGCTCAATTTGTTTTGAATCCAGATTAACTAATTCAATGCCGCCGATGGTAAATGTATGAGTGTTGTCGATGGAATAGTCACCGATTCCACTGCACAGCATCAAGCTCGTTGGCAGATACTGGCAATCCTGATACTCGATATTTGAACCCCTCGCTCTTGTCCTGGTGAATTCATCAGCGGCATAGACGCCGTCTACAGCCCGCCAGGAATAATGATATTTCGAGCCCCAATTGACAGCATACAGAGTGGATTTCTGGCTATCATGAATAATTGCGCCGAGATAATCATCAAAACGCAAGACTTCCTCTGCCTCTAAAGTTTCCGGATCGATCCGGTAAATAATAGAATGGCTTTCAGGCCGGTACTCTGCCACGGAGATCCAAATGGCCTCTCCGTCTGAATCTATACCTCCCGGATGGTAAAAATTATTCTCGCCCAAGGTGATTTGATCGAGCAGATTGCCGGCGTCATCAAATTTGAATAAATGCGCAACGCCGGCGCCGGGACTTCGGTCATAGCCTGAATTGCTGTCCGACTCGCTCAATACTTGTGGCTGCTCTGTTGTCTCAACCGAGGACAGGAAAAAATGCTGACCAACTTTTACCAAGCCTTGTGGGTGATAGGTGTTGAATTGAAGGGGTATTTTCTCTAACAGAAGCCATCTGGCGTCACCGTTTATTAAATGGAAGTTGTCGCCTAGCTCAGTAGTCTGGGCCTGGGAGCCCGCATGAAGATACAGGCTGGCTGCGACTAGAGCGATGTTATGGCCGAAGTGCTTTAGAGGTGTTTTCCACATGAGCCTATTGTCGACTATAGCCGCATTGGAGTGAAGCGTTGTCGGCTATAGGGCACAAAAGCCGCCCCTAATGAATTAACAGGCAACTCGTCAATTTCATTGGAAGTTCGCTACTGGAAAAGCTAAATGGACACCCTTGTTAACAATGAGAAACTCAGGGCCATAGGATAACTTGTTGAATTTTTGAGGGAATTTAAGTAATGTCCTTTTAGGGATGAGTTAGCGTATTAACAGACAAGGCGCCTGTTATGTGCACGAGAAATTTTGGAGACATGTAGATGAATGACACCACGGCTCAATTTGAGTCAGAAGTATTTGAATGTCCACATTGCGGCACAATAGCTCAGCAAAGTTGGTTTAGTGCCATGGATGCCAGTTACAAGATATATTCGGCTATGGAGCATCTTTATTTCAATTACCGCTCCAGTATTGATGAGCATTCACAATCCCATGTTCTCAAATTTCTAAAGTACATGGAGTCGGAATTTGGCTCCAGTTTTCAGAAATTAGTGCCAAAGGAATTAAGCATATCTTCCTGTGCTTCTTGTCCGGATTTGACTGTGTGGATTGATCGCAAGATAGTCTATCCAAAACACATTGATGTTACTGAACCAAATTCGGATTTGTCGGAGGATATTCAAAACGACTACAGAGAAGCCGCTCTGATAATAGCTGGCTCGCCCAGGGGTTCAACAGCATTACTTCGACTAGCGCTGCAAAAGCTGCTGGTTCAGATAGGAAAAGAGGGAAAAGATATAAGCAATGATATTGCAATACTTGTTGAAGAAGGACTAAGTCCTAAAATTCAACAAACACTCGATCTATTACGAGTCACCGGGGACGATGCTGTACACCCCGGTCAAATCGATATCAACGATAGCCGCGAGATGGCTACCAAGCTGTTTCAACTGCTGAATCTAATCGCAGAAGAGTTGATTACGATCCCCAAAGAATTGAATGAACTCTACAGTGAGCTTCTCGCAGAAAATACTCTGGACGATGTAGACGCAGAAATCGAAATCGAAATCGATAGTACCGTTGATGTGGAAGGCACACAAATGGATGAAACAAATTAATCATCCGCATAAATCTCTCGCCTGGATGAAATTTTCCCGGCACCTGCCCTCCGCCACCCTGCCTTTCCTGCGAGTGGATAACTGGCGAACACTAACTAGAACTAGGGGACACTAATAAGTTAATAACATAAGCCTCAATGCTCCGGAACTAGGGGACACTAATAAGTTAATAACATAAGCCTCAATGCTCCTGGCAATTTAAACCGTCCTAGCCCTTCTGATACTGGAAGACTTCATCCAGTGGTCGGTCAAACACCACGGCGATACGAAACGCCACTTCCAGCGAAGGGGAATATTTACCCAGCTCGATTGCATTCACTGTTTGCCGGGTGACGCCGATCTGTCGGGCGAGTTCGAGTTGAGTCATGTCATTATGGGCCGCGCGCAGTTCGCGGATGCAATTCGAAATAGGTAGTTCCGGCATCAGTACCCCCTGCGGTACTGCACAATCAGTACGCTCGCTCGCAAAATCTCAGAACAGATAATGGCAGCGAGGTACAGCATACCCCAGCCCCAGCTACCTCCCTCGATGTATATCATTAGAAAGGTAACTACAATTAGCAGGGTGATTAATGTCACATAGGCCGCTCGCGCAGCCCGAAATGCAAATAACTGATCGCGCTCATCTTTTGCGATGCCGATATCTTCTGGCGAAAGCTTGCGAGCTGCCAGTACCAAAATAACCTCCAGTACGACAAATGTGGATAGGGCGAGTGCTGCAAGGTGCACCAGATAGAAGAAGTTAGTGTTTGACTGATGATAGGCACGAACCATAAAGATATAGTAAGGAACGAACACGACGAGAAGGGCGAAAATCGTGGCCCAGGCTTTCTTTTCACGAAAGGACATTGTCAGCTCCTTGGATAGTGTTACTTGAAATTGATAAGCTATTATTCACTCACCCTGTTTATGGCGGACCGACCAGAGCAACACTGAAGTTGCTGCAACTGTCCAGCACGGCCGAATCCTCACGAATGATCTCCACAAGTTGGCGTGGGATGTCTTTAACATGTTCTACAAACGCGTCCGCGGTGCCCTCGAATTCCTCCGCGGAACGGATCAAAGCAAATACCTGTTGCTCGTATTCGCTAACTTTCACGTTCTCTGCCCCAATCGCAAAAACAGCAACAGTGAGAGCGTAAAGATCATCATAAAAGGGCGTGCCGCACAAGGCTCCGTCATTCTGTCGAATACTGACGGAGGCTGAATCTTTAGCGTGAGATCGCGCCTCCCCCTTGGCAATTCCATGTAGCGGAATAGCGGTTGAATGCACCCAGTAAGTCGACAGTACGGCAACAAGCAGGCAGGAAAGTGTAGTTTTCATAGGCCTTAGTCCTCCACTCAAGCGATTATTTAACCCAGGCTTATCGAATAAACCATAGGGTTTTGCGGTGTCAAATATATTTGACACAGAATAGCGAAGGGTTTCTACGGTGTCAAGTATCTTTGACACGTAGATTGTGCGGCTACCCAAGAACAGACTAACTTGACTGGGGCGAGCGAGTGCAGCTGTAAGCGGGACGTAGCCCGAGCGCATGGATGCACCTGCAATAGGGGGATACTCATCATTTAACAACTTGGTTTTGCTTTGGGCTTTTAGTGTCTTTGAATTAAAGGGGTCGAATTAAAGGGGTCGAATTAAAAGGGCCAGGGTAGCTCGATTGCTATTTTGCAAATGCCTTATCTATTGCGCGCTCAACCGCCTCATGGGCACCAGTTTCCAACAGAGTTCCATGGGCGGCTAATAGTCGATCAAATTTCAATTCCAATAGCTTGCGGAAATGATTCTCAAGATTAGCGCCTTCGGAAGTCATTAACTTTAGCCACACCGGTCCAATAATTGTTGTTCTAGGAAATCCAATCAAGGGCATGAGAATTTTAGCAGGCAGATTGTTGTAACTGTAATCTCCATAATTCTGAATAGCATCGCAGGTAAGCAATAGCCCCTTTCCTGTGTTAAGTAACAGCACGCACTCTGGTTCCGGAGTCCCCTCAAATTCGAATATCTGTGCATTACTAAAAGGCAGCTGAGTGCTGGCATTTAGTTCTTCGTCAATTTCAGGCTTTGGGTAAGTAGTGCCGCCTGGCTGTGACCACAGTCTTGTGCCAAACTTATCGACATAATACAGATCGTCGATGCCGTGAAATGCCCCAAGCCGTATTATATTTGTCACTTCACCAAGCGCTTTCAACTGCGCTTCTACTTCGAGACTAACTCTAACCGGATTGATCAAAGAGAGTTCATTGCCATTTCGAATTATGGCCATATTTCGTGTGATACGAACCAGGGGATTCATCTTGATGCTGCCGCGCAACATAAAGACATCGTCGGCAATTTCTTCCACATTTCCATGGGGGAAAACAGGAGCATAGTCGGTCATAGTTAGTCCCGGCTCGAACGCAAAGGGGTCAGTTTGCTCAATTAGTTAACTTCCAATTTAAGCTATCCAATTTAAGTAAACTGCCCCCAGAATTCTTTCTCTGTTAGCGGCTGCCACTTTCGGCTTCGACTGCACGACGCTCGTCCATTCGTGCGCCACGAAGAATATTGGCCATGCCATAGTTGCCTTCATGACAGGCATATTCATACAGCTGACCTCCTACCTTGGTCATCGGCATAACGGCAGTAATCTTGTCGGTAAACGTGGAAGGATCTTCAAGCGTCCACCCGTAGTCAATCGTTAACTCGTTTACACGCGTAAATCGTTCGGTGAGAGTCTTGTCTTTTGCATTTCCAAAGCGGCTGAAGCTAGGCGTCAGGTCGGTAAAGTTTCTGGTTACGACCACCAGCGTGTCATCCTCCCAATAACCTCTGGAATCACCTGACCACAGGCGAACATCTTCATCGATAGCGCCACGGTTACCCAGCGGGACAATACGGGCGTCATGGACCATTTCCGTCAGAATTACCGCATGGTCCTTGTTTTGAAAAATCTGAACATTGGCGTTGTAACCTCCCCCAGTGAATGGAGGACCGGCGTTAAAGCCGATCAGGCAGCGTTCGGATAAACCACGGTCTTCCGGCCCGTCCTTGCCGATGCCACCGAAGACCGCAAGCACCGGTCGCTCACCCTCAACGTCCGGCCCCAGGTTAGCGGTATGCACTGCAGCGCCTTCAACCCTTTCAGGAAGGCGACCATTGGCCGGGTAAACAATAAGCGAAGTACGAACATTTTCACCGATACTGGCAGATTCATACCAGAAATTGTTATAGCCGCCGGTATTTTCGCCTACCGTTGGGGCTTCCGGGTTAAGCACGAGCTCGGCCTCTGCCGCGTCCGCCGCGATACGCCTTTCCTCCTGGCCGAGACGATCCTGCTCAACTTCTGCTGGAGTGAGAAACTCCTGTGTTCCAAAGCGTTCGGGGCGCTGCAGTGGCGTACTGGAATTAAAATTCCAGACCCCTGCAGATCGGGCTGGTTCCATTCTGTTCGAGGCACCACATAGTCGTCAGTTGACTGAGCAGAGGACAGGCTAATCGAGGCTATCAGGGTAGAAAGAAGTAGTAGTAATTTAATTTTCATGGCGCGTCACCTTAGATTGTCTGGGTCTGCTGCCAAGTTAGTATTTCTGACAATAATAATCAATGGAATATCGATGAATGGCCCTGCGACAAGCCTGAATGCCAATTCATTCAGGCATATCCCCGCTGGAAAAAGGAACGAAAAGAGAAAAGGGATCAGTGAAAAATCGAAGTGCTAATGATTCTCAATTGTCACCGCCCCCTTTTCTCTTGGCAGGAAAAACTGTTAAGTTATTAACTTATCAGTGTCCCCTCTTTATTTAATCCTTCCCTGTTTCCCCTAAGGCATATCTGGTGTTCGCTGCACCAATTCGATATTGGCGCCGTTCGGTCCTTCTATATAGAAAAACTCGATCGGGCCATTGGGTAATTCCATTCCCCGTGCCGGCACTCTAACGTAGGCGCCGCGACTTTTCAGGTCGGCCATGCTGTCTTCCATCACTGGCGCGCGCCAGCCGATGTGATCGATTGTGCCTTCGGTGCTGGGGAAAGTGTCGCCTTCGGAGACTAGCAGCCATACATTACCTGGATACAACAGCCCGGGAATACGCCCCTTGAGATTCAGCCTGACGCCGCCAAACATATTCTCGTACCAGTCAAGCGCCTCGGCTGGATAGGGATCGCGAAGATGCAGGTGATGCAGTCCCAAGTGTTGAAAATCTTCGATCAATTCCAGCCGGGTTCCCCACGGATCCACCACGAAGGCGAGCTTGAACAGGCCGGGAACATCTCTGATTTCACCCTGCTGTGTGGCGCCGGCCGCCACCAATTGGTCCACCTTGGCCGCCAGGTCTGTAAAGGAAAAACCGATGTGATCGACCACACTACCCTCGCTGGGCTTGCGCGTATTACCCCGATCCGACAGCCACATGATTCGAGTTCTGCTATATATCAGTCGATCATCCCGGTCATCGACCCGCGCGCCACCGATATTTTCCAGATACCAGGTCGCCGCCGCCTGCGGGTCAGGCACGGACATGTGTATGTGGTCATAGAGTCTGCTCGGGGTTTGGGCGAAGGCCATCCCGCTAAAGCAGGCCAGCAGAAACAGGGGGATACGAAGTATTTTTGGTAGATTGGGTTGAGCCATTGGTAACTCCTTGATGTCGTGTCTTATTGTAATCGCCGACTGGGCGAGCTTTGGTGACTGAGAAGAATAAAGGCTGCCTGCATTTAAGTCCATGCCTGCTTTGTCAGAACAAGAAGAAGGGGGACACTAATAACTTAATAACTTAGAGATCCCGATCAAAAGTGCCCGTTAAGTTATTAAGTTATTAGTGTCCCCTTCTCCCCTTCTCCTCTATTTCTCCCTATTTCTCCCTATTTCTCCCTATTTCTCGTTACCAGAGGCTTTGCTTCAGCCCGCTTTCGCTCTTAAGACTCCCTTAAGTCGCGCTACCTATAATTTTTCTCAATAGTGGTACCCTGTTGTCTTCGAGTATTTGATTATCTTGCTTATTGTCTTTAATTTGCGAAAGCAGGCCTTTTGGGGGTTTTGGTGAGATGAAGCATCTTATATCTACATTACTATTACTGGCATGCTCTGCTGCGGCCCTTGCCAGCGAGCCCTATGAACCACCCCGCACAGCCAATGGAAAACCTGACTTTAATGGAGTTTGGCAGGTACTAAATACAGCTAATTACAATCTGGAACCCCATGGCGCACAAGCCGCTATGGCATTTCGAGAGGGTCCGGTAGTGCCGGTGCCCGCGAAAGAGGTAGTGGCTTTGGGTGCAGTCGGTGCGGTACCAGCTGGGCTCGGCGTAGTACAAGGCGGAGCAATCCCTTATACGCGAAGGGCACTGGCACAGCGAGACAAAAACCGCGCCAACTGGTTACAGTCCGATCCTGAGATAAAATGTTATTTGCCGGGCATACCCCGGGCAAACTATATGGGATTTGGCTTCCAGATTTTTCATAATAGTGATGCCCTGGTATTTTCGTATGAGTATGCGGGCGCCGTACGCGACATACATTTATCAGACCCCGGCCCAGCGCCTATAGACAGCTGGATGGGACAGTCGTGGCTGCGCTGGGAAGGCGACACCATGGTGATAGAAACGACGGGGTTCAACGGCCAAACCTGGTTGGACCGAGCCGGCAATTACCATAGCGATAAACTGAAAGTAACTGAGCGGTTTACCCTTACCAGCACCCACACGATGAACTACGAGGCCACACTTGAAGACCCTACTGTGTATACCCGCCCGTGGACGATAAGCATGCCCATCTATAAGAGAGTCGCGCCAGATGACCGCTTAATGCAGTTCAACTGTGTCGAGTTTGTTGAAGAACTTATGTACGGGCATCTGCGTAAGCACCCGCTGCCATGAAGGCAACGATGAAAGCACTCATACTTGCACTACCGTTCATGCTGTTTGCCTCGTTGGCTACGGCCCAAACCTGGGAAACCCCACGCATGCCTTGGGGCGACCCTGATCTACAGGGTGCCTGGACCAGTGCGACCATTACTTCGTTACAACGCATGGATGGCATACGCGAGTTAGTCATTAGCGAAGAAGAGGTACGTGAACTGGAGCAACTGGACGCAGAGTTATTGGCTGAAATTGACAACTTGCCCGCGGGAAACTTGCCGGTGGGAAAAGTCGTGGGAGGTTATAACAGTGTTTGGCTGGATCCTGGTACCCGATTGTTGCGCGTAAAGGGCGAACCAAGAACGTCGATTATTGTTGATCCCAAAAACGGCAAGGTGCCCTACACCATCACTGGCTGGTTCAAGTATTGGTGGACCCTGATAAAAACGCAAAAACGAAATAATCCTGAAGAGCAACTCAATGGAGATCGCTGTGTAGTGGGTTTTGGCTCAACCGGCGGGCCGCCTATGCTGCCGGTTTTGTACAACAATAATTACAAGTTTGTGCAGTCGCCGGGTCAGGTTATGATTTTGGTGGAAATGAATCATGCGGTGCGTACTATTCGCATTGACAGCGCGCCGTTGCCAGAGCAAATACGGCCATGGCTGGGGGATTCTATTGGTCACTGGGAGGGCGACACGCTGGTGGTTGAGACTACTCAATTTCATCCACAGCAGAGCTTTCGCGGGGCAATTAAGCACCAGTTGTACGTTGGCAAGAACAGTAAAGTGACCGAGCGCTTTACCCGAATTGGTGAGCAAGAAATACATTATGCGTTTGCCGTAGACGATGACAAAATTTATCGTCAGCCATGGCGCGGTGAGCTAACCTTCAGACCCAGCAATGGCCAAATCTACGAGTACGCTTGCCATGAAGGTAATTATGGCTTAACCAACATACTGGCCGGTGAACGAGAACAGGGGGTAAATGGCATTCGCTGGATTTACGGCTTGATTACCAACCCGGCTGAAGAAATTAGCCATGAACAGTTAAGCCCATCAAGGTTTGATCGTAAGAAATAGCCAAACAAACAAATGGGGTCAGAGTAGTTTGATTCTAAATCAAGAGCCAAACAAATGGAGTCAGAGTAGTTTGATTCTAAATCAAGTTACTCTGACCCGTTTGATTCTCCGTTTGATTCCTTTTTATTCCCCTGACCTCTTTGATTTCATTTGCAGGAACACATGGGCTTTTTGTCTCTCAATTAGTACCATGCACCCTGCGAAAACGAGCCCCCCTCCCTACGGACCTGGAGAAATATAATGAACAGAATTTTATGTTGTCTGGTTTTAAGTCTGATAATGACTAAAGCAAGCAATGCAAGCGAAGCAAAAGAGCCACTGCCCAGAGACTACAATCTATCGATGGCGGGCGCTTTAATTAATGACACCTGTGAACGAAATTGGCAGAGCTCTGAATACATAAGCGTCCACGCCTGTAATTATCAGCTGGCACACCTCTATAACCTTGGCATTTCCTCTATCCATTTTGATGAATGTGCCGTAGTGGTCGGAGGAGACATAGTAAAAATAGCGGATTGCATGGTTGAGCGTTTCAATGCGTGGTTTCTTCAGGAACAGCAGTAATACAGGGGACACTCGCAACTTAACAACTTAAGGCATTAAATTGCTGAGATCACCGGAATACACCTGCCAAGATTGTTAAGTTGTTAAGTTGTTAAGTTGTGAGTGTCCCCTTTCCCTAATTCCCGATCTGGGAGATCAGCCGGTCCAAATTCTCGCTGGCTTGCGAGCTCGCCGCTTTAATGCGCGCTCGAATAGCCTGGCTTTGTGGATCCGAACTGTCTGATAACTTGCTGCGCAAATTGGCGCCACCGAGCCGGTGTTGTGATATCCACTGGCGAAGGCTAGCATCGGTTGACCAGCGCTTGAGAATACTCGTCTCTGCCTTCATCAAGAGCAGCCAATCGGTGTCCGCATCCGGGGCCTGTAGCGGCGGGCAGAGATGGTTCTTCTGGGCGTCATCATCAGTGGTCGATTCCAGATGGGCGATGACCGCTGCGCTGAAACAGAATAGACCCGCGCGGATCATCTGCAGGGTAATTGAATTGCCTGCGAAAATTGGTCTAGTTGGCCGCCTGGCAATTGCACTGGCCGTACAATCAATATAAAGATCATTGGCTTCGCTAATTACTTCGCCGTCATCGAGTATCATCTTCTCGAGCCCAATCTGTTGTACGTGGCCCTTCCTGATCACATTGCGAATCGTTCCCAGGGCATCAATTTCGGCCTGGGCTATTGTTGCTCCGTGATACATGGTCGGTGTTATGGATTTATCAATACGTAATAGCTGACCCGATTGTTCCAGCAAATCAAACAGGTCAGCAATTGATGTCGCATTCGCACAGGACTCCAGTTGCGCTGCCTTGGCGCCTATGAAACGGTTGTGAAACGCATCGCCGGGCTGGGTTGTCTCGCGATTGATAAGCCAGGAGTCCCGGGGCACAACCCATCTGATTGAGCCCGGCTTCGCGCCATTTTGCAACAACCACATGGCGACATCCATTGCGGTTTTGCCGCCGCCAATAATGGTATACCGTGAGTGGGTAGCCACTTCTGTGGGCAATGAATTGGGTGCTATTAATTTCACCCCATCGGCGATTTCATACTTGGGCGTACGTGTAGACGGCACCGAGGTGTTGAAGAAGGTTGCATCGACTACTTTTCTCCTGACCTCAACAGATTGAGTTTCGCCAGATAGCAGCGAGGTGAAACTGCCGTTGTCGGTGTATTCACACATTGGAAAGTATTCGACACGACCTGAGGGCAGAAATCTCTCGCGCATGAGTCGCTCGAAATAGGTTTGAATTTCAGCTCCTGAGGCGAGTTCGTAATACCCTCTGTTGACGCCGGTTTCATCGATGCGGTTAGAGCCCAGGTCTCTCGAACCAACGCCATAGAACGCGGATGGCTGATGTAGGCGCACGAAAGAATATGCATCATTCCAGTGGCCTCCAGGCAGGTGATGTTTGTCAACAAACAGAATTTTGCTATCAGTTTCGGTGAGAAGCTGGTCAGCGAAGCTCATGCCGAGCGCGCCGGCGCCAACAATAAGATAGTCCGTCTTAAGCATATTTGTAACCCAATATATGGTACTGGCAAGTTAACTTCCAATCTGCCAGAAAAATCAAAGGGGTCAGAGTAGTTTGATTTACGGGAATGAAACCTACTAATCAAATTACTCTACCCCCTTTTATTCTTGCTCTTTTACTCTTCTATTCTCTTTAATTCCTCTGGCCCCATTTATTTTTAATTTAATTTCCCCGTCCAATTTTATTTGAGGAAATCCTGCAACGCATCAGCGATCTCCGCTCGTATACTGTTGCAGGAAACCACCATATCAACCGCTGTCAGCGAGGTGTGGATCTGACCAGGCGCCAGAATATGACGGACTGAAACACCCTCTGCCTCCAATGCGGCTGCGTAGGCGTTGCCTTCGTCCCGCAAGGGATCCAGTTCGGCGGTGATCACCAGGGCTGGCGGCAGGCCAGCCAAGCTCTCGGCTCGTAGCGGTGAGGCCCGTGGATCTTTACGATCAGCTGCGTCGCAATAGTGGTCCCAGAACCATTCCATCAAGGCACGAGTCAAAATGTAGCCTTCGGCATTCTCGCTGTAGGAAGGACGGGAAAAATCGCAATCGGTGACAGGGTTGATCAACACCTGGCCGCTGATTTTCGGTCCCCCCATGGTTTGTGCCAGGTGACACACTACCGCGGCCAGATTGCCGCCGGCACTCCAACCAGCCACCGCCAGGCGTCCAGGATCACCACCGAGGGAGTCTGCATTAGCCGCTATCCACTTGAGGGCGGCGAAGGCGTCATCGACGGCGGCCGGGAAGCGGGATTCCGGAGCGTGGCGGTAGTTAACTGACACCACCACGGCATTGGAGCGCACACACAGATCCCGGCAAAAAGGGTCGTCTGAGCTCTCGTGGCCCAGTACCCAACCGCCACCATGGTAATAGACGACCACCGGGTGTGGGCCGGGGGTGGCCGGGCGATAAAGCCGGTAGTTTAATTCGCCCGCCGCGCCTGGAAGCGTACCGTCGACGATTTCACCTACCTCCGGCCCCGGCGGCTGCTGGGCTGCGGTGGCCTCCATGAATTCCCGTGCCGCCTGCGGGGATAGAGTCTCTATCGGTGGCTGCTCCATGCTGGCCAAAATCCCGAGGATTATCTGCACGTCTGGCTTTACGAAACGGATCACGCCCTCGTTACAACGGGAGGCCGAAGGCCCTGACTGCTCGAAGCCAAGGTAATCCTGCTCAACCACCTCGTTGCATATCTGCCGGTAGCCATCCACACCGCCGATATAGGGAAGGAACACGTGCGGCTTTCCAGGCACGTTGGCCCCCATATACCAGCTGTTAGCCTGGGGAAACAGGGTAAGATTGGCATAGTCATTAACGTGGGTGATCCACCCTTCCTGAGATCACAGATTTTCCTCAAACCAACCCAGCAACGCACTCGCCGCCCTTTTTCCACCCTCCCCCTGGAACAAGCCGTGGGGTGCACCTGGAATCACCAAAAAATCGTTCTTCACACCTGCAGCCTTCAACGCAGCTTGCATTCGTTCGCTGTTGGCGATGGGCACTAGCTCATCGGCATCACCATGTACTAACAGTGTGGGCGGGTCGTCCGAGCTGACGAATTCGATGGGTGAAACACCTGGAGCCAGTATTGGATCGAAATTAAGAGCAGGGAAATTATCATTGGGACCAGCCATGCTGCGGATGTCGACCGGGGGCATATAAGCCACCACCGCGGCGGGGCGGTGTTTTGTATTGTCATCTGTATACAAGCCCAACATCAATGACAAGTGACCACCGGCGCTTATGCCAGAAACGCCGATTCGGTTTGGATCCACGTCATACTCAGCGGCGTGATCACCGACGAATTGAAATGCTTGAGACACATCGGCCCAAGCTTCCGGCACGAAATAACGCGGACTGCTACCGTGACGAATTGCGAATACAGTGTACCCGGCGTCGACCAGAGGCACGAACATGGACTCATATGCCTGTTGCATCCTTATGCCAGACATCCAACCTCCACTTATCATGTAAGCTACCCCGGCGCCATTGGCATCGCCGCTGGGCTGGTAAACATCCATAACCATGGCGAGGCCGTCTTTGTGGCCGTAGATTACATCGCGAATGATTTCTGCGCGGGCCGTGGACGTAAGCAGCGCGAAGGCCAAACCGGTAAGTAAAGGCAGGACTGCGGGAAATTTTGAAAGACGCATTAGTAGCTCCAGATGTTAGGGAATCATGGATAGGTTTATATAGATATAATTGCTGAGACTAGCCTGAGTGCAAACAGGCGTCAACGAGGGGATATAAGGTAGAGCTAAAATAAATGGGTCAGAGAAATAAATGGGGTCAGAGTAACTTGATCGACATGAAATAGATTTCAAACTGCTCTGACCCAATTGAACTAGTCCGCAGTTCAATCTGCTTGGGCTATGCTCTCCACAATCCCCTAGTTCGTCCTTACCTGCCCCCTAGACCCATCAATTGTACTAATCCCGCCCCCCCTAATTTGTCCTAGTTACTTCCCAATGCGGCCCGCACAAGTCGCGCCATCTCGATATGTCCCTCCGCCGTAGGGTGGAAGCGAATGCCGCTGTCCGCCACATTGGCACCGTTGACCCAACGCTCAGCCGTAGCGCAGGGGCCATGACCTGCTGCGCGCACATAAGCATCGGCGATAAGGCTTTGCCTGCTTGATGTGACGCTCACGAAGGTGTCCTCGAGTTTCTGGCCGAGAGCCGCCAGATAGGCAGTGTCCTCGGCACTCAGCTCAAGCTCGCCGCAGCTTGCTGCATCCGAGGGGAAGACACGGGGATAGGTCACTAGCACAATGGTGGCCTGTGGTGCCTTGGCCTTGACCGCATCGAGCATCGCAGCAAGGTCGGTGGGGAGTTGGTTTACAGCCTCGTTGATCATTGCCTGATCGAGGTTGGCAGAGCAGTGCTCGTCTGGCGCTGTTCCGGCGCAGGCGAAAGTCGATGAAGTGAAGCTAATGTCATTTCCACCGATGGTGACCGTCACCAGCACCGTGTCACGGCTGACGGCGTCGATCTGTGGGGCCGCACCATTTTGCGGGGTATCAAGAATATTGGCAGTGGTTGCACCGTTGCAGCTCACATCGGTGAGCGTGAGGCCCAGCTCGGCCGCGACGAGGTGCGAGTAGTTGTGGTCCGAACGCCCACAGCCCCCCAATTGGGCATCAATGCCCGGCCCGGCCGCGAATGAGCTGCCGAGCGCGACATATTTGGCACCCTGCGCCAGTGCTGCAGCGGGCGTATCCTGGGAGCAGGCCGCAATAACGATGAATAATGATCCGCACAGTGCAATGCGGGTGGTTATCTTTCCCATGGAATTCTCCTGAATTACTGCTGAATTAACAACAGGGGCATAGCTCCCCCAATTTTCTGTATCAAGCCGCCCTGCCAGTCTTCCTGTGCCCGAGCGTGCATAAGGAGAATAAAAGCTATCGCCATTCAAGTCCATGCGTTCTTTACGGGGGACATTGGAGGCCCCGATAGATTAGTCACTTAAGAATTAGACGAAGCTAGAAGAAGGGCTATAACTTACTGTCTTATTAGTGTCCCCTTTTCTCCCTCGCGGGTTACTGCGCAACTCCCTAGTTCGTCCATAGTACCCCCCATGGAGTGCGCTACAGACACAGTTAAATATCAGTAGCCTAAAGGTTTAGGGTAATTCCGAATTCCTTCTGCGGGATATCGCATAACACAGTCAGACATCGAATCTTTGGTCAGACGTCCACGAAAAGCATCCTCAATGGCTAGCCACATCTCGACCATTCTTTCACTGGCATGACATTCCCTGAAGGCACTCATAAGGTGGGCCTGGCGTACTTC
Source organism: Pseudohongiella sp. (assembly GCA_013204155.1). GTDB lineage: Bacteria > Pseudomonadota > Gammaproteobacteria > Pseudomonadales > Pseudohongiellaceae > UBA9145. The sequence goes on along the minus strand of JABMOK010000116.1, from coordinate 3,176 downwards.
AAACATCTCTTCGGTAATATAAATATGTTGATGGGCACTGGGAGGTGTTTTACCTGAATAACCCCTGCGGCCACCCAATGCCGCCTGCATAAAATCATCTTGTTGCGCTTGAATATGAGAGCGAGGAATTCCGTCAAAAAACTGGCTTAACCAGGGATCGGCGTACACCTTGTCATAAAAGGCCTCGGTGACCTTCTCAATAGCCGCTCGCCCACCCGCTTCTTCAAACATCTGTAACTTTTTATCTACTGCGCTCATATCTAAAATCCGAAGCCTAAAGCCCTAAGTCGTAACCGTGGTACTGTTACGACTTATATCTGCGCTCCCTTTACCGTTTGCTTGGCATTTGTTGATATGGATCAAAGTTAGCTATATGGACACTCACAACTTAAGGCACTAAATTGCCGCGATCACCTTAATAAGCCAGCTAAAGTTGTTAAGTTGTGAGTGTCTCCCTTAATCCCTAAAAAATAGATCTATCCCTATTTCCACAGGGCGTGGTATACCAGAGTTTAGAAAAAAATAAGGAAAGCGAACTATGAAAAACAAATTTCTAAAAATCTTTTTGATCGCGGCAGCTGCTCTCTCCGTGAGTTTTGCAACTGGCGCTGAAAGACTCTCTGTTGTACAACCAGAGGAAGTCGGATTTTCATCCGAACAGCTGAATAAAATAGAAAGTTACTTTACCAGCAGAGTCGAAAAGGGAGAGATAGCTGGCATAGTCACTCTGGTGGCCCGCCACGGTAAAATTGCGCATTTCAGCGCAGTAGGCTATCAAGATGCCGAACAGAAAATTGCCATGGAGAAGGACACGCTGTTTCGTGTTTATTCCATGACCAAGCCGATCGTCTCAACCGCGCTGATGATGTTGTATCAGGACGGTCTGTTCCAGCTAAACGACCCCTTGTCCAAATTCATCCCGGAGTTTGCCAATCTGCGGGTATTGCGCAGCCCTGATGGACCGCTGAATGAAACCGTTGCCATGGAGCGCGAACCTACGGTGGAGGATATATTGCGCCACACTGCTGGCTTTTCTCATGGCTTGGGGAATAGCGAATACGATAAGGCATTTGTCGAACTCGGTATCTTCAGTCCGGAAACCTCACTGGAAGAAATGATGACAGCCCTGTCGAACATTCCGCTGATGAATCAACCGGGTACGCAGTTCCGTTACAGTGTCGGACCCGATGTTGCACTGAGACTGGTGGAAATTATCTCCGGCATGCCTGCCGATGACTATTTAGCGCAGAAAGTGTTCGATCCATTGCGCATGGAAGACACCGGATACGTGGTAAATGCAGACAACGCCCATCGCTTGTCACCCATTCACTGGTTAAAAGACGGCAAGTTAGTACCCATTGACGAAGCCCATGGCCGACCTCCAGGTGGAGTGCTCTCTCAACCCTGGTCAGTCAACAGTTATACTTTTGATCACGAATACAAAGGCGGCAGCCTGGGTTTGGTGTCTACAACCGGAGATTATTTTCGCTTTGCTCAGGCCATGCTTAATGGTGGCGAGCTGGATGGAGAACGTTTACTCAGCCCAAAGACTGTTGAGTTCATGAGCAGTAACCACTTAACAGAGCAGCAAAGTAGTACCTTCTCCCCTGCCCTTGGTTTTGGTTTAGGCTTCGCGACTGTTAAAGATCCTGCCAGGGCCGGTTATCCCACATCAGAAGGCACTTACTACTGGTCCGGTGCCGCCGCAACAAATTTCTGGATTGATCCTGTTGAAGGAATAGTTGTGGTGGCGATGACTCAACATATGGGAGTCAGAGGCACTGGTGCACTGCGAGGAGAATTAAGCGCCCTCGTTTATGGCGCTCTGATAGAGTAGAACAATCAAAGGGGACTAAGTCCCCTTTTTCTAATTCTCGTCTATATCAACCGTGCCGGTTTCAGATTTTGGCGAGCCGTCGCCGTTGAATCCCATGGACTCATAACGTCTCCAGCCGGCGAGAATACCAACCAGGCCGTGATTTCCCTCGTGACAGGCATATTCATACAGCGGATCAGCGGCGCGGCGTAACGGAAATTTTCCCGACCAGGTTTGATCCCATGACAGCGGATCTTCAACAGTAAAATCGTATTCCAGAGTATCCGCATCGATTCGGGTGAAACGTTCGGTTATCTGAGCCTGGTCAGAAGTGCCGCTGTAGTTATAGTCGTGATAGTAATTCTGCGTGTGAACAACCAGGGTGTTATCTTCCCAGTGCGCCACAGAATCTCCTTCCCACTTGAGCTGTTTAGTGTGGTGCTCACTGTCCAGTCTGATTATTCGCGCGGTATGAACCATTTCGTTAACGATTACGATATGGTCTTCAGTTTGGATGAGCTGCATATTATTGTTATAGGCGCTGGGACTCATAGGCGGGCCGGCATTGAAACCTATCAGGCAGCGGTCAACAGTGGTGCGGCCTTCAGGACCGGCACTCTCGAACACCATTTGGCCATAGGCCGCGCCACGTTCTTGACCCGCGGCGTTGCGCACGGGTTGTCGGCCATTGGGTGGATCATAGATAAGCGAGGTTCGACGATCGGCGACAGTTTGCACGCCCCGTTCATACCAGAAATTGTTGTAGGAGATAACGCCCGGGGGATATCCAGCGCCGCCTACAGAATCGATAATCAGGTCTCGATTCTGCCGGCGATTCTCGAACGCCTCCCACTCCTCGGCCTGTTCAGCCGTCAAGACTTCAAAGTCTTCCAACTCTCGCGGACGATTCATCGGAGTAAGCGTTCTAAAAGTATAGGTGCCCTGTAGATCAGGCTGGCCATACTCCGTACGCGGAAATTCATCAGATTGTGCCGAAATCAGGGGTGCAACCACAATGCCGGCTAGTGCCAGAATTGATTTGGCAAGAATTCTGCTGTTCATTTAAATCTCCAATGTTTTTCTATTTCTATCAGGACTTTAATTGAGGTAATGGTCTGAAATTACGCCGGTTCCGGCGATTTTTCAAGGGATAAATAGGGACAGATTTATTTCCGACTCTAGTTCGACTCCGCCCCTGGGCACTATTTCATACAGTTCAACACCGCACAATAAATGGGGTCAATCAATAAATGGGGTCAGAGTAAATATACAGTACTGTATATTTACTCTGACCCCATTATTTATTTCTGACCCCATTATTTATTTCTGACCCCATTATTTATTTCTGACCCCATTATTT
>JABMOK010000115.1 GCA_013204155.1 Pseudohongiella sp. | reverse complement strand
CATGTTCACCTCGATTCTGTTGCAAGGCTTGGCAGGCTATTACAATTTTGAATTTTGGCTCTACCTAAAGGGCTTGTTTATCTTCAATGGTTTTTATTTTTACATGCTTGCTGTACTCGCCATTCTCGTACAGAGCCTGAGTAAGAGTAAATGGCTGGGCATGTTCTTGCTATTTTGCGTATACGTTTTTCTATTGTCCCTCGAGTTCTTTGGCTTTGAGAACATTCTTTATGGTTTTCGAATCCCCTACGCCATTTATTCCGATATGAATGGCATAGGTCCTTATCGGGAGGCGATGTATGCCCTCATAGTGTATTGGGGGTTGTTCTGTATTTTGCTGGTTCTACTGGCTTGCTTGTTTTTCCCCCGCGGCTACTACACACGCATCAAGGAGTGGCTGGCAGACGCCAGATCCAGAATAGGCACAGCAACAGCTGTTATTGCCGGGCTTGCTGCGGTTGGCTTTATCAGCGTTGGTAGCTGGATTTTCTATAACACCAGTGTTCTCAATCAATACCAGACGACAAGCTCGGTATTGCAGCTCCAGGCCGATTATGAAATCAACTATGCTGATTACCGAAATCGGCCGGCGCCAACTTTTGAAGAAATTACCTTTGAGGTAGACCTCTACCCAGAAGAAAAACGTATCGAAACCCGCGGTAGTGCAACGCTCATTAACAGCAAAAAATTGCCCATCAGCGAATTTGTAATCTCAGTGGATCCAAAGATGCAGGTTGACGATCTGCAGGTCGAGTCTGCCATAGCAAGTATTGCTGACACAAAGCTGGGTTTTTATCTGTTTGAATTAACACCGCCTTTGAATCCCGGTGAGAGCATAACGCTTAGCTGGAACATGCGCAGGCTGAACAACGGCTTTGTCAATGCAAACCCGGATGTTGAAGTGGTAGAGAACGGTACTTTCATAACAAGTCGAGTCATTATGCCTATTCCTGGCTACGCGATGTCTCGCGAAATAACTGACAGTTTTGTCCGTAGTCAGTTTGATCTTCCTGCAGTGGACAGGCTTCCCTCCCTGGGCGATCCGGCCTATTTGGACATTATTGGCGCGGGGGTGAGTTCTCGGGCGAATGTCAGGGTGATATTCAGTACTTCCCTGGATCAGATAGCCGTGGCACCCGGCGTGTTGCAACGGGAATGGAGGGATGGGCAGCGTCGCTACTTTGAATACGCAACTGAGCACCCTATCTTGCCTGGCTTGTCCCTGACATCGGCGCGTTATGACGTAGCCCGGGACAACTGGAATGGTGTGGAGCTGGAGGTCTATCACGACCCGAAGCATCCTTACACTTCAAAGGCCATGTTGGATACAGCTAAGAAGGCTCTAGAGTATTACACGCGAGAGTTTACTCCCTACCAATACTCTTATTTCCGCATCCTGGAATATCCCCGTTATCGAAACTCGGCGCAGGCTTTCGCTGGAACCGTACCTTACTCAGAATCCATTGGGTTTGTTACAGATATGGCTGCAAGCGAAAATATGGACTTTGGTACCATGCATGAATTGGCTCATCAGTGGTGGGGTGCTCAAGCCTACGGTGCCTATATGCAGGGCAGGCAAATGCTGAATGAAGGTCTGGCGAGTTACTCTGCGCTAATGGTAACTAAAGAATATCTGCAACCGGTTTGGTTAAGGCGCATGCTGGCTTACACACAAACCAGTTATATGGCAGCAAGAGGCAGGGAGACCCGAGAAGAGCTGCCGCTTATGTATACCGAAGACCAGGGTTACATCTCCTATAACAAGGGGGCACTGGCCATGTTCGCATTACAAGACACCATTGGGGCGGATAAAGTTCATCAGGCCCTGCGCAATTATCTGAATAGGTTTGCCTTTCAACCGCCACCATTCCCCACTTCTCAGGATTTGGTAAATGAGCTACGTGCAGTGGCCGGGGACGAGTATCAAGACTTGATAACCGATCTGTTCGAAAAAATCGTGCTTTATGACCTGCAGGTCGACTCAGCGGTGGCCACGCCCGATGCCGACGGTTATGAAGTATCAATCGAATTTACCACGCGCCAGTTTGAGGCAACGGGTCTGGGTGAGGAAACTGAAGTGCCGCTTAACACCTATTTTGATATTGTGATTTTTCCAGAATCTAATGAAGAATTGTTTGCGCAGACACCGCTCTACATGAAAAAACATCTATTAACGAGCGGCTCTCATAATCTCAGCTTTCATGTTCCGGAAAAGCCTGGAGCTGTGGGTATCGATCCCTTTCAGATCATGATAGATAGAATTCCGGCCAACAATGTTGTCGGTGTTAGTATGGGTGTTAGTATGGGTTCTAGTATCAAAGATAGACCTCTGTGATTCTCAAGAGAGACTTTTCTCAACGTAGATACGATCGATGCAAAGAGTTATGGTCAGCGGATGGTTCGTTACATTAATACCCTAATGTCGGATACTAGATGAGAAGAAAAAGAATTGGGTCAGTGTGAAATACGGTAGTTCGATCAACGTCGACAATAAAAAAGCCCCATTTCTTGCTGCACCTACTTAAGTCTTACCAGCACCGCACCCGCGTTAAAGGATTCGGATTCAAAATTTTTGATGTCACCGCGAAATTTTAGATCGCGCAGTGCCAGCAATACTTCGTCACGAATCAGTCCCGAACCAACAACAAGACGAATACACATGGCGACACCTTTTCGGGCCGAATCAATCTCACTTTGCATCTTTCGTAGCGCCTCACTAACACGCTCACCCTGGTGCGCAATGTCAACGGTGATTGTCGAGCCATCATGCTGAAGGTTCAGCGCGTTGTCACACTTTGGACAATAATCCATAGTCTCATTAACGCTCATGCCACATTCCAAACAAATCTGCTGCATCACTTTTACTCAGACGTAAATAGGAAGTATCAGGCTATCCCCAAGCCAAAACCTTGTGCAGATTTTGACAGATTAAGCGTTAACTTATGTGGACTCCCCCCTTGTCAACAATCAAATTGCTCATTCAAAGAAAT
>JABMOK010000114.1 GCA_013204155.1 Pseudohongiella sp. | reverse complement strand
CCTTGCAACAGAATCGAGGTGAACATGGAGGCCACTAACAATAAAGAAATCACTACCCACAACGCTATCGTCTTGGAAACAGGCATTATCCAATCCGCATAGGGTGAGGCTCCAACAATATCATTTACCCTACTTTCCCGTTCCCGGTGAACCAGTTCTGCAGAAAAGTAAATCAGAATAAGAAGTACATTTGCAATTAGCCCATATCTAAAAAATCCGATCATTAAACTGGTGACAGGTATAAGAGGAATATTCAATACAAGGCTGAGGTGGCTTTGATGATCTCCGATAGTGCTGAACACACCGAAAAAAAGCACCGCATAAAAGAATGGACTCTGGAGGATAGTACGAATGTCCATGCTTAGCTGTGATAGAAATTGGGATATCTGCCCCTTCCAGGAAAAATTATTGCTAACTCTAATTTCCGTGAGAGCGGGTGCAGAAGAAGTAGTTTTCGAAGTCTTCGCCCATCCCGGCAAGTGAAAAAGAATAGCTTTTCCGGCTGAGAGATCGAAGCGGAATCTACAAAAGGTAATCACCAAAACCAAGAGCGTCAAGCTAATCCAGAGCAATCGATTCACCAATAGCAATCCATTTGGTAAAAGGATGTTGAGCTCGGCAATGGTCCAATAGCGCGTCTCTACAGCTATTCCCAGTAGCCCGGTAATGTCTGCCAGCCCTATCCATTCGCTAGTACTCGTGGCGCTGTAAATTAGCAACAAGAAATTTAGCAACATCAGCAGCATGGCTATAACGAATGTCATAGCCACCGACCTAGTCAAAGCGGCAATTGCAAAAAAGAAAGAACAGACAATAAATGTATAGGGTGCAGTAAGAGCAAAGAAACTATAACTATAGGTTGATATTGAAAAGGGGCTGAGTCGCGCAGGATCCAACCAAGGCATAAAAATCGCCAACATACCGCCTAGCAGGCCCGCGAATGCAACCAGCAAGGCGAGACAAAACCCACCACAGAACCTCCCCAGCAAAAATTGATATTTGGTAACCGGGGCAACAAAGAATAATTCTGCCGTATTCCTCTGCTGATCACGCGTAATTGCGCTCACCATAAAAACGATAGTCGGCAACAGTCCAAAATAAGCCAGTGCTGCCTCGGTATACATTGTGCGATAAGGGCTATTTATATTGATTAAGTCACTCAAATTGCCAATATCAATTGTATTTGTTGCTACGCTAAGAAAGTGGACAAGAGGAAAAAGAATTAACACCCCCCAGAAGAAAGGTGATTTGGTCTGATAGCGCAGTTCGAAGCGGAATATTTCCAGAAATTGACTCATGGCTTACTCCATGTTCTCTTTCAGTCCGTGCTCGATTAGCGTGGCAAAATATACATCTTCCAGTTCCGGCGATGCCGGCGACATATCGGCGGGCTTCTCATCAGCTAAGACACGAAGTTCAATTTTCCCTGCACTAAAGCGAGTTGATAGCACTGAATATTTAGACCGAACTTCCGGGATATTTTCTGGCTCTACCAATGATGTCCAGAGCTTTCCCTCCATGGAATTGATTAGCTCTGCGGGGCCTCCCTGCTTCAGTATTTTTCCCTGCCCCATAATGGCAAGCTGAGGACAAATCTCTTCGACATCATCAACAATGTGAGTGGATAGAATAACAACTCTTCCTTCACCGATTTCGACTAGCAAATTTTGAAAGCGGCGTCTTTCTGCAGGATCCAATCCTGCCGTGGGCTCATCGACCACAATGAGTTTCGGATCACCTAATAGCGCTTGAGCTATACCAAATCGCTGTTTCATGCCGCCTGAATACTGGTCAACGCTTCTTTTGCGCTCATCCCACAAATTGGTTTGAACTAATAGATTCTCTACCACCTGTTTTCGTTGTTCGCCATGGATGCCTTTTAAGGCGGCAAAATGCATAAGCATCGCCTCTGCCGACGTTCGCGGATAAGAACCAAATTCCTGCGGCAAGTAACCAAGGGTTTTTCTTAATTCAGTTTTATCCCTTAGCACATCTATACCATCAAACGTTATGGAACCATGGTCAGGTGTTTGCAGGGTCGCCACGGTGCGCATAAGCGTAGACTTTCCAGCGCCATTGGGACCAAGTAGGCCGTACATGCCGGCGGGAATATTAAGGTTTATATCCTGCAAGGCAACAACACCACCAGGGTAAGTTTTGCAAAGATCGGCTAAGCGAAGCATGGTTATAACCCTTAATTATTCTCGTGCTGGTTTGGTTTGTAATAAAGACTGGTTAGATCCTGTATTCTCTGCCACTAAGTTACTGTCAAGAACAGTGTATCGGCACATTAATAATGCACACCTAGTTCTACATACGATTGCACCCGCAAACAGTTACACATAGAGCCGAAAATAGGAGAAATCACGCGGCCTGGTCGATGGTTTCCTATAAGTTGAGAAACCCAAATATATACGTAATCGCTTTGTTTAGGGGAATTTTGTGCTAAATGGAAACATGCGAGGTTCAGTGGCAGACCTCGACTGACTTTCTTGATAAGTAAATAAATAGTTAGGCAGTGGGTATTAATGTAATGAACCATCCCCACCCCTGCCAGGCATTTGCATTCTTGCTACTTAGCAGGGGTGGGGATGGTTCATTACATTAGTACCGTTATTTCTACTGCAGCAGTCGTATCACCCCATCACCTTTATTTAACAAGAATATTTCACCCTGCGCTCCGTAGCCAAAACGCAGGTCTGCGCGTTGTGCCGCTTCTTTGCCCTGCTCACTGTTTTTCGCCTGGATAACTTGCAACAGGGTTTTATTTTCTCCCCCGTGCTGCAACAGAATCCGGCGGATGGCGGCTTGGCCGGTGGCTTCCTGTACATCTGCATCAACGTAAAACAGCTCACCGCTGGGGTTGTCACCGAACACCAGTTTGTTCGTCAATTGGGGAATCGCGCTCTGCCGGTAAACGGCGAGCCCGGTGACAGCAATCTGGCGCAGAAATAGCGGATCGTTGTGATCGTATTCCACTATAGGCCAGGTAAGCGCCGCATCGCTGCGAGGATTGCTTGTGTCTACGCCACCCTTTACATAGCGATAGCTTCCCTCCCATACATTCCAGCCAAGATTGGCGCCAGCGGTGATGAGGCTGATTTCTTCCACTTGGTTCTGGCCGATTTCAGCGAGCAGCAGACGTCCGTTCTGGCTATCCCAGTTGAAACGTTGTGGGTTGCGCACACCGTAAGCATAAATCTCGCCGAGTGTGCTGGCATTGCCATCATTGACAAAGGGGTTCGAAGCAGGAATGCCATATTCCCCGTTGGGGCTGTTATTGCCTAGCGGATCTATGCGCAGGATCTTGCCGAAATACTTCGCCAGGTCCTGGGCAGAATTCAGCGGGTCGCCGCCACTGCCACCATCGGCGAGCCCGATGTACAACAATCCAAAATCAGCATCTCCAGGTTGAGAGAGCGGATTGAATGCAATCTGACCACCATTGTGATTTGGAAATGGTTGAGCGGCACGAAAAAGTTCGCGCGCTGCCCCGCCATCATATGTGGTGGCGGCGGCATTGCCGGCAGTCCATTCCAGCAACACGGTGTCGTGTGATCGCCGTTCGCCACCGGATTCAAAGTCGGCAGCCGGTGTTATATTCGCGGTATCGATGTAGGTGTAAAACTTACCATAACCGGGTGCGCCAGCCTGGCTGAATTGCGGGTGAAACGCGAAACTTTGCACCCCACGTTCGTTGAATGCAGACTGGACGCGCACGCCCCAGGCGTCAGCATTCGTGTCGATATACTCTGTCACCGACTTACCGGCATAATCCATCGAGTAAAGTTTGCCCGGCATCGTACTGACAAACAGGCGCCGGGTGCCGGGTTCGGCAGTCATGAACATCAGGCGCGGTGCCTGGCCATTGTCGGTATCGGGAATCCGGGCAAATTCAGAAAAACTGACAGCAATCACGTCCTGGTTCGCTGTAATCGGCGTCGGGAAAGGTTCTTGTGCGCAGATGACCGCCGTGGAACAGGCAATCAATAGTGTGGCTATAAGTTGACGCCGCATGCTTGGTTCTCCAATGGCTCGGGGTGGAACTTTACGTCGTGCAGGCTCGAATTGAATTAACTGAAAAACGGGCCTGGTCCAGTGTAACGGATAGGGTCACCAAGCTACAACATGGGAAGAGAAGGGGATACTCACATTAACAGCTTCGGCTGCCTGTCTAACGGAGTAGTTCTGGTCAACAACCCGCCGAGCTGATTCCAGCTTAAACTCTGGACTGAAATCGGGTCTTCTCTTGCGTGTCATATTGTCACCTAATTAGTAGGAGATGCATAATAACCACCTCTAATTAGATGGCCAAATTCACCGTGCCACTACAGTTTTCAGGGACTATATTACCAGTGAGAGAAGATACTTTTGTACGCACATAAAGACCGTAACCTATTCTTTTCAAAGCTTCCGTTTCCACAAGTTTTTTGAGTACACGGCCAACTCGGCCGTAGCTACCAAACCTTTCAAATCCATGCGGAAAAACAGGCAGCTTTCAGAGTCTTGGATGAATTGGGTAATTATATTTTTCCAATGCGTGACCATCCATTAAGATAAACCATACCAACTACCTCGTCCGCTTCCATGACGTGCAAGATAGTTCTTCTTTACCAACATATTGAAATGGTCTTTCAAAGTCCCTCTGTTTGCGCCAGTTAATTCAATTGCTTCTGAAATTGTTATACGTCCTCGCCCTCGAACAAGCTCTAAAATTAACGCTGATAATT
>JABMOK010000113.1 GCA_013204155.1 Pseudohongiella sp. | reverse complement strand
GTGTAGCCTTGATCAATCACCAGGCTAACCGCATCCAGTTTAAACTCCTTCGAGTATTTCTTTCTTGCTGCCATTTCTTCTACCTCCAGTTATGAGTATTATCTCTTAACTGGGTTGTACAGATCTATTGGACCATCTCAGTTACATTGTTTTTCGAGTAGGAGAGCATTGATGCATCGCGCGTAACACTAACAATATCTGAATCGATATTAGCCTTTATTAATCAAATAGTTGCATAATTAATTCAACTCTCCCCCCGCCTCCAAAGGAGGCTAATAATGCTAAGCACCCAACAACCACCCACAAAACTGTAACCAATTTAGCCATAACCGATCAACCTATCAGCGCCCCTCTATTCCCTATAGACAAGCCAAAATTTGCTCACTATTCTGAGTGCGACTCAACAACTAACAAAAAGGTCAGGAGCTCATGCTGCCAAAACCCATGTCTATCGCTGTTGCATTACTGACCGCAGGCCTCTCTGTCTCCTTTTCTACCAGCGCGCAGCCGGCGGAAGCTGAACCAACACGTCCCAACATCGTGCTTATTCTGGCTGATGATCTCGGCTTCACGGATATATCGCCGTTTGGGGGTGAGATCAACACACCCAATATCGCGGCGCTGGCGGAGGCCGGGCTTTCATTTACCAATTACCACACTGCAGGAAGTTGTGCGCCAGCCAGAGCCATGCTGCTAACAGGCGTCGACAGCCACAGAAATGGCGTGCCGAATATTCCTGAAGCACTGCCGGCGGAGCAGCAGGGTCACGAGAATTATCTCGGCGTGTTGAACGATAAGGTAGTAACCCTCTCAACCATGCTGCGTGAAACCGGCTACCACACCTACATGACAGGAAAATGGCACCTGGGCCACACGCCCGAGCTACTTCCGTCCGCGCGCGGATTCGAGCGCACTATCGCGATGGCGGATACCGGTGCCGACAATTGGGAGCAGCGGCCTTACCTGCCTATCTACGACAAGGCAAACTGGTATGCCGATGGCAAGGAGCACACCTTGCCAGACGACTTCTACTCTTCGAAGTATTTTATCGACAAGACGATTGAATTTATTGCAGAGAATGAAGCAGATGAGAATCCCTTCTTTGCCTATATCCCCTTTCAGGCCGTGCACATGCCCGTGCAGGCGCCGCGTGAATTTTCCGATAAGTATGCCGGCATGTACGACGAGGGCTGGGCCGTCATGCGAGAAAAGCGGCGACAAGGTGCAGTAGCGGCCGGTGTAGTTCCCCCAGGCACCGAGGCAATTGTCACGCCGGGTACTCTCCAGTGGAATAGCTTAAGCGATGAACAGAAACGCCATCATGCAAGACGAATGGAGGTTTACGCGGGCATGGTCGATGCCATGGATATGCATATAGGTCGTCTTATGGACTATTTGAAAACTATTGGCGAGTTTGAAAATACCATTTTCATCTTCACTTCCGACAATGGCGCGGAAGGCTCAAACCTGATCAATGTCGATGCCACTTCAATGCTGGGTAACTGGTTCGATCAAGTGGGTTACAACGCCGATTATGCAACACTCGGTGAAAAAGGATCGTTCAATGCGATCGGGCCGAATAATGCGACCATTGCCGCGTCGCCACTTGCCTACTACAAATTCTATGCCAGCGAAGGCGGCTTGCGGGTGCCTTTAATCATCTCCGGTCCTGGAATCAACAGGCGCGGGGGAAAAACCGACGAATTTGTTTTTGTCACCGACCTGACTCCGACCATTCTGAGCCTGGCCGGCGCCGAAGATCATGGTGGTAGCTTCAACGGCAATACCAAAGAGCCAATAAGCGGAAAGGATTTGTCGAATTTTCTGACTGGCAGCACACAGAGTGTTCACCAAGAAACAGAATCAATCGGCTATGAACTGGGCGGCAACCGTGCACTGTTTCAGGGAGACTACAAAATAGTCTTTAACCGCAGCGCGAACGACAACGCCTGGCATCTATTTAACATCAAGACAGATCCAGGGGAGTCTAAAGATCTTGCAGAAGCTGAGCCAGCGCGTTTTGCCCGGATGACTAGCGACTATGAAGCGTATGCCGAAGCGAACAATGTTTTGCCTATGCCCGAAGGCTACGATCAAAGAAGAGAAATTTTTAGAGGTGTACTTAACTAATAACTAGAGGTGCAGGGGCATCGACAAATAAAGCCGCCCCTATTTCTAAAGCTGCCGCTGCAGAAGCTGCATGGAAAGGATTAGGGGACAGCACCCCCCTACTCGGATAAAATTATTCTCCAATAGTTAATTGCTCCAGGCCCATGAGGGAGAAAACACTATCAACATCCAGCAATCCCTTGCCACCGCCGGGCAGCACCTCGATGCAGGCCGCCTGCCCGAGGCCGCCAACATCTACCAACAAATATTGCATTCCGACCCAAACCAGCCCGTCGCCCTGCATCTGCTTGGTATAGTAAGCTTTCAGATGGGCAAACCTGATAATGCCATTGAGCTGGTGACAAAAGCCGTTGCCAGCGCGCCCACTTATTTCGATGCGCACTGCGACCTTGGCAATATATTCAATGAATTGGGCAGACTGGATGATGCAATTGCCAGCTATCGCAGGACCGTCGAAGTCAAACCTGACTTCTTCATGGCGCACTGCAACCTTGGCGTCGCTTTGCAGAGGATGGGCAAACTGGATGAGGCGATCGATAGCTTTCGCAAGGCTCTTGCTATCCAGCCTGATTTCGTCGACGCGCAATTCAACCTGGCCACCGTTCTCAGTGACCAGGGCAAGCTCGATGAGGCCTTCGCCAGCTTTCGCAAGGTTCTGGCCATTAGTCCTGGCTTCATCCACGCACATTGCAATCTTGGTGTTGTGCTCAAGAAAATGGGGAGGTTTGATGAAGCGGCTGACAGTTATCGTAAAGCCCTGGCAATCGATCCCGGTTTCGCCGAAGTGCATAACAACCTCGGTATTGTGCTAGCCAAACTGGGCAGGCTCGATGAAGCTATAGCCAGCTATCGCAAAGCCCTGTCCATCAATCCAAAACTCGTCGACGCGCTTTTTAACCTGGGCAATGCGCTGCGTGGACTGAAGAAACTCGACGAGGCCGTTGCCAGCTTTCGCGAGGCCCTGGCCATAAAACCCGATTTAACCGAAGCCATCGGATCTCTGGGCTCGGTCTTGTTAGCCATGGGCGATCTTCAGGAAGGGCTTGCGATGGAGGAAAAAGGCTTTGGTGTAATAACGTTCATTACTGGCAAGGGCGTCTCAATTAATCAAGGGTGTCTTAATTAATCAAGGGCGTCTTAATTAATCAAGGGTGTCTCAATTAATCAGGGAAGTTCGCAATGAATCGCATCGACTTGAATCCATCTCACCCACTTCCCCATTTTATTGGAAGCTGGTTCATAGAACCGTTGTCACTGTGCGATGGCCTGATCAAGTTTTTTGAAACGCGCCAGGGCTATCAGACGCCGGGGCAAACCGAGGGAGGTCTGAATGCTGAGTCGAAGAATTCAACCGACCTCACGATCCGTCCCCGCGAGCTCGAGCTGCCCGAGCATAAGCCAATTCGCGACTACATCGACACCTTGTATGCCTGTTATGAGGATTACCTTGAGCAATGGCCATTTCTCAAGTCGATCATGCCGCGCGCGGAAATAAGCTCGTTCAACATACAACGCTATCATCCGGGCGGGCATTTCCTGGCGGTGCATTCTGAGCGCACCAACATCGGCACATCACATCGGGTCCTGGCCTGGATGACCTACCTGAACGACGTCGATGATGGTGGCGCGACACATTTCGTACACCAAGACCTGGACGTTCAGCCGCAAAAAGGCAAGACTTTGATCTGGCCCGCAGAGTGGACCCATGCCCATCGCGGTAATGTGGTGAACTCCGGCGTGAAATATATCATCACCGGGTGGATACATTTCCCGGTGGATCATTCGTGAGGGTATGACACGTTAACTCTCAAAACCGACAAGAACCACTGCAATACGGGATTTACAATGTGCCCAATGCAGTAATCCGGGCAGGACAAACTATGAAAACCATAAAATTCCCAGATCTACTTTCTTCTATTGAGAAGCCATCGCGCGCAGCCGGCTTTATGTTTCTCGTTTCTCTGTTGTTTCCCTGCTTCGCCTTGGCTCAGCTCACCGGCGTTGAAGACGGTGACTGGCGTTACCTGGGTGGCGATGCCGGGCATACCCGCGCTTCGCCGCACCTGAAGCAGATCAATGCCGCCAATTTTGCCGATCTGGAAGTGGCCTGGATCTGGCGCGGCGATAACTTTGGCCCCAATGTTGAATTCACGGCGCGCGCCACCCCGGTCCATGTGAATGGGGTGCTGTATACCGTGGTAGGCCAGCGCCGTCAGGTGGTGGCCATCGATGCGGCCAGCGGCGAGACCCTGTGGACTTTTCGTGAACCCGAAACCATGCGTTACCTGCGCTCCCCGCGCACCGACTTCGGTAAAGGCGTCGCCTATACCGAGCGCGATGGACGTGGCGTGGTGTTGGTGACATCGCCGGCGTATTTCCTCTGGGCGTTGGATGCGGTAACGGGACAACCGCTGGAAAATTGGGGAACCCCAAGCAACGTTCCCGGTTTTTCTGCAACCGGTGTGGTCGATCTAATTCCAGACCTGGTGGACGATTGGCAACCCTGGCTGGACTGGCGCGCCGACGGCGGACAGTATGATCCCGATCACGGCATACCCCAACAACTGGGAATGGTAACGGCCTCGTCGCCTCCCATTGTTGTCAACGGCGTAGTGGTGGTGCTGGTGGGTCATGAGCCCAGTTATGATCAAACCCGAATCGAAAACGTGCCGGGGGATGTTATGGGCTACGACCTCAGAACCGGGCAGCGGCTGTGGAAGTTCCATGTCATTCCCCGACCCGGTGAATTTGGGCACGATACCTGGGAAAACGATGCCTGGCGCTGGTCCGGTGACCTGTCGTCCTGGGCACCGGCGGCGGCTGATCCGGAACTGGGCCTGGTGTATCTCGTCACCAATGCCTCCACGGTTCAGGGCTACACTGGGCACCGCCCCGGACACAACCTGTTTGGCGGCAGTGTACTGGCGCTGGATGTCGCCACCGGCGAACGCAAGTGGCATTTCCAGATTCATCACAGCGAACAATGGAATTATGACATTCCCACCGCGCCGATCCTGATGGACCTGACCGTTGACGGTAAAGCCATCCCCGCACTGATTCAAAATACCAAGCAGGGGCTGGTCTTCGCATTTAATCGTGAAACCGGCGAACCGATCTGGCCCATTGAAGAACGACCGGTCATGCAAACCCAGGTGCCGGGTAACTACACGGCGGCTACCCAGCCCTATCCGACGCGTCCGGAACCCCTGGACCCGATCGTGGTAAACGGGATCACCGAAGAATTTATCATGGACTACACGCCGGAGCTGAAGCAACGGGCAGAGGAAATTCTCAGGGAATTCCGTCTCGGTGGTCTGTATGTGCCGGCCTTGCCCTATCCCCATGACAATCCCTACCGCAATGTGGTCGGCTGCGTGGGTGGCCTGAATATCTACCACCCCCCGGTTGCCGATCCCACAACGGGAATCATGTATGCTTCCCACCGCCGCGGCTGTAGCGCGCCCGCCTTCATGGAACCGACTAACGGCGTCGATGAAGAAAGGGGATTACCGGGCATGTCCGAGGAAGCCTGGCGCGGAAGAGAACGGCATACTCCCACCACGGGTACCACCGTGGCCGCCTGGGCGCCCGGCCGTAATCGCGAATTCCTGCCCCAGATAGACCGCCTGCCGGTGTACAAACCCCTGTTCCAGGGCTTGGCCGCCTATGACATGAATAGCGGCGAGAAGTTATGGGACATCCCCATCGGCGAGACCCCGGATAACATAAAAAATCACCCGCTGTTGCAGGGCGTGGACATTCCCGAAACCGGAGGCACCGGCCATTCCATCCAGATGATCATGGGTGACCTGCTGGTACAAACCACCGAGGACCTGAGAGGCGATGCGCAACTGAACGAAAATGGCAATCCCATACTCAATGCCCGCGACAAACGCACCGGGGAGGTTCTCGCTACGGTGGAAATTCCGATACCCGGGCAATACGGCATGCTGACTTACCTGCACGACGGGGTGCAGTACATTGTTGTGCAGTCGGGAAGTGTGAAGCGTGGCCAGCCCGGCGCCCTGGTTGCGTTGAGACTTCCTTAACCTGCAAACGGAATGATCGGACTGAACTTCCCCGTCTTTTATTAGACACGTTCTCCCCTGGAAAAATAGTCTTCTCTAAATCTTTAAATTAGGTCGAAGAAAAACCTGGCTGGACGCCGGGTAGATTGTTTTTCAAGTAGGAAATCTTGGCAACACTGCCAGTCGCACCGCAGAAAGTTGAAGCCCCAACCTTAGTCTAAGGTGTGCTTTAGTCAGGATTTTTGGGATGTACTTCGAAGCAGAAAAACCGATGTCGAGAATAAGCCACCGTTTCATTTTCTCCAGCGGCATCGAAAAATAAAGCGGCTCCTGTGTCTAAAGCTGGCGCTTAAGAAGCTGCAGAATTTCTGCGCGGTTGTTGGCCGCCTGGTTAGTCAGAATCACGAACGGATACAGACCCTCGGGCCCGCGGAGGTAGCCGACGAAGTTGTAGACACCGGTCAAGGTGCCACTCTTGCGCAGCACCCCGTCCGCCTCGGGCAA
Organism: Pseudohongiella sp.; assembly: GCA_013204155.1. GTDB lineage: Bacteria > Pseudomonadota > Gammaproteobacteria > Pseudomonadales > Pseudohongiellaceae > UBA9145. Next base: position 4,965 of record JABMOK010000113.1, on the reverse strand, counting down.
CAGATCGGCATAGGGTTTAAAGACTTCGAGAATATGCATCATACCGGCGCCACTGCTGCGCTGGGTACGGGACAGGCCTGAGCCCTCCAGCATAAGCAGGGACTGTGGGTCACGTCCGAAACTGTCTCCATATAAGCCAGCGAGCTGCTGCTGCAGGACAGCACGCGCTACCTCGCTCGTGACAGGGTAGCCACTGCTTTGCGCCGCTAGCGTGAGAAAAAGTTGATTGGCGATGAAATTGTTGGAGTAGCGCAGCAGGCCATCCAGATTCTCGCGCAGCGAGCGGGAACTGCGGTGCTGATAAAACAGCGTCCACTGATCCGACACCGCACTACGATTAAAGCCCGCATCGGATACTGTGATACCCGACTTCTGAAGAAACAGCTGAAACAGTTGCTGAACCTGGCGCAGGCCAGCGCGCGGGTCATCACCCAGATTGATGCGTTGCTCCTCACCGGGGGAAAGCGCCGCGCCGAGTTCGCGGGCAAGGGCTGTTAAGGGAGTCTGCGCCTCGCCCGTGATCAGTCTACCGTCTGCTGTCCAGGCCAGATTCACCGTGTTGAAATTCACCGCCAGCGCGCTGTTACGGGCGGCATAGGGATCACTGGCGCCGCGCTCCAAAGGCAGATCGGGATCCGCTTCGAACGCCGAATCGTCCATCACCAGGCGGCGGACCTGTTGCAGTCCGCGCTGGGCCAGGATGTCGGCAATACGGGCAATCTCCTCTGACACCAGAAACGGATCGCCCAGACCCCGGATCAACAGGTCGCCACTGTCATTGCGATAAAAGTGGGTCTCGAAGCGAAAGTCTTCGCCGAGGGTGGTCAACGCCACCTGCGCCAGCGGGATCTTGAGGATAGAAGCAGGTACCAGCGCGCGATCCGGATTGATGCTCACCAGTGTCTCACCCTTCGGCGAGTGCAGCATCACACTGCCATCACCCGCCAGGGCAGCCAAACGATCCTGCGCCGCAAGCGGAAAGGCCATGGCGCTGCCAACCAGCAACAGGAAAAGCGTGAACGTATGCAGAGTGTGAGAAGCGCGCTTCAACTTATTCATTGTCCGGCCAAATCAAAGGAGCAGAGTAGTTTGATCGCCGCGTTTTGGCAATACGGATGCGGGTTGAACGTCAAAGCAGACGCAGCTCACAAATTAATCATCGACCACTTCAAACAACCAAACAGAACCGCTAGTGACCCCCGCACCTGCCGCCGGATTGACTTCAGCCGGGCCGCCGAAATACTTGCGCGCCACTTCGGACATAACCGATGCCGCAATGGGTCCTTCTGTTATGCGATTCAATCTCTGCGCATAAATCTTGTCGTCGATTCGAATGAGGACGCGGTTGTCTTCGTCCATGTAAGTCGGCCATTGCTTCCAGAGGCGCCCAATGGTGGAATTCATGTAACCGCTCACTATATAGAGTTTGCCATCGATCACAGGAACCCACACTGTGCGCGACGTGGTCGGATTCAGGGTCTGGAAATCGATTAATTGTCGTTGCTTAATGAAATCCCAACTAAGCGGTGATGCCGTGACTTCACCACTGCGAAACGGGCCGCCAATACTGATAGTAAACCAGGGGAAGAACTCCACCGGGCCATCACTAAGACGCATGCCGCCGTATGCCAGCACTATAACCAGGGCGATGCCGCCGAAGATAAATCCAATCCACTTGGTTATTTTTTTTAACATGGACCTGCCTTCTCAAGAGATAAAATAGAGTTGTTTATTGCCCGCTTTCCAGTGCCCGTGCTTCTTCTGTTCTGGCTCCTCGTAAAATATTGAGCATGCCGTAGTTGCCTTCATGGCAGGCATATTCATACAGCAGCCCCGCCACCTTGGTTAAGGGAATAATGCCGGTAATCCGGTCAGTATAGGCGCGAGAATCTTCGACGGTGAATTGGTATTCTATGGAGTCTTCGCTCACCCTGGTGAGACGCTCGGTAAGAAATTTGTTGTCCGAGGTTCCGGCCGCGCCAAAAGACTGTGTCATGCCATTGAAGTTGCGCGTTTCCACCACCAGGGTTTCCCCGTCCCAATAGCCGCGAGAATCTCCGGACCACAGTCCAATGTTTTCATCCAGCGGAGGACGCCCATCCAATGGAATGATGCGCGCATCGTGGACCATTTCTGTCATGATCACCACGTGGTCTTTGCTCTGAACAATCTGCAGGTTATTGTTGTAAAGGCTGGGCGAGATAGGCGGCCCGGCATTGAAGCCCATGATGCAGCGCTCTGACAGCCCCCTGTCTTCCGGTCCATCGGTGCCAATGCCCCCGGTGATCACCCTGAGCGGGCGCTCGCCTTCAATGTCCGGAGCCAGTCGGCCCTGCACAACGATGGCCCCTTCGGCGTAGGGTGGAAGCCGACCATTAGTGGGATACACAATAATTGAAGTACGCACGACATCGCCTATGCCAGCCGTCTCAACCCAGAAATCGTTATAGGCTTCGTTCAAGCCACCATTGGGAATAGCGGCGTCCGAAAATTCATCGACGGCCACTCTCTTTGCCTGGATTTCAGCAATTTCTTGTTCCGCTAAAAACTCCCGCTCACCGAATTGTGCGGGGCGTTGCAGGGGGATGTCCGAGGAAAAGTTCCACACACCTTGCAGGTCGGGTTGGTCCCATTCCGTAGTTGGCCCCCGATACTCTTCCGCCGCCCAGGCGGCACTGCAGAATAGGAGACTGGTCAATCCAGATACCGCAAACTTTAAATTCATTAGCTGATTCCTTGAAGAGGGTATTAACAAGTTAACTACCTTGAAAAAAATTTCGAGCAAAAAGATGGCGCTACGTCATTCATTTTTCATTGTAGAGCAAGTTGATTTCAAGCCCAAAAAAAGTGACCGCTTCAAGGGGACAGAGTACAAACAGGTTCTGTTACTCGGTCTCCCCTGAATCGGCCATTATCTGTTCTAGTCAGGCAGTGGCATACCGCGTTCCTGCAAAACCTCCGCGAAGATACGGGAGCCATTAACACCGGACGGAAAGCCGGAATAGAGCGTCACCTGGGCAATCAACTCCGCGATTTCCTGTGTGGTCAGGCCATTGTCCAGCCCGCGGCGCAGGTGAACCCGCAGTTGATCGGACTGGTAGCCAGCCAGAGTGACGGCGATGGTGGCCAGACTGCGATCGCGCGCGGACAGTTGCTCGCGTGTCCAGGTTTCACCGTAGACCAGGCCATCGATCAACTCTTCAAGATAAGGTGCTCCAGGAAAGCGCCCCGCCGCGAGCGGTAAGCCTCTGGCTTCGAACACCTCTGCGGCAACGCGTGCTGCGTTCACCGCGGTGGGGAAGCCGGAATAAAAGGCCACGTGGGTGATTATTTCTGCAATCTCAGCCTGGGTGACGCCGTTGTCCAGGGCGCGGCCCACGTGATGGCGCACTTCGCTGGAGGCATACAGGGCAGTACCCACCGCCACCGTAATCATGCTGCGGTCGCGAGGCGACAGTTCCGAACGCTTCCAGGTCTCGGCATAGACTACCTGGTTAAGTAAATCACGCAGGTACGGGGTTTGCGGGAATGCGCCCGGAAACTCTAACTCAGGATCCACCGGTGGCTGCCGCGATGAGGCTCCAGGAGGAGTGGCGGGCAGGCCCCGCTCGGCGAAGACCTCCGCCGCAACCCGGGCCGCATTGACGCCGGTTGGAAACCCCGCATACCACAACACGTGGGCGATAATCTCGGACAGCTCGGTTTGAGTGACGCCGTTGTCCAGCGCCCGACCCATATGCAGGCGTAGCTCGTTGGTGGCGTACAGTGCCTGATTCACCGCCACCGTAATCATGCTGCGATCACGCAGTGACAGGCCTGGGCGTTCCCAGATGTCACCGTAGACGTAGGTATTCCGCACTTGCCCCAAATAGGGAGCGGCGTCGTAGGCACCCGGTGGTGGAGGGGGTTGCTGGGCGAACGTTGTGGGCAAAATCAATAAAATCGCAACGGCGGCCAGCGACCGAAAACAAAGGGGAGTGTTAAAGCTAAATCTTGAACCCGGCATTGTCTGTCCTTCTTCTTATCGAGGGTTAGCAAAGGGATCGGCCTAGCTTGACCTGATCCGTAATGGATAACTCTACCATCCTTTACCGTTACCAATGCAAGCCATTCAGTGAGTAAACTGTCCCCTGTGTATGAATAAACAGCCGCCGGTTTATTTTCTCTAACGCGAGGTTGAAAAATAAGTAAATAAAGAGGACAGTAACTTTATGAAATCACTGTCCCCTGAACTCCCTCTGTTGTTTACCCCGACGCACAAAACAAAAGGACATAGCTAATGACAACTCTGCGAAAACACCCCACCCGAATTGGAAGCTTGCTGCTGTGCAGCGCTGTGGCATGCTCTGGCGCGCTAGCTCAAAACACGGCGCGACCCGATCTGGGAGGCGTCTGGAGCAATGCATCGCTAACCAATCTCACCCGCCGGGGAGGTTTGGAATCGTTGGTGGTGACAGCCCAGGAAGCCCTGGTCATTGCAGCCGGCGTACCGATTGGTGGTATTGAGGGTGGCTTTGATGAAGGTGATGGTGTCAATAACACGCCTGCCGTGGCCGCAGATGACTTCGGCAGCAGGGCGTACAATAATTTCTGGGTCGATCCCGGCTCCAATCTGGCGCTGGTCAAGGGCGAGTATCGTACTTCTTACATTGTTAATCCGGAGAACGGGCAAATCCCGCGCCTAGAAAACCCTACCACAGATTTTCAGCGTACCAATTTCGGCAGTCGCTACGTGACAGGCATCGGTAACGCCGACGGCCCCGAGGCCCTGCCCTTGTCGGAGCGTTGTATTATGTCTGAAGGTAAAGCCGGACCGGCGATGCAAAGCGGACTCTATAACAACACTTATCAGTTCGTTCAAACCGATGACTACGTGATGATAGAGGTGGAACAAATACATGATGCGCGAATCATCCCTACCTTTAGTTCGGCCATCGAGGCCCGTGCCCATCGCCGACCGAAAGT
>JABMOK010000112.1 GCA_013204155.1 Pseudohongiella sp. | reverse complement strand
GGAATAGGCATCCTTCATGATGAATTCGCGTGCGCGCATGATGCCGAAACGAGGTCGTCTCTCGTCTCTGAATTTGGTTTGGATCTGATAGAAAATGGCGGGGAGTTGTCGATAGCTGCTGTACTCATTGCGCACCAGATCGGTAATCACTTCTTCATGGGTTGGACCAAGGCAGAAATCGCGATCGTGACGATCTTTGAAACGCAATAATTCAGGCCCCATGGTTTGCCAGCGACCTGATTCCAGCCAGAGTTCTGCATTCTGCACCACCGGCATTGACACTTCCATAGCACCGGCTTTGTCCATCTCTTCACGAACTATTTGGCTTACCTTGTGCAGCACGCGTAATCCCAGTGGCAGCCAGGTATACAGCCCACTGGCAAGCTTTCTTACCAGACCTGCGCGCAGCATCAATTGGTGGCTGATTATTTCAGCATCGGAGGGTGTTTCCTTGACCGTCGCTATTAGATATTGACTGGCTCGCATTGATGTTTCCGTGTCTGTCTTGAAAGAATGCTAGACCGCATTAAGCCTCTAATAAATAACGGTCTTGTCGCGGTTGATCTTACCGAAAGCGGCACAGACAATAAAGAAAGGCAGCCATTGGCTGCCTTTCTTATTTATCTTTGCTAGCTTGCTAGCTTGCTAGGGCGCTTTTTCGAAACCACTTCCAGTGCTGTTCAAGCCGAAGCTTTAAGCACCGGACTGGACTCTATAAAGCAAATTCTTTTAGCTTCTTCAAAGGCAGTACTTTGACTCGAGTAGTGGCGCCTTTTCGGGGAATATCCATTAATTCGCCGGGTCGGAAAGGATTAGGCACGTTTTTGCGTGCCGGTCTTGCGGGGCGAACCACTGACTTGATTTTCAATAAACCTGGCAGCGTGAATTCACCAATCGCACGCTTCTTAACGTGACGTTCGATTAGTATGCTCAGTTCTTCCAATACAGCGGCAACATCTTTCTTGCTTACCGAGGTATTTTCAGAGATTTCGTTGAGGATTTCAGTTTTGGTATATTTCTTTTGAATAGCTGGAGTCTTGCGCGGCGCAACAGCGCTCGCTTTAGTTTTAGTTGCAGCTTTCTTCGGTGATTTTTTAACAGCCATGCCCGCTCTCTTTTTACAAATTGGATTATAAGTTAAGTTTTTTCGTTCTGTTTATGTTGCTTGGTTTATCTACTCTAGGATATCTATCCCGAGGAGGAGACGCCACTCGGGAATCGGATTTTCAACTTTGCTTGAAAACTGACACCGCCACCGTCTCTCAGGTGATGTATTTATAAATCATTCACATTGACCTAGCAAGTAATTCTATCACTTTAGCGGCAATAGTTGGCATTAATAAACGATGCGGGTAATTCTACAATAATTATTCGGTTTTATACCGAGTGAAATGGTAGCACTTGCGATGTGGCAATAACTTATTTGCTTGCGGCATATCTCCTGCGCCGGGATTTGGCATACCCCTCTGGAGAAATTCTGCGCGCCGAAATTGGTGTCTTTGTCAACTGCTTATTTGTAATTTGTGGCTGTCGACTCAATTCGCAATAGCTAGTTTCGCCTATAAAAGTAAGAACAGGTTCTTCCTGGAGTGTCATTGCGAGAATGACAGCGGGTCGTGCGAATTAGTTAAAATTTAGTTTCTCACTCGACTCAATTTTGGGATTCCTGTCAGCCCCTGCCTGGAGCAGTAAGGGGGCAGGGGCCGCATAAATGCGAATCCGAATAATCCCGCATGAGTGAAATGAATGCGAATGAGAGGTGCGTGAGAAAATCCATATAAGGTATAATCGCCGGCTTTCAGTGGCTTTGACAGTGAGCCTATGGATCCCAGATACCAATAGGTGGATTTGGTGAAGAATGAGGGGTGGGATTAGATGCCAATTTACGAATATCAGTGCACTGGTTGTGAACACAAAATGGAATCGTTGCAGAAAATTAGCGACAAACCATTAACTAAATGTCCAGTTTGTGGCAAGCCGAAGTTGAGGAAACTGGTTTCTGCCGCCAGTTTTCGCCTGAAAGGGGGTGGCTGGTACGAAACAGACTTCAAGACCGGAGACAAGAAGCAGTTAGCCGAGTCGGATTCAGGCGTCGCCAAGACGGCCGATAGTGCAAAAACGACGGAGAAAACCGAGAGTACTGACAAGACTAAAGCCAAAGCCGAGAGCGCGGACTCGGGTAAAGACAAGGGAAAGAATAAAGCCAAGGAGCCGGCCGGGAAAGCAAAGGCTAAATCGAAACCTGGCTGAGACGCCGGCTAAACAAGATGCCTTGAGCCATGTTACTTGGCTCAGTCACTATCTCAGTCACTATCTCAGCTACTTTTAAAGACAGAATCAGGACAGGATAAAACTATGCGCAGTAACTATTGCGGTGAATTAAACGAGTCATTTGTTGACCAGGAAGTTGTACTTTGTGGGTGGGTTCACCGCCGGCGAGATCACGGCGGCGTGATATTTCTGGATGTAAGAGACAGGGAAGGGATTGCCCAGGTTGTTTACGATCCTGACACAGTAGAGAGTTTTGCTATTGCCGAGGGGGTGCGCAACGAATTTGTGATTAAAGTGACAGGAATTGTGCGCCTGCGCCCCGAGGGCACCAGTAACAATGATATGACTACCGGGAAAATCGAAGTATTAGGAAAACAGCTTGAGGTCTTGAATGCGGCCAACACCCCGCCAATGCAACTGGATGAGCATGCCGAGGTTGGTGAAGAAATCAGATTACGCTATCGCTATATCGATCTTCGACGCCCGGAGATGGCAGGTCGACTTCGATTTCGCTCGAAGGTAAGCAATACGGTGCGAAACTTTCTCGATGGACATGGTTTTGTCGATGTCGAAACCCCGTTGTTAACCAAGGCGACGCCCGAGGGAGCACGTGACTATCTGGTCCCCAGCCGGACTCATCCAAACAAATTCTTTGCCTTGCCACAGTCGCCACAGCTTTTTAAGCAAATTCTGATGGCCGCCGGTATGGATCGCTACTATCAGATCGCCAAGTGTTTCAGAGACGAAGACCTGCGCGCAGACCGACAGCCTGAATTCACCCAAATTGATGTCGAAACGTCTTTCATGGATGAAGAACAGATCATGGCTATTATGGAAGAGATGATCTGTGAAGTATTCAAAACCCATCTCGATGTAGAACTGGGAAAATTCCCGCAGATGACCCATGCCGAAGCAATGCTTCGTTATGGTTCGGACAAGCCTGATTTACGCATTGATCTGGAGCTGGTCGATATCGCCGAGTTGATGAAAGGCGTCGATTTCAAGGTTTTTAGCGGACCGGCGAATGACACAGAGAGTAGAGTCGTGGCGTTGAGAGTACCCCAGGGAGCCAGTCTGTCTCGTAAGGTAATCGATAGTTATACGGATTTTGTGGCGATCTATGGTGCCAAGGGTTTGGCCTGGGTAAAGGTGAACGATATCTCTGCCGGGTTAGAAGGTCTGCAATCGCCGATTCTAAAATTCATGTCGGCAGAGGTGATTACTGCTTTGCTGGAAACGCTGAAAGCCCAGACCGGCGATATCATTTTCTTCGGGGCTGACAAAATCAAGGTCGTGAACGAAGCGATCGGAGCCCTGCGCATAAAAGTGGCCGAAGATATGGGTCAGATTAAAGATATCTGGGCGCCACTTTGGGTAGTGGATTTTCCCATGTTTGAAACCGCCAGCGATGGCAGCTTAACCTCCTTGCATCACCCGTTTACTGCGCCGAGTTGTGATGCCGAGCAGTTAGCCGCTGATCCGCTAGCCGCGTTATCCAGAGCTTATGACATGGTGCTCAATGGCACCGAGCTGGGCGGTGGCTCGATTCGTATCAACAAACCTGCGATGCAGCAATCGGTATTTAAGGTGCTGGGAATTGGCGAGGAAGAGGCAGAGGAAAAATTTGGCTTCTTGCTGGGGGCACTAAGCTATGGTTGCCCGCCCCATGGAGGCATTGCTTTCGGCCTGGATCGTCTAATCATGTTGATGACCGGTGCTAGTTCGATTCGTGATGTTATCGCTTTTCCGAAGACCCAGTCTGCCGCCTGTCCGTTGACTGATGCTCCGGGAGCGGTTTCGGCCAAACAACTTAAAGAACTCAATATTCGATTGCGCGAACAGCCAAAGGCGGAATAAACGAAATCTCATTCACTCGCAACAAGAGGTAGGGAGTTATGGCAGGTCATAGTAAATGGGCTAATATCAAGCATCGCAAGGCGGGGCAAGATGCTAAGCGAGGCAAGGTATTTACAAAAATAATTAGAGAATTGACGGTTGCCGCGAAAGCAGGTGGCGGTGACATAGCTGACAACCCACGTCTGCGCGCCGTAGTAGACAAAGCCCTGGGCGCGAACATGACTCGCGACACTATCGATAGAGCCGTAGCCCGCGGTGCCGGTACAGCAGATAACGATAATCTCGAGGAGTTGAATTACGAAGGCTACGGTCCCGGCGGCGTCGCGATTCTGGTCGAGACTCTCACGGATAACAAGAATCGGACGGTGGCAGAAGTCAGGCACGCCTTTACAAAATATGGCGGCTCGCTTGGCACTAATGGTTCGGTAGCCTACCTGTTTGCCAGGACTGGAATTATCAGTTTCTCGGCTGACAATGATGAAGAGAAAATAATAGAAGTGGCGCTTGAGGCTGGTGCTGATGACATAGTGAACAATGACGGCAGCATCGATGTAATGACATCCCTGGAAACCTTTGGCGCGGTGCAGGATGCATTGAAAGCGGCCGAATTAGAACCGATGAGCGCAGAAATGACCATGCTTGCTTCTACCCAGGCCGATCTCGATCTCGATGGTGCACAGGCCTTATTAAAGCTGCTTGATGCCATGGAAGACCTCGACGATGTTCAAGATGTCCACTCTAATGCCAATATTTCCGAAGAAATAGCGGCTCAACTCTAGCCTTTTCCAGTCCGTTGCCGACTATAAAGGCTATAGGAAATTGAACTGTCCGGCACAGAGGAGGGTGACAATTAAAAAGCCGGCAATCAAAAGGAAATGCAATGGCCATTATTCTGGGCATTGATCCTGGTTCCAGAGTCACGGGTTTCGGGTTGATCAATTCTGTAGGCAACAAACTGGAATTTGTCGGCTGTGGATGTATTCGCACCGAAACAACTTCTCAGCCAGAAAGGTTAAAAAAAATTTTTTCCGGCATCTGTCAGGTTATCGAAGAGTTCTCTCCGCAACAGTCTGCCATAGAAGAAGTATTTTTGGGCCGTAATGTGTCCTCCGCACTTAAATTAGGTCAGGCGCGCGGCAGTGCGATAGTTGCCTGTGTGCATCATGAATTACCAGTGGCCGAATATTCCGCACGTAAAGTAAAACAGGCTGTTACCGGTAGCGGTGGGGCTGATAAATTGCAAGTACAGCATATGGTCAAAGCACTGTTATCGATAAGTGATACCATAGCCGAAGATGCGGCAGATGCATTGGCGGTGGCGATTTGTCACGCCAATACCGAGGCCAGTTTGATTCGAATGGCCGGGGCAAAATCATTCAGCAGGAAGAGATTTAAGTGATAGGGAGCATACGCGGAATACTCGTCGATAAAAATCCTCCGGAGATTCAGGTGGATGTAAATGGCATTACTTATGAGGTGCAAGTGCCCATGAGTACCCTGTATCAATTGCCTGACATTGGTCAGGAACTGGTGCTGCACACGCATTTCGTCGTCAGAGAAGATGCACAACTGCTGTATGGCTTCTTTGCAGCCAAAGACAAGAGCATGTTCCGATCATTGATCAAGGTGAATGGAGTGGGGCCAAGAATGGCGCTGGGTATCCTCTCGGGAATGGAGGCGGACGAATTAGTCAGAGCCGTGCGGGCGAATGATTTAAATGCGCTGGTTAAGATGCCGGGCATCGGCAAGAAGACGGCCGAGCGTCTGCTAATTGAAATGCGGGACAGGCTAAGTGACTGGACCACCCCCGCCGGCGAGACAGCGGCATCTGCAGCGATGGTTCTGACTTCGTCAATAAGCCGGGATGCCGAGACAGCCTTGGTGGGTCTTGGTTACAAGCCACAGCAAGCCGCGCATGCCATTGCTCAGATAATGAAAAACAATGGGGATATTTGTGACAGTGAACAGCTAATCCGCCAGGCGTTGAAGAGCATGATTTAGGATGGGGAAAATTTGCAAACCAGTAAATTGCAAACAAGTAAAATTGAGAGAAGCCAGGAAGTTGCATGGAAGAAGATAGACTAATTTCCGCCACGGCGCTGCCGGTCGAAGACTTGCAGGATAGAGCTATTCGCCCGCTTTATCTGCAAGACTATATTGGTCAGACAGGTGTGAAAGAGCAGATGGATATCTTTATCAGCGCGGCGCGCAATCGCCAGGAACCACTGGATCATACGCTGATTTTTGGCCCGCCGGGGCTGGGCAAAACTACGCTGGCACACATTATTGCCAATGAATTAAGAGTCTCAATTAAGACGACCTCCGGCCCGGTATTGGAAAAAGCCGGCGACCTGGCGGCGATGCTCACTAATCTCGATGAGGGTGATGTGTTGTTTATCGATGAGATTCATCGCCTGAGCCCCGCGATCGAGGAAATATTATACCCGGCGATGGAAGACTATCAATTGGACTTAATGATTGGTGAGGGTCCGGCCGCCAGATCGATAAAGTTGGACCTACCACCTTTCACTTTAGTCGGCGCGACAACGCGCGCAGGCTTACTGACTTCGCCACTACGGGATCGCTTTGGAATAATTCAGCGGCTGGAATTTTATTCAGTTGAAGAGTTGGCCAGCATCGTCGGCAGGTCGGCGAAAATTCTTGGTACCGCGACCGATGACACGGGCGCTGCTGAAATAGCGAAACGTTCACGGGGGACGCCACGTATCGCAAATCGGCTACTGCGTCGAGTGAGAGACTATTCCGAGGTGAAAGCGGATGGTCGGGTCAATTTCGAGACGGCGGGCTTGGCGCTGGATATGCTGAGTATCGATAAGAATGGATTCGATCACATGGATCGACGCCTGCTGATGACCATGATCGAGAAGTTTGACGGCGGCCCGGTCGGTATCGACTCTCTGGCAGCCGCCATCAGCGAAGAGAGAGATACTATCGAAGATGTACTTGAGCCCTACCTGATCCAGCAAGGATTTATCATGCGTACCCCAAGAGGCAGGGTTGTCACCCAGCACGCCTATCGCCATTTTGGGATTAAACCCTCTGAGCAGATGCGTGATTTGTTCAATTCCAGGGGCGAGCAGTGAAGTAAAGACGTCGCGTCACGGGAAATTTTTCATGTCCGATGGCTTTATAGCCAATTGCCCTATTTAGGCCATGATTCATAAGCTAAATGCCCGCTTTCACCCTCTCAGGGTTACATTTAGCGGGTTAAATGCCTTTTCACAAAACTATTTTCCGAATTGGCCGAATAATCCCCTGAAGTCGCGGATTTCCTGTAAAAAATCATTGTCGCACCTACTAACACAAAGCCTGTTTATTATAATTCGGAGAAAAAAACGTGAATGAAGGGATAAGCCCTCTACAACTGATACTGGAAGCGAGTCTCCCGGTACAATTTGTATTTTTTATTTTGGTGGTGTTGTCGGTGATTTCCTGGGTCATGATTGTGCAACGTTGGATGGTGTTGTCCTCCGCGACGAGAGGCGTGCGCAGCTTTGAGCAACGCTTCTGGTCTGGCATGGATCTTAGCCAACTGTATAAAGAAGGCAGCCAGATGCAAAAGGAAGGGATAGCCGTGGTCGGCATGGAAAATATCTTCCGCGCCGGATTCAAGGAATTCATGCGCCTTCGGCAGCAAGCCTCAGTCGATAGCGAGGCGATAATGGAAGGGGCACAGCGCGCGATGCGCGTTGCCTACTCCCGTGAAGAGGGGAAGTTGGAAAAACATTTGGCTTTTCTGGCCACGGTTGGATCGGTGACACCCTATATAGGTTTATTTGGCACGGTAATTGGCATCATGAATGCGTTTATCGGTTTGGCGGGGCAGGCGCAGGCGACGCTTCAGGTAGTGGCGCCCAATATAGCCGAAGCGCTTTTGGCAACAGCCTTAGGTCTGTTTGCGGCAATACCCGCCGTTGTCGCCTACAATCGATACACCTCGGAGGTGGATTCCATAAGCGGTAGTTATATTACCTTTACCGATGAATTCTCCAGCATTCTGCATCGACAGATTCATACCGGCTAAATTAAATCCAAAAGGTTTGAATAATGGAAATACTGGTCCGTAAAAAGCGAAAACCCATGAGCGATATAAACGTTGTGCCCTACATCGATGTGATGTTGGTACTGCTAATCGTATTCATGGTGACGGCCCCCTTGCTCAACCAGGGTATCGATGTTGATTTGCCCGAAGCCAATAATGAGCCATTGAGCATCGATGAAAATCTCGAAACCCTGGTGGTTTCGATAACCTCCGCTGGAGAGTACTTTCTCAGTGTTGGCGCGACAGGTGAGGGCAGGCAATCATTAACGCTCGAAACCCTGGGAGATCAAGTAAGCAAAATTGTCAGCGCGAATCCGAGCATACAGGTGTTGGTTGAAGGCGATACATTAGCCAATTGGGGGTCTATGATCAGTTTGATCACGACCCTGAACCAGGCAGGTGTTTCAAATCCTAATTTTATCACTCAACCCCTGAGTAGTTTATAAGCGATTTTAATAGTCATTGCCGCCATGAGTGTTTTGTCAAAAAATTTCATTATCTATAACGGCTACCCGCTGTCATTTGTTATTGCCCTCACGCTGCATATTCTGCTATTGGCCGCGGTGCTTTATTTTCAATTTAATAGTAGAACGGAAGTTCTTGAATTGGTGCAGCCGACAGTGATAAAGGCACTATTTATCGATGAAAACCCTCAGCTTCGGAATGAGCGTGCTCTGGAGCGCCAGCGTATCGAGCGCAGGGATCAGCAACAAATTGCGCGCGAGAGAGAACAGCAACGGGATGCAGAGGCGGAACGCTTACGTCAGGAGCAGGCCCGGGTTCAGGAGCAGACTCGGGTTCAGGAACAAGCAAGAGCTCGTGAGCAAGAAGCCGCGAGAGCGACACTGCGAGAGAAGCAGGAACAGGATCGACTAAGAGCCGAGGAGCAACGTAAACGAGAGAGCGAAACTGAAGCTCAGCGGCAAAGACAATTAGCCGAAGCCGAAAGACAGCGTCAGCAGCAAGAGCGCGCGCGAGAAAGAGAGCGTGAGCAGCAAGCCGCCGCCGAAGCGGCATCGGCAGAAGGAGCAAGAACAGAATTCGAGTTAGTGCAGAGTGCGACGGCGATCATACAGCAGTTAGTGCAGGAAAACTGGTCCAGGCCGCCCAGCGCCCGAAACGGGATGCGCGCGGTGCTGCAAATTAGAATGTTGCCGACCGGAGAACTGCTTGAAGCAAGCATTACCGAGTCCAGCAACGACCCGGCGTTTGATCGATCAGCCGAAAATGCCGTTTATAAGGCGGCGCCATTCAGAGAATTACAGAATTTGCCGATTAATGTATTTACAGCGAATTTCAGGACCTTGTCTCTGATATTCCAGCCAGAGGATTTGTTGAATTGAAAATATGTGCTGCATTAGTAGGTGCTGCGGCGTACCTGCTGTCCGTCTCAAGCCAAGCCGCGCTCAGCATTCAGATAACTCAGGGGGTGGACAATCCCATTCCTATTGCCGTGGTTCCTTTTGCCTTTGAAGGCAGCGGTGTGTTGAGCGAAGATGTGGCGCAGATAGTGATGAATGATCTGGAGCAGGTGGGCGAGTTTAGAACACTGCCTCGCTCCAATATGCTCAGTATGCCCAGCGAAGAGCAGGAAGTGTTTTACCGGGACTGGGGCATTCTGGCGCAGGATTATCTGTTGGTGGGAAACATCACTCGCACAACTGGCAGTCAATTAGTGCAGGTGCAGTACGAATTTTTTGATATCAATCGCGAGATAAAACTGGCCGGTGAAGTGTTAACCGGCAGTGTGGCCCAGTTGCGTGATATTGGTCACGAGATTAGTAACGTCGTGTTTGAGCAGGTCACTGGCACTCGCGGGGCGTTCACCACGCAAATACTGTATGTGGTGGCGGATTTCATAAGCCCGGAACTCACCAACTTCAGGCTGGAGAAGTCCGACTACGACGGCAATCGAGCCCAGGTCTTGTTGGAATCACAAGAACCGATCATGTCGCCTAGCTGGTCGCCTAGCGGGGAAGATGTCGCCTATGTGTCTTTTGAAACGACTCTGCCGCGCATCTACATTCAAAATATTTCTACCGGACTGCGTCGTCAGATTACTAATTTTCCCAATTTAAACAGCTCCCCCGAGTTCTCACCCGATGGTACCAAGCTGGCGATGGTGCTCTCCAAAGATGGTAGCCCGGATATCTATGTCCAGGACCTGGTCACCAATGAGCTAACCCAGCTAACAGACCACCCATTGATCGACACCGAGCCCAGTTGGACCACCGATGGTCGCTCCATCATTTTTATGTCGGAACGCTCAGGCCAGCCGCAGATATATCAAATAGAGTTAGGGGCTCCCTCCTATGAGGTTGAAAGGCTGACCTATGACTGTTTTCAGTGCATGAATGCCTCATTTCTACCCGATGGCGTGAATTTGGTCCATGTGCGTCGGGAATCGCGGCAGAATCCGAATTACCAGATTGCGGTACAGAATATCGAGACGGGTCGAATGATCACCCTGACCGATACTTCGCTCGACGAATCACCCAGTGTTGCACCGAACGGAAGCATGATTATGTATGCCACGACCTTTAATGGAAAAGGCGTGTTAGACGCCGTATCCATTGACGGCCGAGTGAAGTTCCGTTTACCATCTACGCAGGGCGATGTGCGGGAACCGGCGTGGTCTCCGTTCTTAAATTAAGCTTTATAAACTGTAGCTGTTTTAAACAATGATAAAAGTCTTTGGAGGATTCAAAGAGTGGGAATGCAAAGCAAGCAAATTTTTAAAGTAGGCCTGATGGTTATTTCGCTATTTGGCCTGGCGGCATGTAGTTCAACAAGTGACACAGAGGAGGGGGCCGCCGGCAACGAGGCTTCTTCTTCCAATAACCGTGGTTCTACCGCGCAAAGCAACGCGGGTTCTGGCAGCGGGCAATTATCTCAGGAAGAGATCAGGGCTCAGAACGCATTGCGTCAAACTGTATTTTATTTCGATTTCGATGTGGCTGAATTCAAATCCAGTGATCGCGAAACATTGACTTTTCACGCCAGAGATCTGGCCGCTAGCCCCAGCAAACGAATTCGTTTGGAAGGGCATGCCGATGAACGTGGAACCCGTGAGTACAATCTGGCTCTGGGCGAGCGCCGCGCCAATGGCATTCTTAATTATCTGATTGTTAACGGGGTTTCTCGTTCGCAGATTGAGGTAGTGAGCTACGGCGAGGAAAGACCGGCCCAGACAGGCCAAAGCGAGAATGCCTACAGTCGTAATCGACGAGTCGAAATCGTTGGCAGATAAGCATCTATGAGAAAACTCCTGCTGGCTACAAGCAATAAACTACAACTTTGTCTGGTTGCAGGTTTGCTAAGCTCAACAGTTGTAGCTCAGGGAACGGGCTCGGTGGTGGAGTCGCAGGCTTTCACCCCGGGTCAGTCCCAATCCCGGCAGTTCCAATTCGAATCCTCGGCAGAAAATCCTCCCCTCACGAACAATGACGGGATGTCGTTATTGCTTGATCAAAATCGCCAATTACAAGCCGAACTCCAGGCCTTGCGCGCGATGGTGGAGGAACAGAGTAATGAAATTCGTAAATTACAAAGGGATTCCCTGAGTCGCTATAGCAATGTGGATGAACGACTTAGCTCTCTCGAATCTGCGGCGGCGAATTCAACCACCACTGCCAATTCGGCAGCGGGAACTAATCTTAATGCGGAGGATTTGCTGGTTTTAAGTAGACCGAATGCGAGACCTCCCGTAGTTCAGGGCGCTGATACACCGGCCGCAAGAGACCCTGATGCCAGTGCCGTAGGTCGAGTCAGAGTTCGTGCCACATTGGAGCCGGCGGTTTTAAGTGAGCAGCAGTTGTACCAAATGGCCTATGATTCTGCGATTAACCAAGAGTTCGAGCGCTCAGTTGCAGAATTTGATCAATACCTGAGTATCTATCCTCAAGGACGTTTCGTAGTAAATGCCCATTACTGGAAAGGACAGGCCTATTACTACCTGGCCCGCCACACCGAAGCACGAGAAGCCTACGAAATTATAATGAATCAATACGACGCCACCGAGCCAAAGTATCCAGACGCGATGTATGGCCTGGCGCAGGCCTATGAGGGCTTGGGCAATATCCCTCAGGCCCGGCAGTTGTTGCTCGATGTAAAGAAGAAATTTCCCAATACGGGTGCCGCCAATCTGGCAGATACCCGACTCTTATCCCTCGATTAGTCGCAGCGCCTCAGAACCTGCTCCGATTGAATTTGCTCACTTTGCATGCCGTGCTATCTGTTCAGGACAGTATCTATTCAGGACAGTAGCTATTGCTAAAACCTTCAGAAGATAATAATAGAGTTAGTTTCAAATGACAGCCGCTGCAACTTTGCGAATCACTGAAATATTTCATTCCCTTCAGGGTGAGTCACGGACTGTTGGCCTGCCGACAGTTTTCGTTCGTCTAACTGGCTGCCCTCTACGTTGTCAGTATTGCGACACGGCCTATGCTTTCGAGGGTGGTGAAATCATGGCTGTCGATGCTATAAAATCACAGATCGATAGTTATGATTGCGAGTATGTAACCGTCACCGGTGGCGAGCCACTGGGTCAGCCAAATTGCTTAAAGCTGATGACGCTGTTGTGTGAGGCAGGGTATAAGGTTTCGCTGGAAACCGGTGGTTCCATGCCAATCGAGAATGTTGATAAGCGCGTGTCTGTAGTGATGGACTTAAAGACGCCGGGCTCGTTGGAATGCGATAAAAACCGCTACGAAAATATTTCGTTTCTGAAAAGCAGCGATCAGCTGAAGTTTGTTATCTGCGACGAGAAAGATTATCAGTGGTCGAAGGCCAAGATCGATCAGTTCGACCTGACAAGCAAAGTGGATGAGATTCTGTTCTCGCCGTCATGCGATCAACTTGAAGCGGTGCATCTTGCCGAATGGATTTTAAGAGACCGGCTTAAAATCAGGATGCAACTACAGTTGCATAAACTAATTTGGGGAGCGGAAGCAGGAAGATAGAAATTGAGAGGAGCAGAGCAAGCTGTGTCGGCAATGACGCAGATGCCAGCCGTCGAAAATTCTATCGGCGATAGAGCGAGATGAATGACAAATCCAACAAGCAATAACAAAGCCATCGTGCTGGTATCGGGTGGTCTCGATTCGGCGACCTGCCTGGCACTCGCGGTCGCCCGGGGTTACCAGTGTTATGCACTGAGTTTTAACTATGGCCAGCGCTCTAGCAGCGAACTCGATGCGGCGCAAAGACTTGTCAGCGGCAGCGCCGTTGTAGAACACAAAATAATCGATTTAAATATGGGAGAAATAGGCGGTTCTGCGCTGACAGATTCGAAAATCGCCGTTCCTGAGCAGGAAACCGAAGGAATACCCGTCACCTATGTGCCCGCACGCAACACCGTATTTCTTTCTTATGCTCTAGCATGGGCCGAAGTGGTCGATGCCAGTGCTATTTATATTGGTGTCAATGCGCTGGATTATTCTGGATACCCGGATTGTCGTCCGGAATACATCGCTGCCTTCCAGCAAGTGGTGAACCTGGCGACCAAATCTTCGGTAGAGGGGAAACACATTCAACTTGAGACGCCGCTTATTGCTCTGAGCAAGGCCGAGATAATCAATACCGGAATAAGATTGGGAGTCGATTACAGCATCACCGTCTCCTGCTATCAGGCGGATGCTCAAGGCAGGGCATGTGGTCGTTGTGATAGTTGTCGATTTCGTAAGAAAGGCTTTATCGATGCCGGTGTTGAAGATCCAACGCGTTATCAATGAGCACGCAATGGAGTCAAATTGCAAAAAGTCGGCCTGATTACTTGTCTTTTTTTATTTTGATAGTACTATGTCGGCCTTTCGTGGGGCGTTAGCTCAGTCGGTAGAGCAGTTGGCTTTTAACCAATTGGTCGTGCGTTCAAGTCGCACACGCCCCACCATTTTCTTTTCGTACAAGCGCTTAGCCTAACTCGCTGTATTAACAATGCTTATAGCGATTGAGAGCGCATTGCAGGGATTTCTTTTGTTGATTGCACACAGGTAGGCTATCAAGAATAGATTGAGCATGTGGATGTCTGTTGAAGTCGCTCCGCAATTTAACGATTTCCCAAAGCCAGCAATGCATTGACAGCTAGCTCCTCATAGATATCAAACCCGGTCACCTTCTTTTGTATAGCCAGCGTGCACAACCTGTCTGCCAGCTCATTTCCCTCAATGCCACAGTGAGCTTTCACATGAATAACATCGATGCGCTTTTCCATCTTTAGGTAAAGCTGAAACATCTCGGCTATAAGTTCCCTGTTCGCTAACGGTTTTCCCCGGCCATCCATCCTGCCAGTATTCTTCCAGCTAGTGCCCCACGTTGTCATCGCATTAACGGAATAGATAGAATCGGACAGTATCTGAACGCTTAGCCCGCAGGCGAGCTTGTCCTCAGCAATTATCATAGCCCTGTGTAAAGCCTTCAGCTCAGCGGTGTTGTTAGTACCATCGACCTGGTAAAGGCCGTGGAACATCTCACAGAGCTTTCCTGACTGATATACCACCACGGCGGAGCCCGCCTCTCCAGGATTTGGGTCGCAGCCTCAATCACAGAAGATGTGGATGTCGAAGGCCGGGTCAAGCGAATATTTGGAAAGTGAGACAGGGTTCTTAGTGACTTTTGTGTCGGCGGATGAGGTTTTTGACGGCTTGGCTAATGCAGGTGCTTCAGCGAATGCGGCCTCGGCTTCGGCTAAAGCGGTGAAACTTTTGTGCTTAGCCCCAGCGAATCCAGCCACCGATGCCTGCGCTTCAGGCCAATTGTCGAAGATACCTGTGCTTCTTCCCACCCATACGACGTAATACTTCTGCTTAGCCACTGCGAAACTTCCCCGTTTGCTTCTACTTTGTAATGTTAGCGGCCTATGGGGCACTAACCTTTCTGAGCTAACATTCTACTGAGCTCAAGCTGAAAGGTCGCTAAGATAATTGGGGACGAGGCTATGCAGGGCGCATAGTGTTACTCACTTGGTCTTAATCCTGTGGTTAAACCAGGCAGATGAGAAATACAGCCCTGATTCTGCCGATAGTTGCTACTTGGCATTACGCCGAATTTCCCTGGTGATGTCTTGTCCCAGGCGGACAACAGTTGTATTAGCGGGATTCGCTGTAGCAACCGGATAGGTCTTAAATTGCTCTTCGCGCTGGTATCCCGCTTTCGTCCCACGTAAAAGCTGATTGATAGTTCTCAGCCGCTGCAAGGGGACTATTGATTTATCAGAGAGATCTTTCACCTTAACAGTTCCTCCGGGAGATGGCTGTTTGTCGCGTCAACTCGGAGATAAACACAGGGTTTAGGGCCGTGTAGGAAGTATCCTCACAACGGGATATTGGGTCTGGGCTCAGGCCTCTTAACGCGTCTTCCAGATAGGCAATATAGGCAATGACATGGGATTCGGGCGCGTCAAATTGCAGTTGGTCTGGAGTATTCATTTCTTCTATCTCGATTGAAACGGGCAATGGCCAAGAGCCTTCCGCTTTCGATGGTCATCTGTGTTGGCATCCGTCATAGCTACGACAGTTTTCCCCACAAACTTAACTACTATTCAACTCCTTTTTCTACTTCAGCTGTAATGACTTTCTTGCTCCGGCTGGCGAAGACCGGATAATGTCTGCTTCAACAATCAACGGGTGCAGGTCGACGCTCCACAGCCGGGATTTTTATAGGGAAATTTCTCTTGGCTTCTCAGAACACCGCCTGTGTTAAACTGCGCTTGCTTAATTGTTGTAGAGACTGATCATGAGTCAAGTAGAACTAGTCGATTCCAGGGCCCAATTAGCTGCGGATACGGATATTGTTAAACAGTATCTGGATCAGGCTGTGCCAGCCAAGCCGCTCGATTTGAGTGAGCAGCAACGCTATCAGGAGCAGATTAAAGAGTTGCTGGTGGCTCGCAATGCCCGTCTCGTTGCGCATTATTACACCAGCGCCTTATTGCAGGACCTGGCCGAGGAAAGCGGTGGTTTTGTCGGGGACAGTCTGGAGATGGCTCGCTATGGCAAAGACTGTGATGCGGATATTCTTATCGTTGCCGGGGTGCGCTTTATGGGGGAATCGGCAAAAATTTTAAGCCCCGATAAAACCGTTCTGATGCCCACATTGAACGCGACCTGTTCCCTGGATATTGCCTGCCCTGTAGAGAAGTTCTCCGCCTTCTGTGACGAACATAAGGACCGAACAGTCGTTGTGTATGCCAATACTTCTGCGGCGGTGAAGGCGCGCTCAGACTGGGTGGTTACCTCCAGCATTGCGGTAGAGGTCGTCGAGCATTTAATGGAGCAAGGTAAGAAAATTCTTTGGGCGCCAGACAAGCATCTTGGTTCCTATATTCAGAAGATCACCGGCGCCGATATGCTGCTCTGGGATGCGGCCTGTATCGTGCATGAGGAATTCAAGGCGCGAGGCTTATTGGCTATGCGCAAGCTTTACCCCGATGCAGCAATTCTTGCTCATCCAGAGTCTCCAGCGGCGATATTGGAAATTGCTGACGTAGTAGGCTCCACGACTCAAATCATTAACGCGGCAAAGACGCTTCCCAATGAGAAATTTATCGTGGCGACGGACCGGGGAATCTTCCACAAACTGCAGCAGGTAGCGCCAGACAAAGAATTTATCATTGCGCCTACCGCAGGCGATGACGCCACTTGTCGAAGTTGTGCGCACTGTCCCTGGATGGGGATGAATACCTTGCAGAGTCTTTATCAGTCACTGAGTGAGGGAAGTAATGAGATCGAAGTCGATCCGGCGCTCGCTCAGCAGGCGATGATTCCATTGCAACGGATGCTGGATTTTGCCGCCGAAAATAAACTCAAGGTGAGAGGGAAGGCTTAGCTCTTAAGCAACTGGCTTAGGTAGCTGAGCTTTAAAGGGCGGTTTTATTTGCTTAAGTTATCGGTTTAAGTTATCGGTTTAAGTTATCGGTTTAAGTTATCAATTTAAGTTATCCGGCTTAGCCGCCGAGTCGTTCCTGAAGTTCTTCGATCTCTCGAATCTTCTGCCGCAGCCGCGCCGCTTCAGCCGCCGCCGCGCCGCTATCCGTTTCTATTTGCAGGGCAAATTGCAGTTGTTGGCGAGCATTTCTATAGTCAGCAATCAACCTGAAATATTCAGCGCGTGCCTGATGTACCTTGCTGATATTTCCTGCCTGGCCCTGGGTCTCAGACAGTTGATACCAGAGTTGATGATCTTCAGGTCTCAGCAGGGTATGTTTTTCCATGACCTCGGCCGCTTCATTATAAGCACGCGCTTCGATTAAGGCATCGATGTAAGCCATGGTCAGGGGATGATTGCCTGGATTTATTTCCAGATGTCTTTGCAGAAAATTTATTGCCTGTCCCGGCTCGTTCTGCGCGGTGAGTATTTCTGCCTGTGTTACTACGTAGCTGATACGGTTCGCATCTTTATCCAGCAAGGGTGCCAAAGTTGCACTGGCCTGCGCATATTGTTCGTTTTCCCAATAGGCGATGGTGAGCGCATAACGATTACTATCCTGGTTAAATGCTTCCCTGCTGTCGGCCAGCAATTGCTGA
Organism: Pseudohongiella sp.; assembly: GCA_013204155.1. Taxonomy (GTDB): domain Bacteria; phylum Pseudomonadota; class Gammaproteobacteria; order Pseudomonadales; family Pseudohongiellaceae; genus UBA9145. The sequence goes on along the minus strand of JABMOK010000112.1, from coordinate 6,910 downwards.
TACTCTGCCACCATGGCGGGTTTGTCGCTTGCGTAGTGGCCAAGAACGCGTGCCCGCATGATCTGATATTCAAGGTTTTGACCATATTCTCTTGCCGGATAGCGGATTTCCCGACCACGGCTGTCTGCAATACGGGATTCTGTTACCGGGTGGGAGAGAAGAAATTCCGGTGGACGCCGGCCAAAGCGATTGAGCGCAATTAGCCGCTCGAATAAGGATGACATCCCCGCGGGGTCAAAACCGGCCTCATACATGGTATTTTGACCGACGCGATCGGCTTCAGCCTCGTTGCTGCGACTAAAGCGTAATTGATTTTCCACGGCGAGACCTTGAGCCGCGGTAATCGCCGCCGTGCCATGGCCCGGATCTGAAGTCGCCATGATGATAACGCTGGCCAGCAGGGCGCCTATCTGTGGTATCCGGCCGGCCTGCGCCTCGTCGATGCCACGGGCAAAATGGCGTTGACTGACATGGGCGATCTCATGGGACATGACCGAGGCAAACTCAGCTTCAGTCTCGGCATTGAGAAATAAGCCGGTATTAACCCCGATAATGCCACCCGGCGCGGCAAAGGCGTTGAGTGCTTCGCTGTCAATGATGACGAATGAGAGGCGGTGATCTTGCAGTTGGCTGCGTGATGCGATTCGGTAGGTGACAGTCTCAAGATAACTATTGAGCAGCGCGTCGGGTATTGTGGGCGCGTTACGCCTGATACTGCTGAGGAATTGCTGGCCCAGCTCATGCTCCTGCTCAATAGTGACGGTGCCGGAAATCCGGTCGCCGAGACTGGGCAGAGCGGGCTGAGCTTCCACGGCAAACGAGACAAGCCCCGAGAGAATCAGCGATACAGAAGAATTAAGCCAAGCTTTGAACATAGGATTAGTCACATTACTGTGTAAGACCGAGCTTAGCATAATTAATTCCGGCTAATAACGTAGTTTAGGGTGATATTAAGCGGCAGGAGCGTAGGCACAGGGGGCTATTGCTTGATAAAATGCGGAGATGGAAATAGACGTCGATATAGAGATAGACCTGAGTGGCCAGCAGTGCCCCATGCCTTTGCTGAAGACAAAACTGGCTCTGAATAATATGGAATCGCAGCAAATCCTGAAGGTGGTGGCTACCGATCCCGGGTCTGAAAAGGATTTTCATCTGTTTGTAGCACAAAGCGATCATCAAATTCTGGATTTTCAGAAAAACGAAATCGCCTATTCTTATTGGATTAAGAAGGGCTGAAGGGCGAATAGCTCCCTGGGAAATTCTGAAAATGAAGAAATTAGTTAGCGATTTTCTCGATCGTTATTTTCACGACGAAGAATCTATTATCCTGATGCTGCTGCTGATATCGGGCCTCGCTGTATTATTAGTATTCGGTGGGGTGTTAGCGCCGTTGATAACGGCAATTATCATCGCCTACCTGATGCAGGGTTTGGTGAATATCCTGCTTCGTCGCGGTTTGCCACAAGGCCTCGCCTTCGCCCTGGTGTATACCCTCTTTATCGGCGTATTTCTGCTGATGCTGTTGTTTTTGGCGCCAAGCGCCTGGAATCAGCTACGTCGATTAGTGAATGAATTACCAAACCTGATAAGCCTGGGGCAGTCATCACTGATGCGGCTGCCAGAAAATTACCCCAGCTTGTTTTCAGAGCAGCAGATTCTGGATTTCATCGCCGGGGTTAGGGGAGAACTCGGCGTTTATGGGCAAACGGTGTTGGAGTATTCTCTGGCGAGCATTCCGAGCATCATCGCCTGGATCGTGTTTTTAGTTCTGGTACCCATACTGGTTTTCTTCGTGATGAAGGACAAAATACAATTAGTCAGTTGGGTGGGTAACTTTCTGCCGCGTAATCGCCCCTTGATGAGCCGCATCTGGCTGGAGATGGATCAGCAAATTTCTAACTATATCCGCGGCAAGGCGTTGGAGATTTTCATTGTCGGCAGTGTCAGCTATCTGTTGTTTGTAATTCTGGGGATTAACTATGCTCTGCTGCTTTCCGTATTAGTAGGCCTGTCGGTGATCGTGCCCTATTTAGGCGCAACTGTGATCACCGTTCCAGTGGCGGCGGTGGCGTACGTGCAGTGGGGAATCGGTGGCGAGTTTTATACCGTGGTACTTGCCTACGGTGTTTTGCAATTGCTCGATGGGAATGTGCTGGTGCCGGTGATTTTTTCCGAAGCAGTCAATTTACACCCGGTGGCTATTATTGCAGCGGTATTGGTTTTCGGTGGCATCTGGGGATTTGCCGGGGTGTTCTTCGCGATACCTCTGGCGACGTTGATCAAGGCGATTATCAATTCCTGGCCGGGCAGGCTTCATTCCATGAACTCTAAGCAAAGCGAAGAAAACGATGTGGCCTGAGTCAGAGCTTTGGTTGAAGTTGGCTGCCTGTGGTAAAATCGCCTACTTAACTCTTTTTCTTCAGCATGATCAGCAGGAACCCCATGTCTAGTAATATTCGCGGCAGCATCGTAGCCATAGTGACGCCCATGCATCAGGATGGCTCTCTGGATTTTCCTGCATTGAACCACTTGCTTGAATGGCATATCGAGTCGGGTACCAATGCCGTAGTGGTGGTCGGGACCACCGGTGAGTCAGCAACACTTAGCAATGATGAGCATTGCGAACTGGTGGCGCATTGTGTGAAGCAGGTAAGGGGGCGTATCCCGGTAATTGCTGGCACCGGCTCGAATAATACCAGTGAGGCGCTTTATTTTACTGAATCGGCTAGACAAAATGGAGCGGATGCGGCGCTCTTGGTAACACCCTATTACAATAGACCCTCGCAAGAAGGTTTGTATCAGCACTTCAAGGCCGTGGCTTAGGCGGTCGATATTCCGCAAATTCTTTATAACGTCCCCGGACGAACGGCTTGTGATCTGGCGCTTGAAACAGTAGAAAGGTTGGCGGATCTTGAAAATATTGTGGCTATCAAGGATGCCACCGGTGATATTCCCAGAGGCATCGAATTAATTGCCAGAGTAGGAGACCGCTTAACCGTCTACAGCGGCGAGGATGCAATAACACTGCCGCTGATTCTGGCAGGGGCTTGTGGAACAATCTCTGTCACTGCCAATGTCGCGCCGGCACTGATGTCCGAAATGTGCGCTCTGGCACTTTCGGGTGATCAGGCAGCGGCACAGGCGGTAGACGATAAGTTGGCTTTGCTGCATAAAAATTTATTCTTGGAAGCCAATCCAGTGCCCGTAAAATGGGCTTTGCAGCAAATGGGCTTAATTCAATCCGGTATTCGACTGCCCTTAGTGGAACTCAATGCCCGGTATCAACTCCAAGTAAGAGAAGCGCTTGAGCAGGCTGGAATAAAGCTGTCGGCAATGGTGTGATTGTAATGTTTAAAGTATCGCTGAGAATCAGGAATCCTATTTGATGTACAAGTTTCTACTTATCACCAGTTTAGCCACGGTTCTCGGAGCCTGTAACTACCTTGCCGGCGAAAATGGTGTATTTCGCGACAGGGTGGGCGACTATCTCGAATCGCCGATTTTACCCGCGATGGTAATCCCCGAGGAATTGGACAGCTACACTCTCGATCAACTGTATGTGATTCCGGAACAAGTGGCTCTGGAAAGTGAAGATTTCGAGGGCACGCCAAGGCCAAAGCCGATTGAAACCAGGCGACGGGAGGGGGTAATCATTCAAAATTTGGGAGATCGACGCTGGATTGTGCTCGATGCGGTGCCTGCTCAGGTATGGCCTCTGGTGCGAGATTACTGGACGCAATTAGAAGTAGTGCTCGATTATGAAAATCCCAGCGCCGGTATTATGGAAACATCCTGGCTGGAAGTAGAAAATGATCAGGAGACCCGAAATAAATACAGAATGACTATTGAGCCCGGTCTGCACTCCGGCTATTCCGAGATCTATGTCCGGCATCTGGAAAATTTGCGCAGCGAGCCTATCCCCAGCCTGATAAATTGGCCAGAAAATTCATCCTCGTTTGATCAGGAAAGGCAAGTCCTTACTACCCTGTCCCAGTATTTGGCGGATCGGAACGATGTATACCAGGCTTCCTCTGCCAGCCTGTTGGCCGGCAGTATAGAGGCTGAGCGCAAGGTGAACATTATTGAAGATGAGCAAGGTGAGCCGCTATTGGAGCTGCGTCTCGATTATGCGCGGGCATGGGTTTTAATTCGTTCGGCATTGGAAGCGGCGGAGATACCGATAGACGATAGCGACCGCGATCAAGCTTTTTTCAATGTCAGGTTTTCCGGTCTTCAGGAAGACGAAGACAAGCCTGGTTTTATCCGCAGAATTTTTTCTACTGGCAATGACGATGCGGCGGCTGCAGAGAAGAGTATTAGTCTGCGCTTGCTGCAAATCGATTCCAAAGTTCAGGTGGTTGCCGAAGCACTGGAAGCCACTGACGATCAAAAGGCGCTCATTCAGGAACTACTGCTGGTTATCAGCGACAACTTGACCTAAGGCACCGGCAAGAGAAGAAACCGCTGGCCCTAAAGCGTTGGTCGCCTGCTTGCGCATCTGCCTGGCCAGATAAGCCTTCAGGCGTATCTGACGATATCGCGTAACTGCTGTACGCTCTTGTTGTATGAAAATTGTTGTATAAAAATTGTTGTATGAAAATTGATGTATAAAAATTAGTGTATGAAAAATTTTGTCTAATGGGTAAGCCCGTCGCATGAATAGCACCGAACTGATCATGACTGGAATTCCCCTGCTGATTGCGGTCGTGGTGGTATTTATCGTATTGCGGCAGTCACAGCAATTAAAGCTTAGCGAGTTAACTTCCCGTGAAAGATTGTCCGCGAAACAAGCGGAGTTGAGCGCGTTGCTCGAGACCTTGCAGAAAACCCAGGCTGACAACGAATCCTTGCGCAGCGAAGTTCAAACCCATCGCGAAGAAAAGGCAATATTGACCACAAGTCTGGAACTTGGGCGCAAGCAGTTCGAGGAGAAGATGGCCCTGCTCGATGAGTCTAAAGCGCAATTAACCGTAGCATTCAAAAATATTGCCAATGAAATATTCGAAGACAAGAGTAAGACATTCGCTGTCAATAACAAGGAAAGTCTCGCAACGATTCTAAACCCCTTGCAAAGCAAGATTCAGCAATTCGAAAAACGCGTAGAGGAAACCTATGACAAGGAGTCGAAGGAGAGGTTTTCTCTGGCAAGAGAAATTAAAAGTCTGCAGGAGTTAAATACTAAAATCAGCCTTGATGCTGTGAACCTTACTAATGCGTTAAAAGGTGACAACAAGACGCAGGGCAGCTGGGGCGAATTTGTACTGGAGTCTGTGCTGGAAAAATCGGGATTGGTTAAGGGAAGGGAGTACGAGGTGCAGGTGAGCCTAAAGGCCGAAGATGGTTCGAAGTCCCAGCCGGACGTGGTAGTTCATCTTCCGGAATCCCGGGATATTATTATTGATTCGAAAGTGTCGCTTAAGGCGTGGGATGCCTACTGCTCTACCGATGGTGAGGAGGAGAAGTCCGGCTTGCTGAAGCAGCATATTCAATCGGTTCGCCAACATGTTAAATCTCTTTCCGGGAAAGATTATCAGAATTTATCGGGAGTCAATTCACTCGACTATGTATTCCTGTTTATGCCGATTGAAGCGGCGTACTCAATAGCTATTCAGCATGACCATGAGCTTTCCCACTACGCCTTCGAGAAAAATATAATCTTTGTTGGGCCAACGACTCTGCTCACTACGCTTAAAACCGTGCAAAATTTGTGGCGTCTCGCTCAGCAGAATAAAAATGCGAATGAAATTGCTGAGCGAGCTGGCGCGCTATATGACAAATTTGTTAACTTCGTTGAAGATCTGGACGAAATCGGGATCAAGATTGATGCCAGCAAAAAGAGCTTTGAAAAAGCCCACAATAAATTAATTTCAGGGCGTGGTAATTTGATTAAGAGGGTGGAGTCCCTGAAGGAGTTAGGAGCCAAGACATCGAAGAAACATAAGTCAGACTCAATCGCTACGGCGATGCAATCAGCCAAGGACTCACTTGCCGCTCCGGTATCTGAAGTTGAAGAAGTAGAAGACGAGAATACCAGACATTGAATAATTTCTGATTCGATTCAGCTTAAAAAAATTCAAAGACCCCAAATCACAAACAACAGATATCTAACGACAGTCCCCTAACAGTTTGCAAAACTCTATGCTCGAAGAATTACTAGAATTTCTTGCCTGCGAAACACCTGACGCCTGGTTAGAAGAAGCGCTTAAGCAGCAGCCCTGTTTGTTAATCGATCACGCGAACTGTGAAAAAAAAGCGGCAGCCACGGCGATGAATCTTATGTATCGCCACACCACCAAACCCGAGCTTTTAAAGAAGATGTCCCAGCTTGCCAGAGAAGAGCTATTGCATTTTCAACAGGTGGTAGAAATTCTCGAACAGAGAGAGATTACCTATATAAGGCTCAGTCCTTCCCGCTATGCGTCAGCTCTGCGTGAGTTGATCTCTGAAAAACAACAGCAGCAGCTGGTGGACACCCTGATTGTCGGTGCAATCATAGAAGCCCGTTCCTGTGAACGTTTTTCCAAGCTGGCCCCCTTGCTGGATGCGGAACTAGAGAAATTCTATACCAGCTTATTGAAATCGGAAGCACGACACTTCAAAGATTATCTTGCCTTGGCGAAATTATATAGCGACCAAGACATAGGCGCCAGGGTGCAGGAATTTGTCACCAGAGAGGCTGAATTAATTACCGGGGCGGATGATCGTTTTCGGTTTCACAGTGGGTTGCCGGTATGAATTCGTGCTTGTTCAGAGCTGCCCTTGCTGTATTTTTAAGCTGTTTCTAGTTTTTACAGCTGGCGGGAGAGCTCAAATTGTCTCCAAGTTTGGCCTGTAACAGCTGCAGCTGCCGGCAGGGAATTTCATTGTTACCGAGAAGGCTGACAGAAGCCAGAGTGGGAATGTTAAGCAG
>JABMOK010000111.1 GCA_013204155.1 Pseudohongiella sp. | reverse complement strand
TTATCTTATTAGTGTCCCCTTGATCCTTAGTGTCCCCTTGATCCTCCTAGCCCTAGGGTTAGTGTCCCCTTGATCTGGGTCCCTTGATCTGGGTACAAAGTCAGGGCTTGAGGAGTAGAGCTTTTAACTTGTCATTGAACTCGATAGTGCCCTCGGTGACGTATTGCTCGTGATTTCGCTCTATATAGCGCAGATCATAAAGATAATTAACCATGGTGCCACAGGACTGATCGAGTCCCTTCTCGCTCAAATCCGCCCCGCTATGCAGTTGATGGATCATGGCGCCATTACCAAGATGAAAACGTGCCACCGGATCGGCAGGATATTTGCCTTTCTTTGCCTGCATCAAGTAGCGGAACACCAGCTTTTTGATGGATTCTCCATGGCCTTCTATGGCTTCCGGGGTATTCTCCAGGCAGCGAATTTCTGCCTTGAGATTAGCCAACTCTTCAATATCATCCTCTGCCTCGGCACTGAGCCAGCGTTTGAAGCCAGGAATCGGAGACAGTGTGACAAATTGCTTTATGGAGGGAAATTCTGCCTGAAGTTCCTGCACCACCTGTTTGATAAGGAAATTGCCAAAGGTGATATTTTGCAGGCCCGGCTGACAATTGCTGATGCTATAGAAGGTTGCCGTGGTGAACTTCGAAGAATCTGCATCTGCCGCGGCGGTATCTTGCAGAATCGAATTAATAGAACCGGGAATCTCCTGCCCCAGCGCAACTTCGACAAAGATGAGAGGCTCATCGGTCAGGGCCGGATGAAAAAAGGCGAAACAACGCCGGTTTGGAGGATCGACCCTCCGACGCAGATCCTCCCAATCCTTGATCGCATGCACGGCCTCATAACGAATGATGCGCTCAAGAATCGCCGCCGATGTCCCCCAGTCGATAGTCTGCAATACCAGGAAGCCACGACCGAACCAGGAAGTAAAAAGGCGCACGAAGGTCTCATCAACGGCCTGCAAGCTCGGGTCTTCTCTCAAGAACTGCAGCAGATCGGTACGCATGCTCACCAGGTCATGGGTCGCACCCGGCGTTTGATTTAAGCGGCGCAAGAGTTCATGGCGGCGGGGCTCGGCGGCACGAGAGAGCTTGTTGAGATTTAAACTCGAAGGAATTGCCGAGTAATCCTGGTATGCCCGTCTTACGGCGGCCTCATCGGCATTGAAATTCTGCTCAAGATTCTGAAAAAATGCCAGCCTGGTTTCGTCGTCCGACACGCTGTACAGATCGAGTAATTCGCGGGCGGCCACAGCGGCGGATACTTCGCCACTATTGCCCATGAGCTTTTCTAACAGTCCATCCATGGACTGCGGCGCACTACCTGCAAATAGGCCGCGCTGGCCTTTCACCAAAGCGCTTAGAAAATCCTGAAATTTACCGAATGCCAAACCGTGTACTCCTTGTATGAAAATTTCAACCATCGAGTGAAACTGGCTAGAACCTGAGTCCAGTTTAGTAGTAGCGGGAAGTATACTCGCACCGATAAACACAGAGTATGCAAATAGCTCTACTGCCTACTAATTCTGGTTTCCTCCACACTGCCCCACAAACAAGTACCTAGACTTTAGCGTGCCACAGGAATATGATTTTTTGCCATCATCATTAATAACAACGACAACACCACGAAGCGCCACCTCTGCAATCTATAACAGGATGCAAGAAGCCGGCCAGAAAACCAAGAGAAGCCATCATGATAAAATGTCCTGCGAAGCTTGTATCTACCTCCTTCAAATCCAAACTTGTTCTGATTTGCTTGCTGGCCCTCGCCGCTTGCTCACCAGCGCCCACTGGCGGTAGTTCCAACCAGCAGGCGGCAATATCCACCCAGCCCACTGCCGCATTACAATTTGCGGCCGCGGAAGAGGTCGGCATGGACTCGGCGCGACTGGATCGCGTCACGCAGACGATGCAGCGCTATGTAGACGATGGGCTATTAGCGGGCGTGGTTACAATGGTCGCAAGAGACAACAAGATTGTACATTTTGAGTCAGTTGGCTTTCGCGATAAAGAACTCGGCGCACCCATGACTAATGATGCGCTGTTTCGCATCTACTCCATGAGCAAACCCATTACCGGCGTTGCCATGATGATTCTCTACGAAGAAGGAAAATTTAAGCTTTCCGACCCTGTTGAAAAGTACATTCCAGAATTTGCTAACCTACAAGTCGCCGCCGGTGAAGATGCCGAAGGCAATATCATCACCGAAGCACCCAATCACAAGATGACAATCCGCGAACTCATGAGTCACACCGGCGGGCTTACCTATGGTCTGTTCTCGCAATCCAGAGTCGATGACATGTACAACGACGCCGACGTACTCAATCCCGATTCCAACCTGCAAGAGATGATCGATAAGTTGTCAGTGATCCCATTAAGACAGCAACCTGGCTCCATGTGGCATTACAGTGTGTCAGTTGATGTACAAGGCTATTTAGTCGAAAAACTATCAGGGCAAGGCTTCGGCGATTTCCTCGAAGAAAGAATCTTCGAACCACTGGGTATGACTGATACCGATTTCTATGTACCCGAAGAAAAAGCCAGCCGCTTGGCTCAAGTCTATGGCTATTCGCCAAATGGAGATCTGCAGCCACAGGAAGGTTTTGGTGGGAGTAATAACTATCTCATGGATCAGCAATTCGAATCTGGCGGTGGTGGGCTGGTTTCATCCGCCATGGACTATATGCGGTTTTCCCAGATGGTACTTAACGGTGGCAAATTAGATGGAGTGAGAATTCTGGCGCCTTTGACAATTGACCTTATGCATCGCAATCAATTGCCCAAGGGAGTGGAAGGAATTAGCCTGGGAGCAAGTGGGACTACATTTGGATTGGACTTTGCGATTATTGAAGATCCGGTAGAAGCCGAAGGGTATTCGCAAGGGGAATTTTATTGGGGCGGTGCGGCGGGGACCTGGTTCTGGATTGATCCGGTTGAGAATTTGGTGTTCGTAGGGATGATTCAGCAATTTGGCGGCGCAAAACCAGTGCCCGATGTTCGAGGAAGTTCCAGAAGAATGGTTTATCAGGCCATTATGCAGCCGAAGTAAACGCAACACTCGGGCGTTAACAAGCGGTGAATGCGCGATAATCAGGCTGAAGCCAGGTTGTCAAAGTGCACTTTGCCGTAGGCTGGGGCGCGTAGGACAATTCATTCGATGGAACTGGCAAGTCAGGAAAGTGCCTCTGTACATTATTCTGTACATTATAGTGACGATTGACCAGGGTGAGATAAAATCCAGCATACGGCGATTAGCGGCATATCCTGGTGTAAGTTCACCCTCTAATGGGGTAATCGCCTGCGCATGAAAATGCGCATAAGACTTATCCGAATTCTTTAAAACCCCATCCCTTATAGCGAAAGAGCAAAGATCCTGCTCCGGTTAGGCCAGACATTGAGCTTGCCAATCAGCACGCCCTGCATGCCTATCTGGCTTCCAAAATGGAGGCGGCTCAATCATTCAATCAATCAATCAACCAATCAACCAATCAACCAATCAACCACCCCCCAATCCCCAATCCCCCGCCCTCTCCATCATCATCGTCAGTTGGAATGTATGGGAT
>JABMOK010000110.1 GCA_013204155.1 Pseudohongiella sp. | reverse complement strand
GATTATTGAAACTGATTGTTGAAACAGATTGTTGAAACTGATTGTTGAAACTGATTGTCGGAACTGATTAATTGAAACTGATTGTTGAAACCAACTGTTGGGGCTCATTAAAGCAGGTCCGATGTGATCCAATTTGCTGTTCTGTAGGCCATCATGACAAATAAATGACGGTAGTTTCAACAAACTTCGAAAAATCACGAAATATTACAAATTCCAATGCCCTTCACTCCCAGATCACTAAGCGATAAGCTGCCCCACGCCGCAAACACTTAATTGACTTGAAAGCCTTACGTGATAGGCTGTAAATCATTAAAAAGCACCGAAAATACACTGAATATCTATAGCGAGAGAGTTGGCAACGACGATTGCCGCCCTGACTGCAGAGGGATTGCACTTGAAAATTCCAGCCATTATTAAATCTGTTTCATGCTGCCTCTTACTGGTTTCAGGATTAAGCCAGGGGGCCGAAAGGGTCGGCGATTTTTCATTGCTGGACCAAATCGGTAATTCCCACCAGATGAGCTGGTATGACGATAATCATGCCATCGCCTTGCTGGTGCAGGCCAACGGCAGCGATGCCACGCGCAAAGCTTTGCCTGCCTACATTGGCCTGCAAAAGCGCTTCGCCAGCCAGGGCATCCAGTTTTTCATGATTAACCCCATGGGTCGTCTGAACAGAGACGCGGTCAATGCCGAGATCAGCGCCCTCACCCAGGACATACCGGTATTGATGGATGACACCCAACTGGTCTCCGAAGCCCTTGGTGTGGACAAAAGCGGTGAAGTATTTTTATTCGACCCAAACTCTTTCAGAGTTGTTTTCCGCGGACCAACAGGGCCCGAATTGGAAGCGGCGTTAAACAGCCTCCTCAATGGCAAAGCTATTTCCACAGCGGCTGTTGCCATGTCCGGGTCTGACGTTAGTTATCGCACGGAAAGCGCGATTTCCTATACAAAGGATATCGCTCCTGTCATTGCGCAGAATTGTGCTACTTGTCACCGCAAGGGCGGTATCGCTCCGTTCGCCCTTGATAGCTATGCTATGGCGCAAGGCTGGTCACCGATGATTCGAGAAGTATTGCTGACCAAGCGTATGCCGCCGGGTCAGGTAGACCCCCATGTGCACAAATTTAGCAACGGTAGAACCCTCGCGATAGAAGATGCGCAAAATATTGTACGTTGGGTTGAGGCGGGTTCTCCACGCGATGGAGACACCGATCCTCTCGCCGCACTCACCTGGCCTGACACTAAATGGAATGTGGGTAGCGAGCCTGACTTAATCGTCAAAATACCCGCGCAAGAGATTCCGGCAACAGGGGTTCTCGAGTATGTTCATATTCAAGTACCGATCGTCGGTATGGAAAAAGATCGCTGGTTAAGAGCCAGTGAATTTATTCCCGGTGATCGTACTGTCGTACATCATGCTACCGGCAGTGTATCCGGGGCAGGCGACACGGCTCCACGCCGAGATCCAGATGTAGCCGTCTTAAATCGTTATGTACCGGGTGCCGAGCCTCGTATTGAACCGCCTAATACCGGTGGCTTACTGAAAAAAGACAGTGTGATAAACGTGACCATGCACTATACAACCAGCGGCAGGGAAGCAATTGATGAGAGTGAGTTCGGTCTGTGGTTCTACCCGGACGATGTGGTGCCCCAGGAGCGCATGAAGTCGCATTTGATCGGTAATTTTGCGAATGACTGGCGCACTATCCCTGCCTTTGCAAAAAACTTCGAGGTGAGTAACTCATTCATACTCCCTGAAAACGCCGATGTTTATCAGTATCACCCGCATATGCATTTCCGCGGAAAAGATTTACGAATGGTTGCTGATTACCCGGATGGCAGACGCGAGGAATTAATTAACATCGCTGATTATTCTTATGCCTGGCAACTGACCTACGATTTGGAAAAACCAATATCTATGCCGGCGGGAACAAAAATCACCTCCACGGCACATTTCGATAATTCCGCCCAGAACCTTGCCAATCCTGATCCTTCCCGGCCCATTCCATGGGGGGAGCAAAGCTGGGACGAGATGTTCTTCGGGGAAATAATCTGGAAGGCTCACAAGGATTAGATTAGCAAAGAAATTAAACCTGCAGGACAACTGCAGAAAGGCCGCTCAAATGCTCTGCCTTTTACTTAGTGGAAGATAAAAATGAAAAAACAATTTCTCCTGCTACAATTTCTCCTACTACAATTTCTCCTACTACTAAGCCCGATTTTTTTTGTCGGCTTGGCTGGCGCACAAGAATATCAAACGCCGATGACCGAATGGGGCGTGCCTGATCTTCAGGGAGTATGGAAACATGCGACGGTAATGCCGTTCGAGCGACCCCGCGAACTGGGCGAGAAACGCGTCTACACCGAAGCAGAGGCTGTGGCCCTGGAAAGCGTGGTGCAGCAAAAATTCGCCGAGAATGACCAGCCATTAGACCCCAACCGACCGCCACCGGAAGCGGCTGAATCGCTGCCGTCAATTGGCAACTACGATTTATTCTGGCGCGAGGATGCGAAATTCATTCCCACTATCAACGGCGAGTTTAGAACCTCGGCGATCACCGATCCTGCCAATGGACGCATGCCCGAGCGTGTGCCTGGATTAACTGAACGCCTGCAAGCACTCAGAGTCGCTAGCAATGGTCGTAGCAGCGACGGCCCCGAGGGACGTGGGCTAGGCGAGCGCTGTCTGGTCGGCTTTGGTAATCTTGCTGGCCCGGTGATGAGCCCGGTGATCTACAACAGCCATCTGCAATTCAACCAGTCTCCAGGCTATGTCACTATCACCGCCGAAATGGTCCATGACACGCGCATTATCAAGATTACCGATGAACGTAATCCAGCCGGAGAAGCGCATAGAAAATGGATGGGCGATTCCATCGGTCGCTGGGAAGGCGATACGCTGGTAGTAGAAACCAAATACTTCAACAACTGGCATACGTTGCGCGGCATGCCGGTGGAGAATATGACCCTCATTGAAACTTTTCGCAGAGAGACTGGCAATAAACTGATCTATGGATTTACCGTAGACGATCCAACAGTATTCACTGCACAGTTTTCCGGCGAGTACCCACTCTCGAGAACCGACGCGCCCATCTATGAATATGCCTGTCATGAAGGCAACCACAGCATGGCAGGAATTCTGGCCGGCGCCAGGAGACTTGAACAAATGGAAGCGCAGTAACGCCGTGTAATTATCGCGGCGGCTTCAGCTGCATTGTTTATACTTTTTTGTCAGGGTTTTATTACGAGAATTTTATTGCTCGGGATTTTTACTAACTTGATAAATCATTTGAGAAAATCCTGCCGTGTGGGTGCTGGAACTTTGTAAAACCAGTTTTTTGCTGGATTGAATTGAGCTAAACATAGGAATTCCGCTTCCCAACACGATAGGCAGTTGGGTGACAAATAACTTGTCCAGCAAATTGTTTTCCAATAACACGGAGGCCAACACACCACCGCCGACACACCACAAATGTTTAAGGCCTGCTTTATCTGCCGCGGCGACCGCCTCGAGGGCCAGGGACTCCTTCTGCAGATTACAGCCCTGCATCGCCTCAAACTTATTATGAGAACAAATCCAGGTCGGCTTATCCTCATACGGCCACGAAGCAAAATCCTGAATCATCTGGTAGGTTTTTCGTCCCATGATGAGCCCATCTATACTGGAGAAGAATTCGTTGTAGCCACTGTGATCGTAGGCAATACCAATCTCTTCCATCCAGGCAACATCACCATCATCCTTTGCGATGAAACCATCAGCACTGCTTGCCAGGTAGTAAGTTATTTCCATGGTCTGGACCTGTGTCGACGTAAGGTTTGTAATAGAAACACGCTGTAATGTGTCCTTGCTGATTTGAGCCCGATGTTCTTAGTCTCAATTTATGACAATTCTTTTTAGCACTGTAGATTCGCCCGGGCCATCCACGACGAGCCAGGAAAGCTTCTGATACAGTTCGGGAACATCGGTATAGACGAACAGTTCTTTTAGCTTAAACTGTCCTGCTTCGACTACTGCCGCTTTAATAAGCTCAGAAGCAATGCCAATCCTTCGATATTCCGTAGCAACTAATAGAGCATTTACCCAAACCCCTGCTTCTTCGCCACCGGGGATTGAGGAACTCGTGAACGCGAGACCGCCCAATAACTTTTGATCATCAATCGCGAGTATTGGGGGCGGTACGAAAATCCCCCCAGCGACACCGGAAAAAGGATCGACCTCGTCCCACTGCGCATCAACCCACTCTCGAAATTGCTTCAAGTGCTGAGGCTCCGAGTCTGCGCTAACAATCGAATAGGTTTGCCGAGATCTCAAAATTTATAATACCCTTGCAGAGTAATTTGCGAGTACATTCCCGCCCTGATTTGACAGTTAACCCTGTCTTCGATGCTGATATTAGTTTGTATAGCACGACGATGATCGAATTACTTTAGATCCCGAGCCAAACTCGAAAAGTTCTCCCGTTCGACCACCACGGGCGTTTTCGTAATACAGCAATATTTGATTCACTCCAACGAGAACTTCCAATAATTTGAATTTCAGTGCAGTGTTCTTCGCTAACCCTAGTGAAAAATATTCTTTGAGTTTCACCCGGCTTGTGATGACTCCCGTTAGATCAGCGTATCTCTCGACAATCAGAGGGGAATAAAATTCAATCTCTTGCGCATAGTGACTCAGAATTCGTTCGATATCGTGGCTATTCCAGGAATCGATCCAGTCCTCTGCGAAGGCTACCGCTGCTTCATAGTCCATAAGTAATAGTCCATAAGTAATAGTTCGTAAGTAATAGTCCATTAATACTTCATCCGAGATAAGCGCCGTTAACGCCTTTGCCAAGAAGCGGACCTTAAGCTGTGCTTGGTGATTTGACTATTATGTGTCACCAGCGCTAATAGTGAATAGCAAGCCATATGGTTTCGACCTCGGAACTTGTCCATTTCACCCTGTGTCGGGTGTGCGCCGGTATATTTAAATAACTACCAGGCAGCAAATGCTGGTCCTCATCATTCTCTACTGCAACTATTGCTTCTCCCTGGAGAATCATTACCCACTCGGATTGAGCCTGGTCGTACCATTGGGTAGCAGGAGAGCTGTGTCCTTTGGAAATTATTCGCTCTACCTTTAACTCGCCGCTTTGAAAAATATTCTCGAACACTTCTGTGTCCAGATTCGCTGGCAAAAACTCAAAAATGTTATTCGGCTTTAAACTCATACATACATCATCCAGGAGGCTCGACGCCTTCTCTATTTTTCAATTTCCCTAAACGGAAATCTGCATCGCCTCTGACACCTCAAGCGAACCGCCAACATCAAGATAGGGACACTGTTTTGCAATGGCAAAGGCTACAGGTTCGGTGATGGGCTAGCGACCTAGCAGAATTGTCGAAGCAACGTCAGTTGCCCTTCGGCTTGAATGCCAACAGCACATTACCGGGCACGCCCCCCATTCGGCCATAACCGGCGCCGATAAAAAGCATTCCGCCTCCGGCCGCTATGCCATGGCTGTCTACGCTGCCACCGATGCCAGGTACACCGTTCACGGTGTCATAATCTCTCACGCTGTCGTATTCAAACAGGATGTCGCCGTTGTTCTTGTCGAATATATACAGCCGCCCATCGACTCCGGCGCTTATTAGCGCGCCATCGATAAGCAGTGGAGTAGCAGAAAGACCATTGCGATTCTCGCAGCTGGGCACTCGCTCGGAACGATTCTCACAATCCGCTTGCACCGGGTGAGACCAGCTCGGTTCACCGCTGCCTACAAAGAAGCTGTACATGCCAGGTCGTGGCGCATAGGCTCCGCGCGCCACCCCGGGGTCGTTGATGGGGTGGAAAACGCGCTCACCGTCTGTCGCGATTCCCCAATGATTACCCCCCGAAGCGGTGCCGCTGCCGATTCGTTGGTTCCACAATAGTGAGCCTGTGTCGGGATTCAGAGCCCACAAGTCGCCGCTCTTCTGACCGGCGAGCAGAACATCCCCCGCACTTCTCTCGACCAGGGTGGCCGACCCGCCGAAGTCTTTATCTGCCAGAGTACTCGGCGCCTGATTAGGACAGTTAGGCCCGGCGGTACGACCACAGGCGGTATTCCAGACGTCGTGAACCATGCCCTGAAATGCCCATTTCTCATTGCCGGTATCGAGATCCAGCGCGATTATCGCGTCACTGGTATTGGTGGCCGGGTGAGAGGTATTTTCACCGGTGGTGATATACAGACTGTTACGCTTCGCATCGACTGTCGGGGTTGACCAGATGGGCGCGCCGGACGGACCTCTTAAGCGCACTCCGATTGAACTCACGGCGCCGGTATATTCTGCCTCGGGCATGGTGTGATAAACCCAGCGTACTTCGCCGCTGGCTGCATCCAGGGTGACGATCTCGCCATGGCCGACACAGCACTCAAACGTCGGCGTTCCACCCTGGGATACCCCCGATGCCGACACCGGGACAAACACCTTGTCCTCATGCAGGGCCATGCCCCCGGTAAGACGCACGCCACGCCCGTGGCTACGCACATCGGCGGACCAGATCTGTTCACCTGTTGCCGCATTGAGTGCATACACGAATCCTTCGCCGTCACCAAAGATAACCGCGTTCACGCCGGTTTCGCCGAGTGGCCCATAGGCCAGCGAAGAACGCAGCCGGGTTGGCGAGCTGAATACCCATTTCGCGCAGCCGCTATTGGCATCCAGCGCCATCACTTTGCGTGAGCCGGTAGCCGAGTAGAACACGGTGGAGCCAACTATTACCGGCGAGGCCCGCAAGGCCGCAACATTAGGAAAAGCCAGGGCCCATGCCAGCTCCAGGTTTGACATGTCGACAGTGGTAAGTCCGGCATTTTCGACACGCATATTTCTACTGCTATTGGCATCGACGCCAACGCCGGTTAAATACGCCGGCTGATTCAGATCGACCAATCTATTATCAGCGGCGCACATGGTCGCCGCCAACCAGCTATCGTCTTCTTCTGCGGCCAGGTAATCGACTATCGCGGCCTTAACTTCATTAGGCAACACAGAAGCCTGACCGTACATTACCCCTTCGTTAATGGCGAACTCCAGCGCGGCGGCTGTCATCGTCTGCAGACTGCCCAACAGCGGAGCTTGTCCATTATTTCCCTGTCCATCCGCTCCCCCATGACAACTGCTGCAATGCTCTTCAAACAAGGCCCTGCCGGGGGGCTCATCGCTGGAAGAGGATTGCGCCTGTAGTAGACTCATAGTGAAAATTGGGACTAGCAGAAGAACGAGTTTTACCAAGCGGGCCAAGTGGGATTGCGGCATGCTGCCTTCCTTATTTTGTTTTACAGCATCATATTCCATTTCGTGGAACAAGTAATCTTGCTGCGGGCAATCAGAACGCTAGAGGGAATTCATTGCACTCGTCGATATTTGATGGCTAGTGTAGCGTCCTGAATAGATGGCACTACACTAGCGGGCGTAATCCGAAGCTACTCGACAGAATCAGGTTCTCTTCGATTTCATCTCAAGTCTGCGCGCGTGCAGTCTCGGTTCGGTATAACCATTTGGCTGCCGCGCACCATCGAACACCAGGTCGCAGGCGGCCTGAAAAGCAATTGATTTATCAAACTCGGGAGCCATCGGCCGGTAATGCGGATCGACGGAATTTTGTCGATCAACAACCGCCGCCATGCGCTGTAGCGTTTCTCTGACCTGCGCTTCGCTACACACACCATGATGTAGCCAATTGGCAATATGCTGGCTGGATATTCGCAGAGTCGCCCGGTCTTCCATCAAGGAGATGTTATGAATATCGGGGACCTTGGAACAACCCACTCCCTGATCGATCCATCGCACCACATAGCCGAGGATACTCTGCGAGTTATTATCCAGTTCTTGCTGAATGATTTCTGCGCTGAGACTCGATTGATCCGAAACAATCGGCAGGGTCAACATGTCGCTGAGACTTGCTGGTTTGCGAGTTTTGATTTCTTCCTGTCGAGCCCGCACACTAATTCGGTGGTAGTGAATCGCATGCAACACGGCGGCGGTAGGCGAGGGCACCCAGGCTGTGCTGGCTCCCGATTGAGGGTGGGCAATTTTTTCTTTCAGCATTTTTGCCATCAAGTCCGGCATCGCCCACATGCCCTTGCCGATCTGAGCGTGGCCCGGTAAACCACAGGCGAGCCCTACGTCAACATTATTATCCTCATAGGCGCTAATCCATGCGGTGGCTTTCATTTCCGCTTTCGGGATCATTGCGCCCGCTTCCATACTGGTGTGAATTTCATCACCGGTACGATCGAGAAAACCCGTGTTAATAAAAGCCACTCTGTGTTTTGCCGCACGCAGGCACTGTTTCAAATTTACGCTGGTACGACGCTCCTCATCCATGATGCCGATTTTGATGCAGTTAGGGGCAAGGCCCAATAGCGTTTCCACTCGCTCAAACAAAATACAGGTAAATTTGACTTCATCCGGGCCATGCATTTTCGGCTTGACGATATAGATGCTGCCGGTCCCGGAATTTCGTAGCCTATTTTGTTGCTTCACATCGATGGCGCCGACCGCGGCAGTAATTACCGCATCCAGTATCCCTTCATATACCTCTTCGCCGTTTCTATCCAGGATGGCTTGGTTGCGCATTAGATGTCCAACATTGCGCACCAACAATAGACTACGGCCGGGCAAGACGAGTTTGTCACCGTTGATAGCCGTGTACTGCCGATCTGTATTCAGCGTTCTATTGACTGAACTATTGCCTTTAGTAAATGTTTCACAGAGATCACCATAGATTAAGCCTAGCCAATTTCGATACACCTGTATCTTGTCTTCGGCGTCTACGGCGGCGACAGAGTCTTCACAGTCCTGAATGGTGGTGATGGCCGCCTCCAGCACTACATCTTTTACTCCGGCCCTGTCGGTTTCGCCGATTGCCGAAGCAGGGTCTATTTGTATCTCGATGTGCAGATCATTATTTTTTAGCAGCACCGCCTCTGGCGCATCTGCGCTGCCGGAAAAACCTTGCAGCTGTGTTGCATCGGCAAGCTCGCTCATTGCCTCAGCCAATTCGACCACTAATCGACCATCGACAATGGCATAGCGAGTGGCTTCGGCATGGCTACCTCGCAGTAGAGGACAAGCCTGATCGAGAAACTGCCGTGCGAAGGCGATGACTCTGTTACCCCGTACCGGGTTATAGTCCGCTGCACGTTCTGCGCCGCCTGCCTCGGAAATTGCATCTGTCCCATATAACGCGTCATACAAGCTTCCCCAGCGGGCATTGGCTGCATTCAGCGCAAAGCGTGCATTCTTCACGGGCACCACCAACTGCGGGCCGGCCTGAATAGCAATCTCTGTATCAACATTCTGCGTATCGATAGCGAAATCATTGCCCTCCTCGAGTAAGTAACCAATCTCTCTGAGAAAAACTTGATACGCTTCAGGATCATATGGGGAACCGCGATTGGCTGTATGCCAAGCATCGATTTTTTTCTGCAGCGCATCGCGAATGGCGAGAAGTTCGGAATTCCTCGGGCTAAGGTCGTTTATCAGGGCCTCGAAACCGGACCAAAAGCTGTCTGGCTGCAGATCAATTTTCGGCAATAGCTCAGCATCAACAAACCGAACAAATTCAGTTGCCACTTGCAGCCCGCCTTTCTGGATACGATCGCTCATACGGAGAGTGTACTAACTACGCGGCGAATGTTCACTACCGAGTGATACTGGCAATCATACTTTCTCTATGGGCGATCCTACTCTGAATATCAGGGAACATGCCAAAAAACCCAGCATCGCCTTCGATTGACATTCAGCGCATGCAGACGGCCCGGCTTCTCTTACTATTGATTCGTTTTCAATTGTAGTTCGGCGGTATACAACATAGACCGGTCAAGATCACGTCGCGCCCATTTTAAGAGTACATTTATGTCTTGAGTAACCAAATCATCGTACAAAAGCGCCCCGTTTACATTCACCTGCACTGCCTTGGAGAAATCAATCTCCTGAGGATTCAACAACAAGGTAAATTCGGCAACAGAATCTGCCACAACCTCAAACGTGTTCCCGACTCTACCCACTTGCAAGATCCCGGGCTGGCTTTCATTTTCCAACTCGTCCACGCGTATCCAAAGATTGCGATTGTATCTGTCTGTGCGATCTGCCACCCAAAGAATTTTTTCCGGAAAGGGATCTCTTGGATTATCGAGTTTGAATTGTTCAATCATCGGGCTTTCATCAGGCAGCCAATTGGTGTTGTGGCCGCCGCCAGCAATTGGTTTAAAGATATAGTTAATTTGGGCCTGTTTAAGTATTTCGATAAAAGGCATAACCGATGACACCGGATAAAGCGGATCGTTCTCCCCGTTTACGATATACAGAGGTTTGTTCATTAAGTTTTCGAAATAGAGCCGGTAGCCACTGCCGCTTTGTGTGTTTCTTAACACCCCGGGATGTCCGATATAGGGCAGAAACGCCGCCCATTCTGTAGGCTGTTTGAAAGCGAAGAAGTAGGTGCCTGTGCCTCCATCCGATACACCGCTCAGGCTCACCCGATTATCATCTACGTTGTAGCTTTGTTTTATCGTTCTAAGAATTGCTGGAACACTGTCCGCCTGATTATCGAACCACCAGAAAGCATCGTTCCAGGCAGCGGGCACAACTGTAATGCGATCTGGCTGTTTTAGAGAATCATAACCCCGTCGCCACCAGGCTCCCCCCGCTTCCCACTCTGGTCGACTCACGCCCCCGTGCAGCATAAATTCAACTGGATAGCTGATCGCTGGATCGTATGCTTCGGGCACCAGGATCACATAGGGAAAGCGAGTGCCATCTGCTGCGATGCGGACGCTCTCTTGTTGACCAACTGCCACATCCGGAGAAAAGGATGGGCCCGCCCTGAGTCGTTGATACGCGCTAGTCACGTCAGGAATCTGCTTTATGAATTGCTCCTGACTCCTTTGTTGTTGGTCTGCAGAAGTTGCTGTCCAGAAATTACTAAGCAACTTCTGCTCATCTACAGCCTCGGCGGCGATTGCCGCAGACTGGAATAACCCCAGGCAGAGTAGCCCTGAGAAAAATCGAATACAAAGCCCGGTGTTGGAATTCAAGTTCATGGCGATTCTAGTTCCCACCGCCAAGCTCGGAATATACCGCCCGCAGAAAGCGTTCCGGGTCGCCGTATCTGGCATTATAAGCCGCCGTTGGATTGCTTGCCGCCACCTGCTCGTAGGACATGCCTCGCTCAACCTGAGGAGCGACTCTTTCCGCGACATCCAGCACCATATCCCGAAATCCCATGACATCGCCGCGGCTGGAAACAACACCATGGCCAGGAACTATCCTGGTATTGGGCCCGGCCACACCGATCAGTATCCCCAACGCTTCCAGCGTGCCATTTAGTGTTCCCCCATTATTGGTATCGATAACCGGAAACGCTGTGGTGCGAAATACATCGCCGGAATGAATTACGTCTGAATCCTTAAAATAAATGAAGGTATCGCCATCGGTATGCGCGGGAGGAGCAGGAAATGCGTAGACTTCCTCGCCATTGAGATGAAGAGTGATGGATTCACTGTAGGTAAGCACCGGCAATGCCGCCTCCGGGGCCTGAGCGCTCAGGCGGACCCGAATTTCGTCTCGGGCCAATATGAGCACCCCCATCTTGCCCAGATTTTCATTGCCGCCGGTGTGATCGCCATGCACGTGGGTATTGATCAGGAAGCGAATCTCCCCATCATTCAAGGTTGCGATAGCGGCCAGTATCTTCTCGGTCAGTGGCGCATACTGATCATCAATCATCACCACGCCGTCTTCGCCTATGGACAGGCCTATATTTCCACCTTGTCCTTCAAGATAGTAGACGCTGCCGGCCACATGGTGGGGCACAATCTCGACATTGCTGAAGTCTTGTTGGGACAGAACAGTATTTGACAGGGTCAGGCATGACAGCAGGGTAAGTACGAATCGGACTTGGCGGCTCAGGGACATAACGGTGGCTCCTTCAGATGATTACTTGCTGGTTGAGAGAATAAGAGCCTCGGTTGAGAATGTCCAATCACAAGATTGTTGTATTTAGCGTATTTAGAATCTTGATCAAGTAGTTTACAGTATGCTGGGATTAGCCCCATGACGAGGCAATGCCGCCTCGGGCCGCGAGTAGTTATTGCTCGCGAAGCGTATAAACTCCAGTGCAATGTTTTGCGCTCTTACCGATAAATTTTGCGCCAATGATCAACGCCACATTAATTCAGCAACAGCTTCGCAAAATGCCTCGGCCAGGGCGCATTCTCCTGTTTGTTATTGCGGCCATGGCTCCTCTGGCTCAGGCAATGGACGACTTGCCCATTCTCAATCTAAACCGGCCTATCCGGCTGGATTTTTCCGGTTCCTGGGAGAAAGATTTTCGACGCAGCGACAATTGGGAAGATGAGTTGGGCCGTTCCATGAGAATCCGGCAGGAAGCGGCGGCTCGACAAAGTACCCAAGGCTCTTCCGGTCGCTCAAGGTCTGCTCCGCCTATTGCTATTGGTAATGTAAATCTGAGCCGTAGCTCAGGACGCGGCGCCAATATTGTAGACGTCGCTCGTCTGGCGGAATACATTAGTCGGCAATCCACACTGAAAATTACCCAGACACGAGAAGAGATCAGAATCGAGCGCCGCGGTGAAGCGGCTCTGGTTTGCGGCATGGATTTTGGCATCATGGAAACCTTCGCCAATGAACACGGCGTGGAAGTTTGTGGCTGGGACGGGCAGCAGTTGGTGTTTCAGATCATGCTCCCGGATGACCTGATCGTCGCGCACCGTTTCAGCGTCTCTGCCGATCAGCAACTACTCAATCTTATTACCAGCATCTCCAGCAAAGGTTCCGAACCCTTCAATCTAATTCAGGCATTTAATCACTACGATGCGCCTGTCGACGAATTTGAATGTGTACAAACCCTCAGCCGCGGCAGGGTCTGCAATCAAGCGGATGTTGATTTTTGAATCTCTTGCTTATGCAACCTCTCTCCCACCCCAAGGCTATCAAGCTACTCTGCATTCTACTAACGGCATTGTTGACCGCCTGTGCTCAAACTCCGGTCGAAGCACCGGTGCCGCCACTCGATCTGGTTGGTCGTGTTAGTTTGATCCAGGCGATTACCCTGCCCTCTCAACCACAGTTGCTCGAAATTGGCGTATTGGTTTTCACTGTAGACGATAAGCAACAACAGGAATATCAACCTGGAGATTGGATTTTCGATGAAATCATCCAGAAAGAAACCCGATTCCTGCCGCATCTACTGAAGAACACACTGCTTGAGTCTAATCAATGGGGCGCGATCCGGGTAGTCCCGGAGCGCGATCCTTCTCTGGATTTGTTTGTGTCCGGTCGCATCATTAAATCCGATGGGCTTAATCTGGTACTGGAAATTAACGCGAAAGACAGTGCCGGCCGCGAATGGCTGAATAAAATCTATGCCGACGCCGCTGGCTTCGGCGACTATCCGGAATCCACGCGCTTCACCCTCGATAATACTTTCGATGCCAGCAATTTTATCGATCCATTTCAGGATGTTTACAATCAGATTTCCAATGATCTCTTGGCGGTACGAGACAGTTTAAGCGAACAGTCTCTCGGCAAACTAAATTCTGTTACAGAGATGACCTATGCCCGCGATCTCTCACCAGATACCTTCGCTCGCACTTTAGTCGAAGGTCCCGATGGTTTACTCATGGTGGACAGTTTATTAGCGCGTGATGATCCGATGCTGTCACGAGTCGCCGATATGCAGTATCGCCATCAGCTTTTTATCGATACGGTTGATGAATACTATACAACGCTGTATGACGACATCAAACCGGCCTATGTTTTGTGGCGACGTTATTCAATCGATGAGATTAGCGAAGCAGAAGCGGCCAGGCAACAGGCAGAAAGCAACAACTATGGAAACTCGAGCGGCTTTCTATCGCTTAGTCAACGCTACGACAGATTTAAGTGGAGCAAGATTTTCGAGCGGGAATTTACTGAATTGGCTTCTGGTTTCAACACTGAATTGGCACCGGCAATACTCGAGTTGAATACTCAGGTACGTGGACTCAATGGCACCATGGAACAGCAGTATCGTGAATGGCGCGGAATACTGAGAAGCTTGTTTGAGCTGGAAACCGGCGAGAGCATCACCGGGCAGTGATCGCTTGCCAGCAGGCATCTAGTCTAAGGTATTAAATAACAGTCCAAATTGCCCAGCAAATAAGCGCAGTGACGATTGGCGCAAGCATTAGATAAAGCATGTGTCGAAGGTGAATCATTATCCCGCTCCTTTTCTTCAGGTGCTCAGTATAACAGCATTCCAGTGGCTATTTGGGCGCCTGCGACACTATGCCGCGGCGCTCAGAACGGCGCTGAATTTGACCTGCGTAGCTTGCAGGGGCTTGCCGGTCAAGAGACTTTTGACTGCATCGCCGGTGGGCGTATACTCGTTTCAAACCAAGAATAAGAGGCCTGGCCATGAGCGAAGAACAAACCACTAACAAAAGCTCCAGAACCCGCACTATCCTTATAGCCGCTGCGGCGGCTATTGCAGTAGGCGCTGTTGCAGGTTTTTTCATCTATTCATAAATCTGCCCCTGCGAGCGAACACCTGGAGGACTATTACTGGGTGAGCGTTCCACCGAAGCCGTTTCCGATTGGTCCTTCGTTAATCAGGTCCCTCTCTGCCAAATTCAGATCTGGGCCGGTATACGACCGCATTCCATCAACCTCAATTGTATGTCGACCGCCGAAGGCAAACTGTATTTGAGCTGCTCGGTCTGTGAGAGCAAATACTGGGCGAGCAAGGTCGGTGAAAATGAATCGGGACGCGTACGCCTGAATGGTCTGGTCTACCCGGTGACCTTCCATCGCGTGCTTGACCCCGAAGAACTCGATAAGGCTTGGGCTGCCCGGGTAAGTAAGCTCCAGGTTCACGGGGGTCCCGGCAATCCAGCACCGCCAGCGGATGCGGTGCGCGATGATCGTTGGTGGAGTTTTAATCTGATTTCTGCAAATTAGCGCAAAAAAAAGGCGGGGAAGTCATCAACTTCTCCGCCTTTTTAAAACAGATCGCTGTTAAGCCAACGCAGAATCAAACAAATTCAACATCCGACTCCAGGCACGTTCTGCCTGAGCTTCGTTATAGACTTGTGAATCTGGTGGACACCAGCCATGCAGCGTATCGGTATACACTTCGATCTCCGCTGATAATCCTGCGGCGGCATAAGCGGCGCGCAATTTATTCTTCGCTTCGGGGTCGGTTTCGTCATCGTTCCCGGCAACAGCATGCAGCACGGAAGCGCGCATCTGAGGGATTAGCAGGTGTGGACTATTGTCAGCATCGGTAGCCAGTCCGCCACCATGAAAAGTGCCACCGGCACCCACACGGCTAGGTACGGCCGCCATGGTGCGCATCACCATCGGCCCACCCATGCAGTATCCCGTGGTACCAATCTTGCGTGAAGTATCTACAGAAGCCTGCTGATCCAGAAAGTTCACCATCGCGCGGGCATCGGTAAAGTGAGTCTCGGCGTTGAGATGACCTGCCATCGGTAATACCAGGCTGCGAATCTCCGGCTGACTGAAGCTGGCTCCCTCTCCCACCACCGGAGAACGGGCATCTCTGTAGAAAGGATTCACCACTAATACTGAATAGCCTGACTGGGCGAGGCGCTTGCCCATCGCTCGGAACGCCGGCCTTAATCCCAGGATATCGGGCCAGACAATAACAGCGGCGTGGCTGCCACTGGAAGGGTGTACAAAATAGCAATCGGCCACCCCGTCCGGAGTTGTTATGTCGACATCCGATTCTGTTACTGCCTGGGCATTGGCCACAGTTGGCAATACCATTGCCACCCCTACGGCGGCAGACAATTTGCCAAATTGCCTACGGGTCATATCGCCTTTGCGACGCAAAAATTCGTCGGCATCTTTTTGGGTATCCAGATCACACATGATGTTCTCCTCAATGCTCATCGGTTGAGCCATTATTAGTCTTATTCTCGACTCTGAAATGTGAGAGTATTTGGGACTGAGGTAAAAAACAATACTAATTTTTCAATCCAGCGCCTGCCTGTGGCGGTTGATCTCAAACGCCGTCTTCCGTCGCTGACAGTAGAATAAGGATACAACCATGTTCCGCCCCACTAGACGCGCATTTATCAAAACTGTACTGGGCGCGGCGGCCTTCTCCGCAGCACGCCTAAGTGTCGCTCAGGCACCCCAGGTGAGCACCATCGCCGGCACCGGTATCGCGGGCTATGAAGCAGAAGGGGCTAACGGCTTACTGGCCACCGAAACGCCAGTAAACAATCCCTATGGCCTGGTCATCGGGCCGGACGGTGCATTGTATTTTTGCGAAGTTGATACGGGACGCATAAGACGACTGGACTTAGGCAGCAAGCGCCTAAGCACTATCGCCGGCACCGGAGAGAAGGGCTTTGTCAGGGAAGCGCGACTGGCCTCCCAGACGTCTTTTTCTGCACCCCATGAGATTCGATTCGATGAGCAAGGCAATCTCTACGTGGTTGAGCGCGACGGACACGTGGTACGCCGAATAGCCGCTGTAAGCGGATTCGTCTCCACTGTCGCCGGAACGGGCGTGGCGGGTTATTCGGGCGATGGCCGCTCTTCGGTTCTTGCCCAGCTTAGACAACCTCACAGTCTGGCTTTCGATAGCCAGGGAAATTTACTCATCTGCGATATTGGCAATAGCCGGCTTCGAACCGTGAGCATTGAAACCGGTGTCATTACCACTCTGGCGGGCACCGGCGAGCGCATCGCTACGCCGGATAGCGGGCCTCTGGAAGGGACGCCCTTGCTCGGGCCCCGCTCTCTGGATACCGATCCTGACGGCAATGCTTATCTGGTCCTCAGAGAGGGTAACGCCGTCTACCAACTCGATATCCAGGGTAACCGTCTACAGCGTATCGCCGGCACTGGAGAGAAAGGTTATAGCGGCGACGGCGGTGCCGCACTCGAGGCCACCTTTAACGGTCCCAAGGGAATCGCCTACTCACGGGCAGACCATAGCCTCTATATAGTGGACACCGAGAACCATGTGATCCGACGGATGTCACTTGGCAGCGGCATTATCGATACCGTGTTGGGCAGTGGCGAGCGTGGTGATGGCCCGGATGGGGATCCACTGTCCTGCAAACTTAATCGCCCACATGGGGTCTGTGTGCACGAGGGGGTGGTCTATGTCACCGATAGCGAGAGTCACCGAGTGAGGACTATCGAGGGCTTACTGGCTTAGCTGTAGCAGGCCTTTATAGAATAGATGATCGAGTCAGCACAATCGCTTCTGAGCGCGTGGATACTCCCAGCTTGTCGTAGATATTAGTCAGATGATTACGAATTGTCTTTTCACTGAGAAAAGCCTTTTCTGCAATCATGTTATTGCTTAAGCCTTGGCCTAGTAAGGCCAAAATACTCTTTTCTTTGGCCGTGAGTAGCTCAAGCTTTGTTAGTTCTACACTCTCCACTTTTTGTTCCGGCACATTGAGAAAACGTAAAACCTCATCACAGAAATGCTCCCATGCAGGCTCGTCACTGAGTAGAAGATGATTAGCACTATCGAGTTGCACAAACTGTGCATTGGGAATTTCTGCCGCCATGTACTTGCCCGCTTCAATCGGGACCATCGCATCGTCTTTGGCATGCAATACCAGAGTCGGTATGTCGAGCTCATCTAAACGCTCTCTTACATCAACACCTGAACAGATGGTTTGTATTCGATGGGCATTTTCCGCAGTTGCCGTTTTTCTGCATAACTCGGCGAACCATTGTTGATGTTCATGGCTTCCATTGGGAACGAACAGTGAAGCAAACACTTGGCGAAAAGCGGGATTCTGATCGTCCCAGCCACTTTCAATCATTGCCAGTAGCAGTTGCTGTTTTTTATACTCATTAGATCCTCGCTTGTCTCGGCCAACGAGATACCCCCCATACAAAATCAAATGACTTACTTTTTCCGGGTGACGCAGGGCATATTCTATCGCTACCGCCGCTCCTTGGGAGATCCCCAGCAAGGGAAATTTATCCAGCTCATTGGTTTCGATTACTTGTTCCAGGTCATCAACCCATTTTTCGAAACTATTGTTCTTGCAATCCCAGTCAGACAAGCCGCAGCCGCGTTCGTCATAGCGGATCAGGGTGAAGTGTGCACTGAAGAATTCGAGCATATGCTTCCAAATCGGGCTTTCCCAATCATATTCAAGATGATTGAGCCAATTCGCGCATTTCACCAGAATTGGTCCCGAACCAGATACTCCATAGGCTAAGCGGACATTATCAGCTGTCTTGGTAAATTGAATTGTTTGCCGGCTCATGCCGAGAAATTATCACTAAAACCGGTCGATTTCTAGCGGGCTGATTTCGGTACTGGTGTGCAATCGGGACGTTTGTCCCAGTGATTACCAGCAATTCCCCGCTAAATCAGGACATATGCCTCATGTGTAATATTTGCCAGCGCCACATAATGGCTCCAGTACTTAGCTAAAACACCAATAAACAAAGTTTAGGAGAAGATTATGAACGCACAGGTAGATACCCAGGAAATTGCCCGCTATAGCAAATGTATCGAAGTCTCGAAACGCATCCGCTGGGACATCGATAAAGATGTTATTCGTGGCCGCTCATTTGACTTTGAAATGACCATGCTGCCAGACGGCATCTCACAAATTAGCAAGATTGATTTTCTTGACCCGCAAGAGGCGCGCTTCCTCAGTCATATCCAGGGTAGAACATATGCCAATATGTTCGGTCTGGTGGAGCGATTTATCAACGCTAAGATATTGGAAATCAGCCGTGACCATTGGCTGGGCAATCAAACTAAACTGGAGGCATTGATCCGCTTTAGCGACGAAGAGCTCAAGCATCAAGAATTGTTTCGCCGCCTGGAACGTATGATTGCTGAGGGAATGCCGGTCGGCTATAGCTTTATGCCACAGCCTGATGATGTTGCCTCTGTCGTGTTAACCAAGAGCACATGGTCGGTATTGGGATTAACTTGTTTAATCGAGCTCTTTACCCAGGCTCACTACCGTAAGAGCATCGAGTCCTCAGACAATTTGTCACCTCTTTTTAAAGATGTATTCCTCTATCATTGGCAGGAAGAAAGCCAGCATGCAATTCTGGATGAACTGGAATGGGTCCGTGAAGACAACAAACTTTCTGAACACGAACGAGACCAGGCGGTAGATGATCTTATTCAGTTAGCGGTTGCCGTTGATGGAATATTGCAAATGCAATCGAGAGCGGACTGCGACTACTTTCTGAGCATTAATGAAAGAAAATTTAGCGAAGAGCAAAAACTTGCTATTCATGATGGAATACTCAAGGCTTATCGCTGGCAATACATCTTCTCCGGAGTGGAATTGGAAAGATTCCAAAAAGTGCTAACTGGCATGATTACTGAAGAACAAATGGCCAGAATCGGAGCCGCGCTGGAAACACTGATGTAATGCCTGACAACAATGTTTGTTAAGACCTCTTAGAGGGGTGGAGAGCAAAACTACTCCATCCCTCTAAACGCTCTCCTTCCCGCCTCTTATCGGTGTTTGCAACGGCTTCCAATCAATCGTGTCGAAGATTAAATTTCTTCTTTTTGGGTTCCTTTATTTAAAAAAGTTATTTTTGTTGGCTTTAAACAAGCGAATGTTTAACGCATGGAGTAAACTTGACTTGGGTTGAATCAAGGCAAAACTGAGTTGATGCAGTTAATAGGAAACAGGGTATGAGCGAGCAAAGAATCAAGCAGCTGATTAGTGAATTGCTGTCAGAAATCAAGCAAACAGAGGGTGTTGATGAACAGCTGGTAGGCACGATTAGTCAACTCGAAAGTGACATCGATGATTTGGTCAACCCGGAAGTCGACAGCGCTGAAAACACGGTAATGGATGATGCCATTGCACTGGAAGCAATCTTTGCGGTTAACCACCCGGTGGCGGAGAAACTGATCCGGGAAGTGATCAATACCCTCAGCCGAATTGGTATTTAATGTCCGGTTTGCTGCAAGAGCCTTGTTAAAAGGCTGGCTTAGCCAGCCAATTTTATTGGCTAATATGCAGTTCAACCGGCGTTGAACCTTCTCTTCCGCCTACGACATAGGCAAAAAACGTATCTCCCCACGTGTACTTCTGCTGCATCAGCTCGTTAATCCTGTCTGATTTTTCCTGCCGTGGCAGCGCCGTATAACCCAGGGTTTCGTCATTTCGAGTCAGCTGAAATTCGCCATTTTTCTGCATGCGACTAAACCAGCCCGAGCCATCGGCTCCCACACGCAGGTACTGATAACCCTCATCGTCCACTACCCAGAGCCGCGTTGTCGCCTGTTTTCCCGCATCATCAAGCGTGTGCAACTGAACCACTTCCACTCTTTCTGACGCCAGGGTCTGGATGCCCAGAAATGCCAGCACAAGACCCAGTAGAATCCCTATTGACCAAATCAAGTACCGCATCAAAATTCTCCTCTTCTCATTCGCGCATAATTGCGACACGAGAGATACTTTAGCATTAAACTATTTAATGTTAAAGTGTTTAATGTTAAATGAATTGCAACTACAATAGCTGCACCGCCTATAGAGTCAGTCAAATAGGTCCAGCGGGAGTGAATGATGAATAAAACCAGGGAAAAAGCAGGCGACGAATTCGTGATGTTCCAGTTATTTAATGAAATCGGGATTATTTCCCAGTTGAGTACCTCTTTGTTTGAACAGGGTTTGCCAGATGGCTTAAGCAATTCTCAATTTGGCGTTTTGAACTGGTTTATTAGAGTTGACGCCCAAGCAACCCCGGGTCGCCTTGCGAAAGCCTTTCAGGTAACCGCAGGCGCAATGACCAATACGCTCAAGAAGTTGGAGGCCAAGGAGCTGATCAAGGTTGAGCCGGATGAGAGCAGTGGACGCAAGAAGAAGGTTACGATTACCGCTAAAGGCAGAGAAATGCGAAATTTGGCCATAGCCGGTACGGCACCACTATTCGAAGAATTTGCCCGTGTGTTTCCAGCGGCCAAAATAGAAAAACAGCTAAAAGAGCTGGAAAAAATCCGCCAATATCTGGACCAGCGTCGCTATCTTTAAAGATTGAGAATCTAATGCTGACTTAATAGTAAATGCAGGCCGCCACTTTGTTCCAGTAAGTTGTTCCAATGAGTTGTTCCAGCGAGAAGAAGGCAGACCTAAAGGGGAAACCCTTCATGAAAGATTTTGCAAATACACAGCTTGTGCCATTCTTGTGCCATTATAGGGGCAATACCACAATCATAAAAACAACAGTCGCCAGGAGACTATGATGACAATCACACCAGGCATTCTAAAGCTGGCCATCCCATTTTCAACGGCCGTCTTGCTGATCTCCTGCGGCGAGTCCGAAGTACCGGCACCCGAACTCAGTTTCGCAGAAACTTTCCAGGCACAACTGATCGAAGCCAAGCCAGGTGATGTTATCGAAGTACCCGCCGGGATTCATGAATTTACCCGCAGTCTTTCCTTGGCTGTGCCCGGGGTGACTATTCGCGGCGCTGGCATGAACGATTCAATTCTATCGTTCAAGAACCAGGTGCAGGGCGCTGAAGGACTTTTAGTCACCGCTGACGATTTCATTATCCAGGATATCGCCATCGAGGATACCGTGGGCGATGCACTTAAGATAAATGAAAGCACCAATGTCACCATCCGCCGTGTGCGCACAGAATGGACCCGTGGCGCGAATACAGATAACGGTGCCTATGGTATTTATCCCGTACAAAGCAAAAATGTGCTGATCGAAGGGTCTGTCGCGATCGGCGCTTCCGATGCGGGTATTTATGTTGGTCAGTCCAGCCAGATCATCGTGCGTAATTCCCGTGCGGAATATAATGTAGCGGGTATCGAGATCGAGAATTCTACCTTTGCTGATGTTTACGACAATATTGCTACCAACAACACTGGCGGCATTCTGGTGTTCGATCTACCAAACCTGCCGGTGCAAGGAGGTCAAGCCACGCGCGTTTTTGACAATCAAATTTTTGAAAACAATAATGAAAACTTCGCGCCGGAAGGAAATATTGTCGGCAATGTTCCTGATGGCACCGGACTGTTAATACTGGCCAATGACAATATCGAAGTATTTGGCAATCGATTCGCAGATAACAATAGTGTGAATGTGATGATATATAGCTATGCGCTTGGCGGTCGCAGCATCGAAGACCCTGACTACGACCCCTATCCGGAACAAATCTATATTCATGACAATGAGTTTGTCGGCGGCGGTACCGTACCGGGTCACGCCCTGCTGATACCGTGGCATAAAGCGACGGGCCTGGACTCTCCGAACATAGTTTGGGGCGGCCTGGTTAAGCAAGGGGGTAGCACCGAAAATCTTATTTGTATTGCCAACAATGGTGAAGAAAGCTTTCTTAACCTCAATGGCGGAGCGAGTCCAGAGGCGGCATCTACAGACACCACCGCACATCGATGCAGTTTGCCCAGACTACCGAAAATTTCTTTTGCCTTTCCCCCTGATGATTAATCTCGGGGGAGAGTCTGAGAAATCTTCACAAAATATTCAGTTAGCTCAATAAGATAATCCTGATAATTTTTGGATAGCGCGCTGAATTCGAAAAAGAGCACGGGCACTGGACTACCGATAATGTTTGCTGCCGCCTCTGTTAGATGAAATTTTTCCGGCACCTGCCCTCTACCCTGTCTTTCTTGCGAGCACACGCGCGGCTATTTTTTCAGCGCTGCGGAACTCGTCTTCGACTCAAGGATTCCTCCAGCGACATCTCGGAATTCGAATAAAAATGCGCTTTCACTTACCGCCAGAGATTCAGTCTAACGTGTTCTGTCCTCGCTTAATCTGAAAAAATAGCCGCGCTAAAACGTACTCTGATTGCAAGAAAGACAGGGTAGAGGGCAGGCGCCTAACTTCAGTAATGGCGTCAGGATTGCGGATAACTACTTATAGCTACAAGAGGTTTGCTGTTTTAGGTTTATAGAAATGCAAAGACCAGCCGTGTTCACTTGATTGTGCGCCAAGGGACTCGCCGACTCGGCTTCGCGTGCAGATCACATAAACCCCTATTCGAATACCGAGCCGTTACTGTTCGCGATATTCATAATCACTTGTTTAAAGCCAGGCAGCAGATAGCCCTCTTCGATCAGCTTGTCAGTGGCCGCTTCGTATTTTTCGAGATAATCATCGTATGAAGCGTATAAGGCCGCTATCGAATTTCTTGGATCCCGTGATTGCACCGCTGTTGCGGTATTCGCCGAAAAAGGAATGTAGCCTCCGGACAATCGCGCCAGCGATTTTTCCGCGCCACTGGCAACCGCCCTTAGATTCCAGGGTATAAATGTGCCAAGTGGCACCTGTGTTAGGGGCGGAAGAACTGTACTGGTGGCAAAGTCATTGTTGTCTGTGTTTACCGCCGGCACCAATGGACGGTAGTACTGACTGGCCGATGTTGGATGTCGATCGACGATGCGTTGATCCTCCCATCTATCACCATAGTCCACGTAGGCGGGGACATAGATTGCAGCGGGATGATTGACTCCACTTAAGCGATTCCATGCATCGCGGTTAATGCCACGCTCGGTGTGAGAGGGGACCAGAGTGCCATCGGCAATTTTGGGATATCTGGATGCCGGCGGTTGCTCATCATTGGCTACCCAGTTATACATCGCAACGATCAGCGAGTCTTCGAAAGGTGTCCACATATTTGGATTTCGCGGCAACTGACCCGAATTCGCCGGTTCGGGCTGACCACTGCCGGAGCCATGTTGAGAGCCGCCGATGGTATAGAAACGCACTTCCTCTGGAAGCACAGCATCCAGAGTCCCTTGCGGGTTAGTATGCGGAAGTGAGCCGCCTCGTAGCCAATATTCATTGGAGGTCTGGATATGCATTACCTTGGGCACGGTATTGGTAGCGCGCGACTTGCCTAATATGCTATCGCTGCGACCAGTAAAAGGGTCGGTGCTTTCGCCATAGGTAAACGGAAATAAATCATTGGGGAATAGATGATTGGAGTGTTGACCATTGGTTCTTGTGGGCATGGCGAAGCGGTTGTTAAACATGCCGTAGCCGCTACCCGCAATAACCGGGATCATGCCATCAAATACCTTGCGACCTTCCAGGTCTGCATTGAAACCGTCATACATATACTGTCGCAATAGACGTCCGCTCTGGGAATTACCCCAGGCCACCGCATTCTCGATTGTCGGCAGATTCAGTTGGTCCAGTTGCTCTGCATTATCTCCACCAAAACGAATCAGTGAAACCATGTCGCGAATCGCTGCCATGCCCGCTCCAGCGAGAACCGGATTTTTGGCTTCATAGACTAGTTCGTAGATATAGCCGGGCTGAAATCCGCCATCCAGATTGAGCGTGATAAGGGCCTGATTGTTTTCAAGTTCTGGTTCAACATCGAGACTGAACTGCGAGCTCTCAATTGGAATACGAGGGTCGTCCTGATACAGGCGTTGATTCAAACGCACATTCTGCAATCCAGCCACCGTTGGTTCGTAGGCCAAATGTCCATCCGTCGCAATATTCACCCCGTTTGCTGCCTCGCCGACACTGACTTCGTAGCGAACTTCACCGGTAATCGGGTTTTGCGTAGATCCAACTATCGGTGCGTGCAGGCGCAAACGATCCTCCCGGGGTTGCAGTTCGTTAATCCAACCGGTAACCAGATAAGTAAAGCCCATGGCGCTTAAGGGGTGTTGCAGGGATATCTCTGGAGGAACTGTACTTCTACCCCGGTTATTAACGTGATACAACAATCCTCCGTTAGCGATTGAAGCAGGTGGCACCAACATCTTGAAATCGGCTGAAAATTCTACCAAACCCTGGCTATTTACCGGCGCATAGCGGATATCCGTAATCGCCGCATTGGCCGGATCAGCGGGATCGAGGCTGAAATGCAGCACGCCGTAGACCGCTTCATAAGTGAAATCG
Source organism: Pseudohongiella sp. (assembly GCA_013204155.1). Lineage (GTDB taxonomy): Bacteria > Pseudomonadota > Gammaproteobacteria > Pseudomonadales > Pseudohongiellaceae > UBA9145. Next base: position 7,746 of record JABMOK010000110.1, on the reverse strand, counting down.
CTAGCCTCATCGGACAAGGTTTCTCGATGGGTGATTTCAACGCTTGTTACTTCGGCAAACAACGGCCCTGTACTGACCAGCAGGAGAATTGCCAACGCGGATTTAAGAGACTTGGCTAGATTCATGTTCGATAGATTCATGTTCGTTAGATTCATGTTCGTTAGATTCATGTTCGTTAGATTCATGGTAATACCCAGTTTTTCTGCTATTTGATTCGCGGAATTAGTTGATTGCCGAGTTTTTAGCATTTCCGCTCCTTAGTCAACGCTTAGCACAGAGAGTCTACTCTTCAGGCATCCACAGAAGGGGCATCGGCAAGATCGGCGTAACGAGGCCGTTTCAGTATCGGCAGCAGCGCTATACACACCGAGCCGATTATCAGTAATACGGCACCCGTCAGGGACAAAAAGCTGAGCCGATCAGAGAACGGGTAATCCGGCGACACCAGCACCACCAGCTTCAAGCCGCCAATTGTAAATATTGGTGCCAGCGCCAAGACCGCAGATACTTTGGAGGCATCCCAACAGTTCAAGGCTTCGGCGAAACAGCCGTAGGCAACCAAGGTATTCATACAGCAAAACAGCAGCAGAAAAAGTTGAAACCCGGTCAATTGAAACAGACTCGATGGGCTAATAAACGGCAGTAACACCAGTGCCGAAAACAGATAGATTAAAAATAAAATTTGCGCAGAAGAAAAACTGGCCAACAGTTGCTTCTGCAAAAGTGCATAGACTGTCCAGGTGATGGCGGCAAATAGGAGAACCAAAACCCCGATGGCTTCGCGATTATCAAAGCTGTCAAATTCCGCCAACCGGTCGTTAAAAAACAGCAGCAGCCCAACAACTATCAAGCTGGTGCCGAGCTTTTGCAGCGCGAAGAATGGCTCCTTGTAGATAATTACGCCGCCGAGGATCAGAAACAAAGTCGTTAATTGAATCACGACTTCGGTGGTCTCCCCGTTGACAAAATTCAGACTATAAGAGAAAAGAAAATAGTTACAACACAGACCCGCCGCGGCCAGTAAAAGAAAATAACGAACCTGACTCCCCTTTTGTATGATCGCAGGAAGTTGCCTCGAGTAGGCAAGCCAGGTGAAGAGCGCCAGACCCGCGACAAGGAATCGATACCAGACAATAGTCGTTGCATCCATTTCGGCCAATAATTCTTTTATGGCAAGCGGCAACACGCCCCACATAATGGCGGCGGTCAGGGACAGGAAAAAACCTGCTACATGCCTTGGTGTTGGACTATGCATGGTAAAATTGCTTGTTTGAATTGGGACGGGAGCATGCTAACACGCAATCTCCTTTTCCCCCCATGAAACCAGCGGCTCGCTGAGTGAGTTCTTATTAAACTGAGGAACGCCTAAAAGCCTGAGTTCTGATGGCAAGCTTCTCCCGCCCCAAGTTTTTGTAGCAGACTAATTGAGCTGGATTAGCTACCTTAACAATCAGCCGAGCTGAATATGACGAGAGAATCTGGCACTGAGAAATTCCATCTGGTCGGCCAGCACATTGTGGTTAGACAAATAGAGAAATTCATATTGGTTCGGCACGAAGGGAATGGCCAGTAATTGCATATTGGCATGCTCCGGCACTCTGTCGGCTTTGCGGTTATTACAGCGTCGACATGAGGTGACAACATTGGTCCAAATATCTCTTCCTCCCTTTGACAGCGGCTGCACATGATCCCGCGACAGGTCGGCAACAATAAACTGCTCTCCACAGTAGAGACAGATATTTTTATCGCGACGGAAAAGAAATTTATTTTCCAGAGGAGGGTCGAAGCATTCTGTGTGGACTTTACCATGGCAGGCAATAATGCTGGGCAAGCGTAGAATAGATTGCACACCCCGGCGATTGTAACCCCCGTGCATTTCTATCACGGTGCTACCGAGAGACCAGATTACCAGATCCTTAACTAATAGCGTTGCTGTCTGTTCACGCGTTAGCCAACTTACTGGTACACCGGCCTTATTCAATCTCAGAATTTTGGTATTCACGCAAAATTACCTGAAGACAATGGGCCAAGAAGTAAAGTTTACACCTCCTATTCATCGGCGCAATTGTTTGTGACTGAAGCCAGGTCGGTAAACGTGCGTTTAGGGCATCGAAGAATTGTAATGCTTGTGGTGTTACGTGGCGTAAACTTGTAACGAGGAATTCAAAAAAATTGAATTAGAAGCCTGTTTTCGGGCTGGAGGATGAAATTCAGAGGCAGAAATCAGAAGCAGAAATCAGAAGCAGAAATCAGAGTGCCTGTCGGTTTCTGTCAAGCCGTTGCCGAAGACGAATCAGGCCTCCACTACTCAACCAGTACAAAAGCTGGAGAAGGATTAGAAATCCAATAAAAACAGGGAAGCTACCGTAGTCCGGCCCACCCACTTTAAAGAAAAATACGGCGTTATAGAATCTATCTTCGACTGGATGCTCGGCAGTTACGATGCCGATATACGTCCCCTTGGCAGCAAACTCGTAACTCGCGCTAAAATAGCCGCCGGGCTCAATTCGGGGCGATTCATAGTAGACCGTCGCTGCCTCCAAATCATCGATCGCCTGGATATCTTCCCACGTCGCGTAGGTTCCAACATTGTTGACGTCTCTAATAATGCGAAAATCGAGCAACATCTCTGGCAACAATTCGTGCAGATATTGCATAACAAAAACCGATCGAGCGACATCCGGTAATTCTTCACAGAATTCATCGCTGTCTCTGGTTTCGGGTTGAAACACAGTGAAATGCGCCTGCATGAAATTGATGTTGATAACACACAGGTCTTCTTCATAGGCAACCCCGCCATGCCCTATCGCTACCTTGGCCGATAGGCAAGACAGCACCATTATTAGTACGCGCGAAATTCGCTGCAGCATGTGTCGTTTCATTCCAGAGTGGAAGCCAGAGTGGAAGCCAGAGTGGCTGGCAAAAAAGGCGCCTACCTTATCATATTTCGATTAGGGGATCGATACTCGCAAAAAAAGCTATAGCAGAAGGGTATCGCCATAAGCGGAGCATTTCCCTGCCTTGTCAATCAAACTACCAGGGAATAATACTGCCGTCATAATTGAAAAAACTCCCGGATTGCTCTACCCCAAGCTCATCGATCACTTGCATCATGCCGGTTACGCTGGTGTCGGTATCGATGAGTGCGTTGGGTCCTCCCATATCCGTAAGTACCCAGCCCGGATGCAGCACCGCGGTTTTGAATCCTTCGCTAGCCAGGTCCACCGACAAGCTCTTCACCACAGAATTGAGGGCTGTTTTCGAACTCCGGTAAATGTATGAACCGCCGCCGTTATTGTCTTCGATAGAACCCATCTTGGAAGTGACATAGAGCAGCTTCTTGTCCTTACCCTTGCGTAGATTATCGATTATAAGTTGGGTGAGTAATAAGGGCGCAATCGCGTTTATCTGCAGAACCTCCGCCCATGCTGGCCCATTGATCGCTCCAAAAGCGCTGCTTTGCGGCCCGTAGACTCCTGCGTTATTAACGAAAATATCGATGGCTTCGCCGTGCAACAAATGCGGAAAATCTTGCATCGATTCCGAACAGGAGACATCTAACTCCAGTATTTCCAGATTCGGATGAGTAACTCCCAGCTGCTTCAACTCATCGGCAATCTCGATGCTTCGACAAGTTGCCAATACACGGTCACCGCGCAGTAGAAATTTCTGTGCAAATTGATAGCCGATTCCTCGGTTTGTTCCAGTGATCAGGACCGTCGCCATTTCCTCTCCTGTGTGACACGCAATGGGATGAGTAAGTCTGAGAGTGAATCTACCTGTCTGGGAATCAGGCGTCAAAAGTTTCTTCCAATGTCCGGCGTCTTGTTTGGCTAGCGGGAGTGAACTCCCTTAACGCCGTAGCCTTTCGTCCTGACGGTATGTCGCTGCTTACCCGAGGATGCTTCTGCTATACTCGGCGCTTTGCTTTGTCCATTTGCGTAGTAAGTAGTTTAAGGGGATGTATGCGCGGCTTTCCGGCTTTACTGTTTACGCTGTCTGTTGGTTTGCAGACAGTGGGCTTACAGTCTTTCGCCCAGGAACCTGAAGAACTGCTGGTTATCGGCGTGGTGCCAGCCGGAGCGGGCCTGGATAAGGACAAGATCCCTTTCCCAGTGCAGAATGCCAATGCCAATGACCTCGAGAATGCCAACTCCCTGACTATCGCCGATTTCCTAAGACAGAGCTTTACCAGCATTTCCCTCAATGACGCGCAAAACAATCCGCTGCAACCCGACCTGCAATACCGGGGGTTTACCGCTTCTCCACTGCTAGGTCTGGCGCAGGGGCTTGCCGTCTATCAGAACGGGGTGCGGATTAATGAACCTCTGGGTGATGCGGTGAGTTGGGATCTGCTTCCACAGTCGGCTATCCAGAACATAACGCTGGCCGGCGGCGCGAATCCCCTGTTCGGCCTCAACAGCCTTGGCGGGTCTCTGGCTATCGAGATGAAAGACGGGTTCGATTTTGAAGGATTCGGCGCCGAAATCAGCAAAGGATCTTTCAACCGAACCACAACGACCCTGGAGCTGGGCGCTAACAATGGCTCCCTTGGCTACTACGGCAATCTGGAATATTTTGATGAAGACGGTTGGCGGGACGAATCGAAATCCCAGGCGCTGAATTTCTATGGAAGCATCGGTTGGCGTTCCGACTTGAGCCGACTAAATCTTAATTATCAATACGGCGATTCTGATCTGATTGGTAATGGGGCATCACCTGTCGAGCTGTTAAAGCTTGACCGTAAGGCCCTGTTTACCGGACCCGATATTACCGCCAACAAATTGCAAATGATCAGTCTCGATTTTGCACAGGAAGTCAGTGCTAACATCAGTTTTGGTGGCAATATTTTCTATCGACAAAACAAAACTGATTCCTTTAACGGTGACAGCTCTGATTTTTCGATTTGCGAGCTCGGTGCTAGCGAGCAACTGATCGACGGATTGGACACCAATGCGCTGGAACTGCTAGGGCTGGACAATAACGCTATCTGCGCTAGCCAATTCAACGATGTCGATGCACTCGAAACTTTCCTTAATCAACGTTCTTTGCTGCTGCATGCTGAACAAGAATTTAATCTGGAAAGTTTTTCCGGCGAGCTTTCTGGAACCGGTGTTCTTTCCGACCAGGGAATTAATAATCTGAGTGATCGCGATCAGAATAGCACCGGCGCGGATTTTCAGTGGACCTTAACGGGAAACTTCCTGGGCTATAACAGTCAGCTGATTGCTGGCGGAGCCTATTATAAGGGCGAGTCAAAATTTAATTCGGTGCTCGAGCTTGCGAATATGAATCCGATTACTCGACTCACCATTGGGCTAGGCACAGGCACGTTCGTCGACGCGGCCGCAACTTCTATCAATACCCAAACCGAATCCAGCAGCCTGTATTTCACCAATACTCTGGATTTGAATACCGCACTGGCCGTTACGATTTCTGCCCGTGCTAACAATACTAATGTGGTCTTGCGAGATAGATCCGGCCAGCGCCCGGAACTGAATGGCGATCACAATTTCTTTCGACTCAACCCATCTGTTGGCATTACCTGGCAAGCCAGCGAAGATCACAATCTGTATGCATCCTATAGCGAATCATCGAGAGCGCCAACTCCGATCGAGCTCGCCTGCAACGACGGAGTATTTGATCTGGCGGTGGCCTATGCGATCGCGGCGGGTGAAGATCCGGCTGATGTCGATCTTGAATGTCGCCTTCCCAATGCCTTTCTTGCAGATCCGCCGTTGGACGATGTCATCGCGAAAAGCTTTGAGTTGGGCGCGCGCGGATTTATCAACAACCTTGGCTATTCCCTTGGCTTCTTTCACACCACGAATAAACACGACATCCTGTTTCAAACCACCGGCCGTTCTACCGGCCTATTTGCCAATGTTGATGAGACACTGCGAGCAGGTTTCGAGAGTAGCCTGAGAGGTCAATGGCGGAGCCTTAGCTGGTTGCTGGCCTACAGCTTTGTCGATGCAAGTTTTGAAGATGATTTCCAGGTATTAAGTCCTAATCATGAATTTGCAGATAGTGCAGGTAAGATCAACGTACGTCGCGGCGATAGCATTCCAGGTATTCCGCGAAATCAGTTCAAGCTGACAGCGGATTACCAGCTCCACAATGGCGTGAACCTTGGCCTCGATATCTTAAGCAATGACAGCCAGGTAATACGTGGAGACGAGTCCAATCAATTAGGCGAAGTGTCCGGCTATGGGGTAGTAAATCTTCGCGGGCGGTACCGCATTAACCAGAGACTGGAAATATTTGCCAAGCTGGAAAACTTGCTCGACGAAGAATATGAAAGCTTTGGTTTATTGGGCGAAGAGCCTGGCGAAGTCGAAGTGCCGGTGCTTGAAGATATGACTATTCCCATCTTTCTCGGAGCAGGCTCCCCCCGAGCTGGTTTTATCGGGATACGCTACAAATTCTAATGCGCGATGGTATTGCCAGACATCGAGCATGAAGTTAGCGGCAACTACTTAATCCGCTACTCATTATTCCGCTACCGAGAGTCTCGTTACTAATTATCTCTTTACTAATTATCTCTTTACTACATACCCCACTACTACATACCCCACTACTACATATCCCACTACTACTTATTGTTCTTCAAAAAGTCGGCAACTCTATCGGGAAAATCCGAGAAAGCGCCATCGATATCTGCCTTGAAGTAGAATAAATCCAACATTTCCTCGAAGCTGTCCGCATATCGTGGCACCTGGCCCGGGTCTAAACGAAAAGTATAGGGGTGAACCAACATGCCAGCCGCATGAGCCCTGTCCACCAGATCGGTAATAAGTAATTTCGATTTCGTCGAAGCGCGATCGATTATCAGACTTTTCTCCGGCCCGATTCCATCGGCAAAATTGGCCAGCTTTTCCATCCCGTTAGCTTCGAACATCCATGGATTGGTGTCCGCATTGTCAATTAACTGAAGCAGTTTCAACTCGACTCCAGCAGCCGGAAGAATTTCGTCGTGAATAATTTTTAATTCTTCAAAACTGAAAGTCTGTAGAAATACCTTGTCTTGCTTACTGGTATAACCGTAGTGCTTTAACATTTTTACCACGGCGGTACTGATATCTTTGCCGGCGGCGCGGTGAAACTCCGGCGATTTTACTTCTGGATAAATACCAACGTCTTTGCCGGTAGATTTATTCATGCCCTGAATTAGCTCGATCTCTTCGGCGAATGTTGGTACGCGAAATTGAGAATTCCCCATCGGAAATCGATTGGGGAAGCTTTGTTTCTTAACGCCGCCGACCATTGAAAATCCTTCGCTGACATTAAGCCGGCGTATCTCTTCCAGGGTGAAATCTATGGCATAGAATCTGCCATCGTCCCGAACTCGAGCCGGAAACTGATCGGCAACATCGGTGGTCCTGTCGAGAGTGATATCGTGCAATACGATAAGCTGATCGTCCTTGGTCATTACTACGTCTTGTTCGATATAGTCCGCTCCCATGGCGTGAGCCATGGCCTTGGCTTCCAGCGTATGCTCAGGCAAATACCCGCTGGCACCACGGTGGGCGACCACGATTTTTTGAGAGAAAGCTTGTGCAGATACTCCAGTAGCCATAAGCAACACACCTATTAATCGTAACTTTCGTAACACGTTCATGAGCCTTACCATTTTTAGTCAACAGAAATTCGATATCTATAATCGACAAGTAACTACAATCGACAAGTAACTACAATCGATAACTACAATCGATAACTACAATCGATAACTACAATCTATAATAT